>SCUF01000475.1 GCA_004298325.1 Betaproteobacteria bacterium | reverse complement strand
GGGCGGCTTTCGCGGCGGCGAGCTGATCGTCAACACCTTCGCCTACCATTTCACGCCGGCCGGCTCGATGCTCGAATGCGGCGCGCAGGCGCTCGGCTGCACCGTGATCCCGACCGGCGTCGGACAGACCGAGATGCAGGTGACGACGATCCGCGACCTGCGCGTCGCGGGACTGGTCGGCACGCCGTCCTTTCTCAAGCTGATCGTCGAAAAGGCCGACGAGATGCAGGCGGACATCGCATCGCTGGGCAAGGCGCACGTCGGCGCCGAGTACCTGCCGCCGGCGCTGCGCCAGGGCATGGCCGCGCGCGGCATTCGGGTTTCGCAGTCCTATGCCAGCGCCGACCTCGGGCTGATCGCCTACGAATCGCTCATGCCCGGGGGCGCGGTGAACGAGGGCATGATCCTCGAGGAGGCGCTGATCCTCGAGATCGTGCGTCCCGGCACGGGCGATCCGCTGCCCGCCGGGGAGGTGGGCGAAGTGGTGATCACGAGCTTCAACCGCGATTACCCGCTGATCCGCTTCGGCACCGGCGACCTGTCGGCGGTGCTGCCGGGCACGAGTCCCTGCGGCCGGACCAATGTCCGCATCCGCGGCTGGATGGGGCGCGCCGACCAGACCACCAAGGTGCGCGCCATGTTCGTCACGCCGAAGCAGGTGAACGAGGTGCTGCGCCGCCATCCGGAAATCCTCAAGGCGAGGCTGGTGGTGGAGGGCGAGACCGGCAACGATCGCATGACGCTCAAATGCGAGGCGGGCGAACGTCCCGGCGGCCTGGTCGAGGCGATCGTGGCTTCGATCCGCGACGTCACCAAGCTGCGCGGCGAGGTCGAACTCGTCGCGCCCGGCAGCCTGCCGAACGACGGCAAGGTGATCGAGGACGCGCGCAGGTACACCTGAGCTGCGGCTATTTCGCCGCGAAGCAGTAGAACAGGCCGTCACCTCCCGTGCTGCGGATCCCCTCCGGCGTGCAACCGCGGGTCGGGTGCGCCGAATTCCATGACACGGCCCAAGGGTGGTCGATCGGTCCGGCAACATCGTGGTGGCCCGTCATCGCCGAGCCCTCGGCACCGCTCTTCGTCCAGTTGCCGCACGTCATGTCCGGGAAGAACGCGCCTGCAAACGCAGTGCCGTCGGGCCGCGAACCCGTGAGCATGTCGTGCTTGTTCGGCTTGTCCGTGCGGCCGTTGACCAGCTGACCCCTTTCGTCGAGCGCCGTCTCCTTGCTCAGTTTGCTGTCGGAGGAGTGCAGTTCGGCGACGTTCCGCGCGATCAGGGCCCCTTTGGCGTTGTGCCAGGGGCCGCTGCCGATCCGCTCGCGCGCGTGCACCACCTTGGAATCGTTCAGCGCCGCACCCTGCGTGCTGAGGTAGGCGCGCCAGGTCCGTTCACCCGCACCCGCGGCACTGGCGAGCTTCTGGCAATGACGGTCCGCGCCCTCGAGGCCGCCCAGATCGCCCCCCTTGCCCGGCCCCGTGCTGGTGACGAAGAACGTCATGGCGTTGTCGCCGAGAAGTCCCGTGGCACAGCCGCCGAGGGCCAGCAACGCGGCGGCCGGCAGCGCTCCGTATCGCATCTTGTGGTGCATGAGAACTCCTTGTCCGTTGGGTTGCGGCGCAGAGCCTACTGCAAAAAAGACGCGCCGGGCGATGAGGCGCGCTTCAACGCTCGTGACGTCGCATGTCCGTCGGCAGGCGACGGAATAATCCGCGTCGATTTCATGTTCGTCGCGCCGCGGCCACCGGCAGGCAGTCGAGGCGGTGCATTTCGTCGTTGTGCAGGACCGACGGGTCGGCGAGGAACGCGCGCGCGAAGTCGATCGCGTCCGCGCCCCAGAACGGTTCGCCCGCCACTTCGAGCGTGGGCACGCCGAACACGCCGCGCGCCGCAGCGTCTTCCGTGTTCCGGCGCAATGCGTCCTTCACCTCGGGCGCGCCGAGCCGCGCGGCGTCGACGCCGAGTTCGAGCGCCAGCCGGCTGAACGCGGCGGGGTCGGTGGGATCCGCGCCGGTCGTCCAGATCGCCTGGAAGATCCGGCGCACGGCCTCCGGCGCGCAGCCGCAGGCGATGGCGAGCCGCAAGTGGTGCAGGGGATTGAACGGATGCGCTGCCGGAAAGCGCAACGGGATGCCGCGGCTCTGCGCCCACCAATGGCACCAGCGGTAGGTATAGCGGCGCTTGGCCGCGATCTCGGCCGGACCTTTCTGGCCGAACCGGTTCAGCAGGCCCGCGAAGAGCACCGGCCGGTACTCGATCGGCAGAGCGCGCGGCAACTCGCCCAGCCGGTGCAGCCCGATGCAGGCGAACGGCGAAACGAAATCGAAATACCAGATCGCCGGGCGCATGGGTTGCTATGCTAACGCCGTCCCGGAGGAAACATGCGCTACTCGACGCTCAAGTACGCGGTGCACGGCCGCATCGCGCGCATCACCCTCAACCGGCCGCAGCGGCTGAACGCCATCAACCAGAAGATGCCCGGCGAGATCCGCCGCGCCGTCGCGCAGGCGAACGCGGACGACGCCGTGCACGTGATCGTGCTCGCAGGCGCAGGACGCGCCTTCTGCGCCGGCTACGACCTGAAGGCCTTTGCCGAGGCGAAGACGCCGCTCACCCAGCGCATGCCCTGGGACCCGATGCGCGACTACAGGATCATGAAAGGCTGGACCGAGGATTTCTTCTCGATCTGGCGCAGCTACAAGCCGGTGATCTGCAAGCTGCACGGCTACGCGGTCGCGGGAGGCTCGGACATCGCGCTCTGCGCCGACATCGTGGTGATGGCCGAGGACGCGCGCATCGGCTACATGCCGGCGCGCGTCTGGGGCTGCCCGACCACCGCGATGTGGGTGTACCGGCTCGGTGCCGAGAAAGCCAAGCGCATGCTGCTCACCGGCGACACCATCGACGGCGCGACCGCCAAAGCCTGGGGTCTGGTGCACGACGCGGTGCCGGCGAAAAGGCTCGATGCTGCGGTGAACGCGCTCGCCAAGCGCATGGCGGGCGTGCCGAAAAACCAGCTCATGATGCAGAAACTCATGATCAACCAGGCCTACGACAACATGGGTCTCGCCAACACGCAGATGATCGCGACGCTGTTCGACGGCATCACGCGCCATTCGCCCGAGGGCCTGTGGTTCAAGGACTACGCCGAGCGGCACGGTTTTCACGCGGCCGTGAGATGGCGCGACAGCGGCAGGCCCATACCTGAAGGGGGAGGCGCGAAATGACCGTGCGCATCGAAAAGAAAGGCCGGGTCTGGACGGTGATCCACAGCCGGCCGCAGGCACGCAATGCCATGGATCCGGAGAGCGCCGACGCGCTGCTCGATGCCTTCGTCGCCTTCGACCGCGATCCCGCCGCGGCGGTCGCTGTGCTGTGGGGCGAGGGCGGCGCGTTCTGCGCCGGCTGGGATCTGAAATACGGCGCCTCGCTGATCGAGGATCCGGCGCCGCTCCAGGAGATCGCCTACCCGCTCGATGAGCGCGTGCGCGCGAACGGACAACTCCCGCGCGGGCCGCTGGGTCCGACGCGGCTCGAGCTCGACAAGCCGGTGATCGCCGCGGTCGCCGGGCCGGCGGTCGCGGGCGGCTTCGAGCTGGCGCTGTGGTGCGACCTGCGCGTGATGGAAGAATCGGCCTACTTCGGCGTCTATTGCCGGCGCTGGGGCGTGCCGCTCATCGACGGCGGCACGGTGCGGCTGCCGCGCCTCGTCGGCACGGGGCGCGCGCTCGAGATCATCCTCACCGGA
>SCUF01000474.1 GCA_004298325.1 Betaproteobacteria bacterium | reverse complement strand
GAGTGGCTTGAGCGATGCGTCGATGCACGCCGAGGAAGCACGGCGGTACTCGCGCAGGATCGGATTGAGGGCATGCGAAAGCGTGTACGGCACGCCGGGAAGGTGCTTCTCCAGCAACTGTCCCACGCGATCTTCATGGCGTGAGTTGACGGTCGACCACAGCAGGCAGACGGCCACCGACTCGACGTTCCTGTCCCGCAGCGTCTGGATGACCTTCACGGTGGCGGTCTCGTCGAGCGGTGCCACGATCTCGCCCGCGGAACTGATCCGCTCCGGAATCTCGAACGTGAGCGCGCGCGGGATGTATGGCTTCGGGAACGGAACGAGGAAATTGAACGGCTCGATGCGTCCGCCCTCGCGGATGACCAGGATGTCGCGATGTCCCAGCGTGGTCAGGAATGCGGTGCGGGCCGTGCTGCCCGTAATGATCGCGTTGATGGCGTGGGTGGTGCCATGGATGAAGAGCTCGCCCCGGCGAAGCAGGTCCCTCGCCGGCGTCCCCAGGCCCGCGGCCGCCGCCTGCACGGCAGCCAGAATGCCCTCGACCGGGTCCCCCGGGGTCGTCGGGGCCTTGAACATGTGAACCCGTCCCCGCGCATCCTCCAGGACGAGATCGGTAAAGGTGCCTCCCGTATCAACCGCAAAACGCATGGATGGGTCCTTCAGCAGATCCAGGAATGCACGGTTTGTCTGCCATTATGTTTCGTAATTGACGGCTTGACGTACTAGCGTTCGCGCCTGCGCAGCCCGCCGTAGGCCGCCCACGGCGTCGCGACCAGGAAGCCGGCGTCCACCGGCAGGTTCGCGCCGGTGACCGCCGAGGCGAGGTCGGAGGCGAGAAACGTCACCGCCGCTGCGATCTCCTCGGGGCGGATCAGGCGGCCGAGCGCGGTGTTCGCGGACAGCGTGGCGTCATTGAGCGTGCCGTCTGCCTTGCCCTTGTCGAGTGCCGGCGTTTGCGTGAAGCCTGGCGAAACCGTGTTCACGCGCACCCCCTTGGGTCCCCATTCAGCGGCAAGGCATTCGCTCAGATGGATGACACCTGCTTTCGCCGGTCCGTACGAGTGCAGCGGTCCCGAGCGCATTCCGGCGACCGATGCGATGTTGACGATCGCGCCCGCGCCGCGCGCCGCCATGCGCGCGCCGAACGCGGCGCAGCACAGGTAGGTGCCGCGCAGGTCGACGCGCGCGACGAAATCCCATTCCGCCAGCCCCAGCTCCTCCGGCGGCAGGGTTCGCTGCAGCACGCCGGCGCTGTTGACGAGCACCTGCACCGGCCCGATGCGCGACTCGATCTCGTCCACCGCCGCGGCCACCGAATTCTCGTCCGCGACGTCGATCGCGACCGTCTGCGCGGCGGTCGAATCGGCGGGCTTGCGATCGGCGACCACGACGCGCGCGCCGTGCGCGGCGAGCGAAGCCGCGCACGCCGCGCCGATGCCGCTCGCGCCGCCGGTGACCACCGCGATGCGCCCGGAGAAGTTCACGCCGCGCCGGACCCCGCCAGTTCGTCGCGCAGCGTGCGCTTGAGCACCTTGCCCGAGGGATTGCGCGGCAACGCCTCGCGCACCACGAGTTGCTTCGGCACCTTGAACCCGGCGAGGTGGGCGCGGCAATGTGCCGCAAGCGCTTCGGCCGCAAGCGACGCGCCGGGCCTGAGCACCACCACCGCGACCACGCGCTCGCCCCAGCGTTCGTCGGGCAGCCCGATCACCGCGGCCTCGCTCACCTGCTCCAGGCCGTAGAGCACGCGCTCGACCTCCGAGGAGGCGATGTTCTCGCCGCCCGAGATGATCATGTCCTTCTTGCGGTCGGTGAGGGTGAGGAATTCGTCGGCGTCGAGCACGCCGATGTCGCCGGTGCGAAACCACTCGCCGAAGAAGCTGGCCGAGGTCTTGGCCGGTTCGCGCCAGTAGCCCGGCGTGATCTTGGGTCCGCGCAGGCAGATTTCGCCCGGCTCGCCCGCGGGCAGCGCGCGCCCGGCGTCGTCGCGGATCTCGATGTCGACGTGCGGCACGGCGCGGCCGACCGAGCCGATCTTCGCGAGCTCCATGCCCGGTTCCATCAGCGTGTCGCCGGCGCAGGATTCGGTCAGGCCGTAGGCGTCGACGTAGCGTCCGTGCCGGAACAGGCCCGTGAATTCGCGGATGCGCTGCTCGGGCGTGCGCTCGCCGCCGCCGATCAGCCAGCGCAGGGACGACAGCTCGAAGCGCTCGCGCCCCGGATGCGCGAGCAGCCGGTTCAGCATCACCGGCGCCATCCAGCTGCCCGTGAGCCGCTCGCGCGCGATCGTTTCGAGCACCGCTTCCGGGTCGAACTCGCGCAGCACGCACAGCGTGCCGCCCGCGATCAGCACCGCGAGCCCCGGCAGATCGAAGGCGCCGACGTGGTACAGCGGCCCCACCACCAGCAGGCGATCGCGCGCCGTGAGCTGCAGCGCCGCGATGTGATCGAGGCACTTCCAGTAGTAGTTGTTGTAGGTATGGATCACGCCCTTGGGGCGGTCGGTGGTCCCCGAGGTGTACATCAGGCGGAACAGGTCCGTGCTGGCGAGCGCCGGCCCGTGCTCGAGCAACGCCGCACCCCGTGCCAGAACGCCGCTGTCCTGCTGCGCTTTCGCGTCGACCACGACGCGCGGCTCGAAGCGGCCCGCCGCGGGCAGCAGCTCCTCGTCGACGAACAGCAGCTTGGCGCCGGCGTGCCCGAGAATGTATTCGACCTCCTCCGCCGCCAGCCGGAAGTTGATCGGCAGCAGCACCGCCCCGGCGTGGCTGGCGGCGAGCGCGATCTCGATGAAGGCGGTGCTGTTCTTCATCAGCACCGCGACCACATCCCCCTTGGCGGTGCCGCGCGCCGTGAGCATGCCCGCGAGGCGCGCGCTGCGTTCCCACAGCGCGCCGTAGGTGACGCGCTCGCCGCCGCAGACGAGGGCTTCGCGCTGCGGTGCCTGGCGGGCATGAAAGCGGATGGCGGAAGTGAGCGCGACCATGGGGCCCTCTCCTTTCAGTACGAGCGCGGCATGCCGAGGTCGTGCACCGCGATGTAGTTGAGGATCATCTCCTCGGATACCGGCGCGAAGCGAAACAGGCGGCAGTCGCGCCACAGCCGCTCGAGGTGGAATTCCTTCGCGAATCCCATGCCCCCGAGGGTCTGCATGGCGCGCTCGGTGGCTCGCGCCACCGCCTGCGCGGCGAGCAGCTTGGCGGCGTTCGCCTCGCTGCCGTAGTCCAGGCCGGCGTCGAAGTTGGCCGCGGCCTTGTAGTTGAGCAGCCGCGCGGCCTCGATCTCGGCGTGGCACTGGGCGAGCGGGAACTGCAGCCCCTGGTAGGCGCTCACCGGCGTATTGCCGAAGACCTTGCGCTGGTTGGCATACGCCACCGCGAGCCGGATCGCGAGCTCGCCCGTGCCCACCAGCCCGGCGGTGGTGACGATGCGTTCGGTGTTGAGCACGTCGAGCAGCTCGCGCCAGCCGCCGTGCAGCGTGCCGACGAGTTCCTGCGGCTCGATCCTCACGTCGTCGAAGAACACGCTCGAGGAGGCGAGCGTGTTGGTGCCGACCTTGTCGATCGCCTGGTGCTCGAGGCCCTGGCGCTCGACGTCGATCATGAACATCGACAGGCCGTCGGTGCGCCGCCCGCCCTCGGCCAGCTTGCGGGTGCGCGCCACCACCAGCATCTTGGCGGCGTCGGGCACCCCGGTGATCCAGATCTTGCGGCCGTTCAGCCGCCAGCCCTCGCCGTCGGCGCGCGCGAAGCTGCGCATCTCGAGCGTGTTGGAGCCCGCGTCGGGCTCGGTGAGCGCCATGCAGCAGTTG
>SCUF01000473.1 GCA_004298325.1 Betaproteobacteria bacterium | reverse complement strand
TAGCCCAGGCGCCGCGCCTCGCGACACGCGAGCCCGATTCGCGCCTGCGTCTCGTAGGCGAGCACGAAGGCTTCCAGTACGGTGCGACCGTCGGAACGCAGGTGCTCCCCCAGCGCGAAGATCGCCGGAAACAGGGTGTAGCTGGACACCGCCTCCGGAAAGCTGTCGTCTTCGTATTCGGTGGCATGCGCGTAGGTCGCGTTGGCGAGCGCGGCGCCCTCGACGCTGGTCCGCCCGCTGCTGCCACAGACGGACGCCTCGGACGCTCCGCCGGCGCGCTGCACGTAACGGGTGACGATGTCGGAGCCGACGCACCTCGGGCCCGCGAGCATCGCGCCGAGCGCGCTCATCGCCAGCGTCTTGCTGTAGCGGGTGACGTCGTCCGAGATGTCTTGCAAGCGGGTCTCTGCAACCCGCTGGGCAATTTCGCGCGTGATGGGCGTCATTCTCTGGTGCGTCCGAGGGCCAGGGACGCATCATATGGAAACATCTATATCTTTCCAAGCCCTTATTTTGCACGCCGCCGTTTGCGGTGCGCGGCCAGCTCTTCGGCCAGGATCGGGACCGCGAGGTTGCTCGAATGGATGCCGAGTACCGTGGTCAGCTCGATCGTCTCCAGGATCTCCCGCCGGGTCGCCCCATGTTGCAGTGCATTACGAATATGGCGGCGCACCCCGGGGGCGTACAGATGCGTGGTCGCCGCGTTGATCGCGACCAGGATGAGTTCCTTGTACTTCCTTGGCAGCGGCCCGTTGCGAAAGGGGACATTGCGCAGACGCAGGTACGCTTCGAGGAATTCGGGGTCCCACGCGCTGAACGTGGTCCAGAGTGGATTCCAATCGCCCGATTCCCGCTGGGCATCCGTAAACGGGGTCTTCGGCCGTCGAGCTCGCTTCATCGCGCATCCTCCAGCACCAGGTCCGCGCCCTTCTCTCCGATCATGATCGCCGGCGCATTGGTGTTCGACGACGCGATCGAGCGCATCACCGAGACATCGATCACGCGAAGTGCCTGCACACCGTGCACCCGGAGCCGTTCGTCCACCACGGCATCCTTTTCCGGCCCCATGCGGCAGGTTCCGACGGTATGCCACGAGGTCTGGCCGGTCTCGCGGATGTAGTCGAGCAGCGCCTCGTCATCGCCGATCGCCGGCCCCGGGCGATGCTCCGCGACGATCAGGGAACTCAGCGACGGTTGCGACGCGATCCGGCGTACCAGGCGAAGCAGCGCCAGCGCGGTATCTCGATCAGCGGAATGGGCGAGGTAATTCGGCTGGATGCGCGGATGCGCTTGCGGGTCCCGCGAGCCCACGTGGATCGAGCCACGCGACTCCGGGTGCAATTTGAAGCCGCCGATCGAAAATCCCGGATAGGGATCGATACCCTGTGCCGGGGACCGTGAATAGCGGTCCTTGCCGCTGATGTGATAGATGCGGATCATGACGTCCGGCGCCGATAGTCCCGGGCTGGTGCGCGTGATCGCGTGGGCGGTAGACGAGGTATTCGCCATCAGCCCCTTGCGGGTCGTCAGGTACTGGAGGCCGACGCGCATCCTGCGCCAGAAGCTGCGCATGATGTCGTTGATCGTGATCGGCAGCATGGTTTCGTAGGTGCAACGTACTTGCAGGTGATCGACCATGTGTTCGCCCACCCCTGGCAGGTCTGCGATCACCGGGATGCCGAGGCCTTGCAGCAGTCCAGCCTGGCCGATGCCAGACAATTCGAGCAGCTGCGGGGACTGGATGGCCCCCGCGCAGAGCAGCACCTCGCGGCCCGCCCGCGCGATCCGCGTGTCCCCGCCCTTGAGGTACTCGACACCGACCGCGCGCCGGCCTTCGAACACCACCCGGCAGGCGTGGGCGTGCGTCTCCACGACAAGATTGGGTCGGCCGCGAGCAGGCTTGAGATATGCCGTGGCCGTGCTGCAGCGGCGCCCTTGAAACGCGGATTGCTCCAGGTAGCGCACGCCCTCGAATGAGACGACGTTGTAATCCGGCGTCTCGGGAATTCCCGCCTCGCGGCACGCGGCGACAAACCCGTCTGACAGCGCATCGCGCTCGCGCACTGCACGATCCGTAATGCGCAGCGGTCCCTCGCGTCCCCGTTCGGGCCGGTTTGAGTAGAGATTGGATTCCATGCGCTGGAAGTACGGCGCCACGTCGGAGAACCCCCACCCCTTGCAGCCCTCGTCGCGCCAGCGGTCGAACTCCCTGGGATCGCCCCACACGTACGCCATGCCATTCAGGGCGCTCGAGCCTCCGAGCACCTTGCCGCGTGGCCAGTAAATGGTCTGCCCCCGCATGCTCGACTGCGGCTCCGTCGAAAAAGTCCACGCGTAGCGGGGATTGGTCAACAGCTTGCCCACGCCCAGTGGAATATGGATCCAGATGCTGCGATCCTCGCCTCCGGCCTCGAGCAGCAGCACGCGGTGCCGCCCGCTCTCGGTCAGCCGCGCCGCGAGCGCCGAGCCCGCCGAGCCGGCGCCAACGATGACGTAATCGAACTGCGCGCCGTTCACTTGGCCGACTTGTCCCGGTGCTTGAACGAATCCCGCCGGAAGCTGTAGAGCGCGTTGGGATCCACCAGGATGTCGACTACCGCGGGCTTGCCGCAGGTCACCGCCTCGCGCACGGCCCCCTCGATCTGCTCGACCCGCTCTACCCGGAAGCCGCGCGCGCCGAAGAGCTCCGCGACCCGGTCATACGGCGGGCTCAGGACGTCGGCGCCGATATAGCGCTCGCCGAAGAAGTCGCGCTGGTAGGCCTTTTCCGCGCCCCAGCAGCCGTTATTCATCACGATGCAAACGGTGTTGATCTGGTGGCTGACCGCCGTGCTGATCTCGCCCAGCGTCATGCCGAAGCCACCGTCGCCCATCAGGCTCACCACGGTGCGCCCCGGGCAGGCCAGTTTGGCGCCGAGGGCCGCGGCGTACGAGAAGCCGACCAGTCCGAAGTCAAGCGGCGAGAAGAGCGCCGGCGGCTGGCGGTACAGCATCTGATCGGTCGCCTGCAGGCACAAGGTTCCCGCGTCCATGACGAACATCGTGTCATCGGGCAGCGATGCCCTGAGCGCGCGATAGAGCGCAGCGGGCTGGATCGGATTTGCGGCCTGGCTGCCGGCCGCATCGCGCTCGGCCGCGAGCGCAGCGCGCTTCCTGCCGAAGTCCTCGGTCCACGCCACTGCCGCAGAGGCCTTGTGGCCCGCCAGCGCGCGCGTCAGCGCCACTGCGACGCGACCCGCGTCGCCTTCGATTCCGATTTCCACCGGGAAGAAGCGACCGATCGCCGTCGGCTCGATGTCGACCTGGATGATGCGCGCGGCGCGGCTGAGGTTGTCCCAGGAGTAGAACGTCGTGTTGAAGCCAAGCCGCGTGCCGATCGCCAGTATCACGTCCGCCTCCCGCGCCAGCGCCGAGGCGACGACGTTACCGCGCGGCCCGACCTGACCGGCGTAAAGCGGATGGCTGCACGGAACGGCATCGCCGTGCCCGGGAGAAGTCGCGACGGGCGCGCGCAGCAACTCCGCGAGCGGCAGCAGCTCGCCGTGCGAGCGGCCGTTCTTGATCCCGCCGCCGGCGATGATCAGCGGCTGGCGAGCACCTGCCAGCAGCGCCGCCGCGCGCGCGATCAAGTCGGGATCACCCGCCGCGCGTCCCATCGCCTCGCGGCCCTTTGGCGCGTAGCTCTGGTCCCACTCGATCATTTCCGCCAGAAGATCTCGCGGCAGGTTGAGCGCGACCGGTCCCCGGCGCGGCGTCATCGCGGTGCGGAACGCCTCGCGCATCATCTCCGGGATTCGCGCCGCCTGCGTGGCGGTCCAGGTGCGCTTCGTGATCGGTTTGAACAGCGCCTGCTGGTCCACTTCCTGGAACGCGTCGCGGTAGATGTGGGCCGAGGAGAGCGATCCGGCGAGCGCCACTACCGGCGAGTAGGCGGCGTGCGCCTGCGCCAGCCCGGTGACGAGATTGGTCGCCCCGGGGCCGTTCTGCCCGGCAATGATCACCCCGGCACCGCCGGAAGCGCGCGCATAGCCGTCAGCCATATGCGTCCCGGTTCGTTCGTCGCGCACGCCGATGAAGCCGATGTCCTTCGCATCGTAAAGCGCGTCGAAGATCTCCATTCCCGCCGAGCCGATGAGGCCGAAGACGTGTTTGACGCCTTCCGCGCGCAGCGACTGAACCACGGCCTTGCCTCCCAGCATGCTTGTCATCCGTGCGCCTCCTGTGGATTCGAGACGATATTGCCATAATGTCGACATCCGGGCAAAAGAAACTTGGGCGCCTACAATGATCCCATGTTGAGCCGCATGCTCTCGGAGCCGCTGACGCCGACGCTGCCCCTGCAGATCGCCGAACGAATCGGCGGCGGCATCATGGACGAGCGGTTTCGCCCGGGCGAGCGCCTCAAGGAGGTCGCGCTGGCGCAGACCTTTGGCGTCAGCCGGGCGACGATCCGCGAGGCGCTGCGGATTCTCGAGAACCGGGGTCTGGTGTCGATCGTGCCGCAGCGCGGTGCCCAGGTCACCAAGCTCTCGCGCAAGGAACTGGAGGACCTGTTCGAGATCCGG
>SCUF01000472.1 GCA_004298325.1 Betaproteobacteria bacterium | reverse complement strand
CGGCATGGTGATGGCCAGCGCCGGCTGCGCGCTCTACGACGGCCTGCACTACCGCAAGGACGTGCGCCTGTCGCAGCGCAATTTCTACGGCGTGATGCGGGTGAAGGAGTTCGGCTCGCCGGGCGAGGCGGACCACCTGCGGCGCCTGCTGCACGGCGTGATCATGCACGGCGAGCAGTACCTGCACGAGGACTTCCGCCGTCGCGCCACGACCTACTACCAGACCAGCTCCGGCATCGGCGCCGCGATCCTTTCGCTGCCCGAGCGTCCGGCGAGCCGCGTCGGCGTCATCGGCCTGGGCACCGGCACGCTGGCCGCCTACGGGCGCCCGGGGGATGTCTATCGTTTCTACGACATCAATCCGGACGTGCTGACGGTGGCGCAGCGCGAGTTCGCTTATCTGGGGGACAGCGCCGCGACGATCGACCTCGTGCTGGGCGATGCGCGGCTGTCGCTGGAGCGCGAGCCGCCGCAGAATTTCGACGTGCTGGCGATCGACGCGTTCTCGAGCGACTCGATTCCGGTGCACCTCATCACGCGCGAGGCGCTCGGCGTGTACCTGCGCCACATGAAGGCGGACGGCATCGTCGCCTTCCACGTCTCCAACCGCTTCCTCGACCTGGTGCCGGTGGTGGCGCGCCTCGCCGAGGAGCACCGGGCGCATGCCGTGCTGGTGGACGAGGAGTCCTCGGAGGACAAGACGACCTCCACCTGGGTGCTCGTGTCGCGGGATGCGAAGGCGCTCGAGCGGCCCGAGATCGTCGAGGCGGGCGCCACCGAACCCGAGACGCGCGCCGACTGGCGCACCTGGACCGACGACTACTCCAACCTGGTACAGATCCTGAAGTAAGGGGTCAGGACCCTTTTTCTGCGGCAAAGGGTCCTGACGCCTTTGCCTCTTTCAGACGACGGCGCCTTCGTGTTCGTCGCGCCCGGTCTTCTTCAGCGGCCGGATGAACTGCGCGCGGTCGACGCCGAGCCACATGACGAGCGGGCTGGCGACGAGCACCGAGGAGTAGATGCCGAACATGATGCCGATGGTGAGCGCAAGCGCGAAGTAGTGCAGTGCCGCCCCGCCAAAGAGCAGCATGGTGGTGACCATGGCCTGCGTGGACAGGTGCGTGATGATGGTGCGCGAAATGACGCCGGTGATCGCCGAGTCGATCACTTCGGGCACGCTCGCCTTGCGCAGCTTGCGGAACATCTCGCGTACCCGGTCGAACACCACCACCGACTCGTTCACCGAATAGCCGAGCACCGCGAGCACCGCGGCCAGCACCGGCAGCGAGAATTCCCACTGGAAGAACGCGAAGCACCCCAGGATGATCACCACGTCGTGCAGGTTGGCGATGATCGCCGATAGCCCGAAGCGCCACTCGAAGCGCATCCACAGGTAGAGCACGATGCCCACCGCCGTGACGAGCAGGGCGAGCGCCCCGTATTCGGCCAGCTCCTCGCCGACCTGCGGCCCGACGAACTCGACGCGGCGTATCTCGGCGCTGCCGTCCTGCGCCTTCAGCAGCGCGAGCACCTTCTGCGACAGGTCGGCGGAGGACTGGCCCTTGGCGAGCGGCATGCGGATCAGGACGTCGCGCGAGGAGCCGAAATTCTGCACCTCGACCTTGAGCCCGGCCTTTTCCAGCGTCTCGCGGATCTTCTGCGGCTCCGCGCTGTCCTTGTAGTTCACCTCCAGCAGCGTGCCGCCGGTGAATTCGATCGAGAAATTGAGCCCCCGGGTGGCGAGAAAACCGACCGCGAGGATGAACGTGATCAGCGAGATCACGTTGAACACGAGCGCGTACCGCATGAACGGGATGACGCGCCGGATCTTGAAGAACTCCATGCTGGGTCCTCAGCCGTTCATTTCCACGCCGTGTCGCCGATCTGCAGGCGCGCGACCTTGCGACGGTGGCCGTAAAAGAGGTTGACGAATGCGCGCGACACCACCACCGAGGACACGATCGAGGTCAGGATCCCCAGGCAATGCACCACGGCGAAGCCGCGCACCGGGCCGGAGCCGAAGATCAGCAGCGACAGGCCGGCGATCAGCGTCGTGATGTTGGAATCGAGAATCGTGCCCCAGGCGCGCTCGTAGCCGGCGTGAATCGCCGCCTGCGGCGACTGCCCGGCGCGGACCTCCTCGCGGATGCGCTCGTTGATCAGCACGTTGGCGTCGATCGCCATGCCGAGCGTGAGCGCGATCGCGGCGATGCCGGGCAGGGTGAGCGTCGCCTGCAGCAGCGACAGGATCGCC
>SCUF01000471.1 GCA_004298325.1 Betaproteobacteria bacterium | reverse complement strand
GTCGCGGATGTCGCGCGCGATGGTCGAGCGAAAGCGCAGCCGGCCCTCGGCGTCCCGGTGTCCGATCATGACCTGGGACACCGGTATCTGCGTGCCGTCCGCGGCGAGCACCGCGGATTCGCCGTTCCAGATGCCCTTTTGCAGGGTCGCGGGCAGCGCCTGGCTGCTGATCAGCTCCCTCACCGCGGAAGGATGGAAATCAATCAACTTGCGGCCGCTCAGGTCGCTGTCGCCGACACCGGCGAGGCGGCGCCATGCCGCGTTCGCATAGATGATCCGGTCTTCCGGGTCTGACATTCCCACATAGTCGCTTGTCGCCTCCAGGATCTCCACCAGGCGCGTGCGCTCCTCCTCGGCCTTGCGCACCCGCTCGCGGTCGAACGTTTCGGCGAGCGCCCGCTTGACCGCGGTGCTCAACCGCCGCATGTTGTCCTTGAGAACGTAATCGGTCGCCCCCAGCCGAATCGCCTCGATCGCGCGCTCCTCGCCGATTGTTCCCGACAGGAAGATGAACGGAACATCAGGCGCCAAGTCCCGCGCCAGACGCAACGCGTGCAGGCCGTCGAACTGAGGCATCGCGAAATCGGACAGGATCGCATCGGGCTTGAGGCGCCCCAGCGCGTCCTTCATCATGCCTTCCGACTCGACCCGGCGCCATGACACCTCCAGTCCGTCGCGCTTGAGTGCGCGCACCGCAAGCTCGACGTCGGCTTCCGCGTCCTCGACGAACAGGACATTCACCGGCAGATTATTCGTCATGCTGCCGCCGCCACCGCGCGCGGCGCGTCCGGTTTGGCGTCGCCGGACTCCAGCGTGAAGAAGAACACCGCCCCCTTGTCAGGCTTCGCGTCGGCCCAGATGCGTCCGCCGTGCCGGTGGACGATCCGCTGCACCGTGGCGAGGCCGATGCCCGTGCCCTGATACTCGTTCGTGGAATGCAGCCGTTGGAAAGCGCCGAACAGCTTGCCGGAATAAGCCATATCGAATCCGGCACCGTTATCGCGGACAAAAAAGGTCGTGCGGCTGCCGTCGCGCAGCGCCCCGACCTCGATGCGCGCATGTGCGCTCTTCGACGTGAATTTCCAGGCATTGCCGATCAGATTCTCAAGCGCGGCGCGCAGCAGCCTCGCATCGGCATGTGCATGCATGCCGTCCCAGATGGAGATTTCGATCTGGCGCCCGGGCTCGCCGTGCCGCAGCTCGGTCACCACCTGCTTTGCCACGTCGCCCACATCGACGTCCTGCTGCGCGAGGCTGCCGCGCGAGACGCGGGACAGGTTCAGCAGGTCCTCGATCAGCTGGGCCATGCGCTGAGTCGCCGTGCGGATGCGCTCAAGATAGCGCTGCGCCTCCTCGGACAAGTCCTTCGGGAAATCCTCCATCAGCGCCAGGCTGAAGCCGTCGATCGCGCGCAGCGGCGCACGCAGATCGTGCGACACCGAATAGCAGAACGCCTCGAGCTCGCCATTGGTGTATTCGAGCTGCGCGGTGCGTTCGCTGACGCGCTTCTCCAACTCCGCGTTCAAGCGCAGGATTTCATCCTCGGCGCGGCGGCGTTCCGCGACCTCGCGGGCGGATTCCCGGTTCGACGCCTCCAGCTCGCGCGTCGCCCGCTCGATCTCGGCCAGCATGGTGTTGAAGCTTTCGGCAAGGAGCCCGATTTCGTCCTGGCTGAGCTTCTGGGCGCGCAGCGAGTAGTTGCGCTTCTCGGTGACTTCCCGTGCGACGTCGGCGATCGCCAGCAACGGCCGCGTCACTGCCCGTTGCAGCTGCCGCGAAAGGAGATAGGCGACAGCCAGCGCAGCGGCCATCACCAGCGCCGCGATCCCGAGATAGCCGGCGAGTCGCTCGTAAAGTTCGTAGGCGGCCCGCAGGTACACGGTGCCGAGAATCTCGCGCTCATTGACGATCCGCTTGACCACGATAAGGTCGTCCCCCTCGATGCGCACGCCGTCCGCCTCGGGGAGCCTGGGAAACTCCCCGCCGCCCTCATTCACGAAGCTGGCGAACAGCCTTCCTTTCGCGTTGTAGATCGCCGCGGCGCGCACTTTGGGCCGGTAGCGCAGCAGCTCGAGGTTCTCCTGCGCCACGCGCGCGTCGTCGAACGCCAGCGCCGGGCCGCTGGTACGGCCGAGCAGCTCGGCCTGCGTCGTCAGGTCCGCGATCCAGCTCTTGTGGTAAAGCCTGAGGTCATAGCCGACCATCGCGACGATAGCGACCAGCAGCGCGGCGACCGTCGCGAGGAGGACCACGCCGAGAAGCTTCTGCTGGACCGAGCGGGAGGCGAGGGGCGTCATCGCTAACCCGGGATCACCTTGCGGGCGACCGCCAGGAGCCGGGCGCTGATCCTGAGCTGTCCGCGCTCCGCCTGCGGCAGCGCGACATCGAAGCGCACCTTGTCCCCGACGGCGACGAAATTGATCATGCTCCCGTGCGACAGGGCGTCCTCGGACTCGGTCACAATGAGCAGCGGCTGACCCTTCGCTGCGACCAGAATTTCGGCCATGCGCGCCGCCTCGGCCTGGCCGACGAACAGGACGTGCAGGCTGGCGAAGGGTTCTCCCCGCTTGAGCTTGCGCACTGAGATCGGTCGCCCCTGCACGGTGCGTCCCGCGACGACCAACGCGAGATCGGCTGCCACGGCGTCGGCACCGAGGACCCCGATCATGAAGGGACTGTCGGGCCGCTGGAAGGCACGCATCGGCCATTCCACGAAGCCACCGAACTTGTAGAGGAAAGCCGCCTTGATCTGGGTCTCCGCGGCGCCGTCCGCCTGGGCAAGCGCGGAGGCGGCCGTGAGCAGCGCAGCAGCGAGCAACAGCCGCTTGATCATAGCGAGTACCTGAGCTTGAAGAACACGCCGCGCTCAATCTCGCTGCGCGTCGCCGCAGCGCCGAATTCGGCGTGGCGGCGCTCAAGCAGGTTCTGGGCAGTCACCGAAATCTCCAGATTCCTCTGCAGTCTCAACGCGTAGCGCACGTCCAGCGCCGTGTAGGAGGGGACGGCGGGATTCGGCAAGCGGCTGACGTAGCGCAGCATGAGGTCCAGTTCCTGATTGCCGCGCAGATCGAGCGACGAGCGCAGCGAGAGCTGGCGCTTTGCATCGTTGCCGGCGCCGGCCAAATTGGTATCGCTGCTGCCAAGCTTGAAACGCAGGTCCTGGTCGAGGAACAGCGCGCCCGCGCTCAGCCGCCAGTTCTTCGCGGCCTGGAAGCTGCCCCAGGTCTCCAATCCAGTCGTGTTCCCCTCCATCTGGTTGCCGATAATGAATGCCCCACCACCGATCGCCTCAAGAGTACGCAGATGATCATGCACGCTGTGAAAAGCCGTAAACGAGTAGGCAATGCGCGGCGATGGCTGGGCGCGGTAGCCGAGTTCGAACACGTTGGAAATCTCGGAACGGAAACCCGGCCCGCCCGCGAGAAAAAAGGGGGGCCGGCCGGGCACGAACAACTCGCGGTCGAGGCGCGCTGGCGCGCGCACGGCGCGCGACACCGCTCCCCAGACCGTGCGCTTCACGTCGGGCTTCCAGGTGAGCCGTGCCGACGGCAGAAGCTCCCATCCGGTATACGGGTTGCTCGCGATCTTGGCGCCGGCGGTGAAGCGCAGCCCGTCGCCCAGCTGGATCTCGTCCTGGACGAAAAGATTGGTCCAACTCAACGCCGCGTCCGCCGGAAAGAATGCGAGCACGGGGCTGTTGCTCACGTGATCGCGCGAGTGGCGCTGGCCGCCGCCCCAGGTTACGAAATGGCGTTCTGCGGCGTGGAACGCGTGCTGGAACTCGACGTCGAACGTATCCAGACGCTCGGCGAACGAGCCGGGAATTTCGCGGTCCGTGTGGTCGAAATAGGCCTGCACTTGCAGGCGGTCGCCGGCAGCGAACTGCCTCGACCACCGCGCGAGGAGATTGCCGCCCGAAATACGCACGTCGCCGGGCGCAAGCTGTTCGATCGTGCCCCGGTACGCATCGCCCTGCAGCGTAAAGCCGCTGGCGGGCGTGCCCCAGTCGGCGCGGAATCCCGCTTGGCTGTTGTGCCAGCCATCCGCAACGTCGGCGCCAGTTGCACGGACCGTATTGTCGCGGTTGAAGGCCTTGCCATAGACACGCAGGGCACCGCCGCCAAGGTCGGTCCCGTAGCGCGCTCCGATTCCGCTCTCGCGATTGCCGGTGCCGGCAAAGGCGAGTATGCCTTTCGTCTCCGCGGCGGGCCGCGTGCTGACATTGATGATGCCGTTTACCGCATTGGCGCCCCATAGCGTCGCACCCGGGCCGCTGATGACCTCGATGCGTTGCACATCTTCGATGAAAACATCCTGCGCGTCCCAGAACACGCCGGAGAAGAGCGGCGTGTAGACCGTGCGGCCGTCCATCAGCACGAGGAGCTTGTTCGCGACGGTACCGTTGAAGCCTCGCGCGCTGATCGCGTACTGCCGGGCATCGACTCGCGCCACCTGCAGATTCGGCGCGAGCCGAAGCGCCTCCGGGAGGCTGGTGACCCCGGAGCGGCGGATATCGTCGCCGGTGACGACGAATACCGATGCGGCGGCATCGGCAAGCCGCTCGGCTCTGCGAGACACCGAGGTAATCTCGAGATTGGCGAGCTCCTCGATGCTGAGATCGGCAAGATCGGCGAGCGTTGCTTGTTGAGCGAGAACTGACGAAGCGACGCTCGCCAGCGCTGCAAAAGACATTGCGGCACTCAGTCTTGCTACGGCGCGCCGT
>SCUF01000010.1 GCA_004298325.1 Betaproteobacteria bacterium | reverse complement strand
AGCCCGGAAACTCGCGCGCGCAGCGCACGCAGATCCACGGCAGGATCCTGAGCGCCTGTTCGCGGTAGGACGGTTCCTTCATCGGCTCGGCCTGGCGGAGCCAGAACGGATCGGGGTCCGACCCCGGATTCGGGCTAGCGGCGGCGGTACTGCGGGCGGCGCATCGGCGCCGCCATCGGCGCCTCGTCCTTGTGGCGGAAATTGATGCGCCCCTTGGTGAGATCGTAGGGCGACATCTCGAGCGTGACGCGGTCCCCGGCGAGGATGCGGATGCGGTTCTTGCGCACCTTGCCGCCGGCGTAGGCGAGCACCGTGGCGCCATTGGCGAGTTCGACCCGGAATTGCGTGTTGGGCAGCACTTCCTTGACCACGCCTTCCATTTCGAGCAGCTCTTCCTTCGCCACGCCGCGTCCTTTGCTTGCAGGGGCGCGCAGTATGGCGCTTTGCGTCGAAAAAGGCAAAGCCCGACGCTACTTCGGCCGCTGCCGGTATTCGCGGTCGAAGGCCCGCTCCAGCCCGGGGTGCGCGCCGCGCAGGCCGTCGACCACGCGCTTCGCCCAGTCGAAGTATTCGCGCTTGCGCCGCGCCGACCAGCCCACTGGCGGGCTGCGGCGGATATCGCGAAGGTTGCAGATCTTGTCGGCCAGCTTGACCAGCTTGGCCGGCGGCGAGAGATGCGGCGCGTGCTCGACCTGCAGGCGCTTGCGCGTGTGCTTCCACAGGCGCTTGTTGTCGCTGACTTCGAACACCACGTCCGCAATGTCGCGGCCGAAAGCGCGCGCCAGCTCGGCGCGCGTGGTCTCGGTGTCCTCGAGCGTGTCGTGCAGGATGGCGGCGCACAGCGTGACCGGGTCGCTCACCTGGCCCTCGTTGTGCAGCACGCGCGCGAGCGCGATCGGGTGGTTGATGTACGCCGAGGCGTGGCGGTCCTTGCGCCGCTGCGCGCGGTGCTTGTGGGCGGCGAAGGCGAGCACCTCGAGGAACAGCTCCCAGCGGACGCGGCGCGGCATGCCGCGGATTCTAGCCGCCTGAATACAATGCCGGCCATGACGGCGAGACGGGTGCGCGCGGCCGGGGCGGTGGTGTTCCGGCGCACCGGGCGCGGCGTGCGGCTGCTGGTGCTGCGCGTCTACGCGAACTGGGACTTCCCCAAGGGCCTGCTCGAGCCGGGCGAGAACGATTTCGAATGTGCGCAGCGCGAAGTGGCCGAGGAGACCGGTCTCGCCGACCTCGAGTTTCCCTTCGGCGAGGCGTACCGGGAAACCCTGCCCTACGCCGGCCACAAGGTGGCGCGCTACTACCTCGCCGAGACCGGGACCGCCACGCTGAAGCTGCCGCCGTCGCCGGAGCTCGGGCGCGCCGAGCACGACGAATGGCGCTGGGTGTCGTTCGACGAGGCCGAGAACCTGTTGCCGCCGCGCCTCGCGGGCGTGCTCGATTGGGCGCAGCAGACCATCACCGGACACTGACGGCGCCGCCGCGGCTTCAGCGTGCGACCCGGTTGCGCCCGGCCTGCTTGGCGCGGTAGAGCGCCGCATCGGCAGCCTTCATGACATCGGACGGCGTGCTCGCGCGCCGTCCGGGCGCGGCGACGCCGATCGACACCGTGACCGAAAGCACCTGCTCGAGGGGACGGGCACCCTTGTGCGGCAGCTTCTGCCCCGCTTCGGCGCGGCGGTCCTCGTCGCGGATCACCATCGCGTGCTGCTCGATGGCGCCGCGCACCGCCTCGAGCTGCGGCAGCACCAGCGGCGGCGCCGCGCCTGCAAAGACGAGCGTGAACTCCTCGCCGCCGTAGCGGAAAGCGCGCCCGCCGCCCTGCACCGCGGCGAGGTGCACCGCGACCATCTTCAGCACCTGGTCGCCCACCGCGTGGCCGTGCGTGTCGTTGAACAGCTTGAAGTGATCGACGTCGACCATCGCGATGGTGTAGGTCGGCCCGAGCGCGGCGAGTTCCTCCTGCAGCGCGCGCCGGCTGGGCAGCCCGGTGAGTTCGTCGCGGAACGCCATGCGATGCGATTCGTGCAGCACGGCGAAGATCATGATCACCCCGGCCGCAGAGGTGTACACGCCGAACACGCCGGGGTGCGTCGCCCATTCGCAGGCGATGAAGAACGCGGCGACGCTCGCCGCGAGCCCGACTTCGAGCGGCGCGGCGTGCGTGTCGTCGCGCGGCCAGGCGCGCCACACCGCGGCGACGACCGCCCCGGCGAACAGCACCCGTCCAAGCCACGGCGTCGGCGGGCTGCGCAGCAGCCAGTGCTCGAGCACGCGGTGCCAGACACTGCCCGCCACCGCGCTGTGCCCGGCGCTCGCGATCCAGGCCACCAGGGCAATTTCGGCCAATACCGCGAGCAGCCAGCGGTAGTTGTAATGAAAGCGCACGCCGCGCTCGGCGAGCACCAGCGCGGCAATGAAGTTGCCGGGCACCAGCACGACGATCGCGATGTAGACCGCATGCGCCGGGTAGCTCAGCGGCCCGAAATCAAGCGCGGCGCGATAACCGACGTAGGCGAGCAGCAGCGAGACCGCGGCCACGAGCGCGCGACCGCGGTTGAAGCCGTAGGCGACGCCGGCCGCGGCGAG
Source organism: Betaproteobacteria bacterium (assembly GCA_004298325.1). Taxonomy (GTDB): domain Bacteria; phylum Pseudomonadota; class Gammaproteobacteria; order Burkholderiales; family SG8-39; genus 2-02-FULL-66-14. Next base: position 2,399 of record SCUF01000010.1, on the reverse strand, counting down.
CAGCACGGCGTAGGGCCCGAGCTCCTTCAGTCCGGACAGCGAGGCCGGCAGCGCCGGGCCGACCGCGAGCGCCAGCATCGCCACCAGCAGGATCAGCGCCGGTGCGATGAGCGGCGTCAGTGCGGGCGGCAGCCGATAGGCCAAGGCGCGGGCCTCAGCGGCCGAAGCGATCGGGGCGGAAACCGATGTCGCAGAGCTTGCCGCGCTGCGCGCGCTTGCCCTCGTGGCCGGCGAGCTGCCTGCCGTCCAGCGTTTCGGCGGCGCGGTTCTTGCGCCGGATGCCGGACACCACGAGCGCCTTACCGTCGGTCAGCGCCACTGCGGCGAGCGACACGCCCTCGGGCAGGGCGATGAGCTGCACGCCGACACCGCCGTTGGGGCGCGCGGGCACTTCGTCGAGCGCGAAGACGAGCAGGCGCGCGTCCGAAGACAGCGCCGCGACGCGCCGGGCGCCGCCGATGATCACCGGCGGCAGCGCCCGCGCGCCTTCGGGCACGGCCATGAAGTCCTTGCCCTGGCGCGTCTTGGTCGCGAGATCGCCGCGCTGGCAGAGAAAGCCGTTGCCGCCCGTGTTCGCCAGCAGCAGTTGCGTCTGCGGGCTGCCGGTGCCGATCCAGACGACTTCGTCGGACCCGGAATTGACCAGCGTGTTGACCGGCGCGCCGTCGCCGCGGCCCGAGGGCAGCGCGGCGGCGTCGAGCGTGAAGCACTTGCCGGAGGCGCTCAGCACGCTGATCGCGTCGGTGGTCTTGCACTCGAGCTCCATGTGGCGCGCGTCGCCGTCCTTGAAGCCCACCGCGTCGAGGTCGATGCCGTGGCCGCTGCGCGCGCGCACCCAGCCCTTCAGCGACAGGATCACGGTGATCGGCTCCTCCACCACGGTGCGCTCGATCGCGGCGCGCTCCTCGCTCTTGATGAGGGTGCGGCGTGCATCGCCGTACTGCTTGGCGTCGGCCTCCAGTTCCTTCACCACGAGCTTGCGCAGCGATCTTTCGTCGCCGAGGATCGCCTTCAGGTCCCGGCGCTCGGCCTCGAGCGTCTTCTTCTCCTCGTTCAGCTTGACGCCGTCGAGGCGCGTCAGCTGCCCCAGGCGCAGGTTGACGATGTCTTCGGCCTGGCGCTCGGACAGCCGGTATTTCTCGCGCAGCTTCTGCCGCGCCTCGGCCTGGTCGTCGCAGGCGCGGATCAGCCTGATGATCTCGTCGATCTTCGCGAAGGCCATGAGGCGGCCGAGCACGATGTGCAGGCGCTCCTCGCAGCGATCGAGCCGGTGCCGCGTGCGCCGCCGCACCGTGGCGATGCGCCAATCGCCCCACTCGCGCAGGATGGTGACGAGGTCCTTGGTCTCGGGCAGGCCGTCGAGACCGAGCCAGGTGAGGTTCACCGGCACGCGCGTCTCGAGGCTGGTGTGCACCAGCAGCGCCTTCAGGGTCTCGTCGGCGTTCTGGCGCGAGGAGCGCGGCTCGATCACCAGGCGCAGGCGCGACTTGCGGTCGGATTCGTCGCGCACCGTCTCGACCTGCTCGAGGATGAACTGGCGCAGGCGCTTCTGCTCCTGCGTGGTCTCCTTGCGGCCGGTGCCGGGCTTGGGATTGACCAGCGCCTCGATCTCCTCGAGCACCTGGCGGCAGGACACGCCGTGCGGCAGCTCCGTCACTACGATGCGCCACTGGCCGCGCGCGAGCGGCTCGATGTGCCAGCGCGCGCGCATCGCGATCGACCCGCGCCCGCTGTCGTAGGCCTGGCGGATCTCCTCGGCCGGCGAAATGATCTGGCCGCCGCCGGGAAAATCGGGTCCCGGCAGCCGCTCCAGCACCTCCTCGAGCCTGCAGCGCGGATGCTGGAGGACGTGCGCGGCGGCGGCGGCGACTTCCTTCAGGTTGTGCGAGGGAATGCGCGTGGAAAAGCCGACCGGGATGCCGAATGAGCCGTTCAGCAGCCCGAAGGGCAGCCGGGCCGGCAGCAGCAGCGGCTCGTCGAACTTGCCGTCGTAGTTCCTGACGAAATCGACCGTGCCTTCGCCGATCTCGGCGATCATCAGCTCGGCATAGCGCGAGAGCTTGGCTTCGGTGTAGCGGTAGGCGGCGGGCGAGTCGCCGTCGCGCGAGCCGAAATTGCCCTGCCCGTCGATCAGCGGGTAGCGCATCGAGAACGGCTGCGCGAGGTGCACCAGCGCCTCGTAGGTCGAGGAATCGCCGTGCGGATGGTATTTGCCGAGCACCTCGCCGACGTAGCGCGCGGACTTGACGAAGCCCGCCGCGTTGGTTTCGCCCATGGCATAGAGGATGCGGCGCTGCACGGGCTTCAGGCCGTCGGCGATCTCGGGCAGCGCGCGCGCCTTGACGGTCGAGACGGCGTAGCCGAGGTAGGCCTGCGAGGCGTGGCGCTCGATCGGCGCC
>SCUF01000470.1 GCA_004298325.1 Betaproteobacteria bacterium | reverse complement strand
GTCGCGATAGAGCGCGTTGCGCGTCACGAAATCGAGGTACAGGTCCTGCGGCAGGCGCATCGCCTGCACGAAGCTGAGCGCGCGATAGGTCTCGTTGGCCGCCATGCCGAGCAGCGACGAGGTCTCGCCGATGATCGACCCGGCCGACAGCCGGTGGCTGCCCGGCACGCCGGTGCGCAGCATTTCGACGGTGCCGCTCAGGATCAGGTAGATGTCGGACACCGGCTGCCCTTCCCGCACCAGGATCACCTCGGGATTGAGCACCAGGATGCGGTTGTTCATCAGGTGCCGGATGCGGTGGATCGGCACCTCGGGAAAATAGTCGCGCAGGTAGCCGAAGGCGCGCCGGCGCAGTTCGTCGGAGATCCCCTCGATCAGCACTTCGACCGTGCCGAACGGTGCGCCCGAACCGATCGCGCGCTCGTCCTCGGTCAGGCGGCGCGCGGTGTGCGCGAGGATCAGCTTGCCGGAGGGGTCGCCTGCAAAATCGGCCGCCGCGCCGTGGATCAGGCCGCCGCCGATGTCGATCTTCTTCACGTCCGCCTTCTGCGTGTAGTCGCGCAGCGTGCGCTCGAAGCGCGCCTGGCTGATGCCTGCCGGGGCGTCCTCGGGCGCGATCATCTTGCGCATCACCTCGACCGAGGCGATGTCGCCGAGGTGCGCATAGCTCCGGTAGCCGCCTTCCCAGAGCACGCGGAAATAGAAGATCGTCGTCTCCACCGGGTGCGGCGACAGGATCGGCTTGACCTCCAGCCCCTCGATGTCGTTCCAGGCGTCGAGCCGCAGCTCGTGCACGTCGAACAGCGCGCCGAACTCCGCCTCCGACATCTGCATCACGGTGCCGAGCTTCTTGACCACCGAGGCGCGCACCATCGGCACCGCGTAGTAGGCGATGCGCCGGTCGCCGCGGATCAGCGCCGTCAGGCCGACGAGGTGATCGTCGTGGCAGTGGGTGTGGAAGATGCCGTCGATCTCGTTGACGCCGATGCCGAGCGCGGTGAGCGCGTGGTCGATGTTGGGCCCGGCGTCCACCAGGAAGACGCGGCCCTGGTAGAGCACGATGCTGCCCATCGCCGGGCGGTTCATGTCCCAGCCGTCGCCGTCGCCGGTGTGCACGACGGTGAAATAGTCGCGCTGCAGCAGGTGGTAGCCCAGCGCATAGGGACACTCGTAGTTTTCGCCGCGCGCCAGGTTGAGGTCGACCTCGACGCTTTCGCCCTCGAAGGCGATCTCGAAGACGTTGCTGCGCACGCGGCGCACCTGCACGCCGTTGCGGATCTCGACCGCCGCGCGTTCCACGTAGACCGGCTGCACCAGCTCCGCGCTGGGGCGGATGCGCCCGAACGCGAACGCGAGCTTCATGCGCATCATTTCACGCGCCTGTTCGTCGTTCAGCCCGGTCTGCGTCAATTCCTCGTGCGACGCCAGCCCGTAATTGCCGCGAAAGATATAGGCCATCTGCGCATCGACCTGGCGGCGCGAGCCGACCAGCATCGGCAGCAGCCCCGTGTTGCGCGGGTGCCCGGGAACGATCATGCCCTGGTTGTAGAGCATCTGCAGCACCGGGAATTCCGAGCGGCTGCAGATCTGTCCGTTCTGGATCGCGAGATCGGACAGCAGGATCGCGTTCGGTCCGCTCTCGCAGGCGACGCCGCCGACCTCCATCGGCACGATCAGCCCGGTGCGCAGCAGGTGCTTGACCGCGTCGGCCGGGCAGCCGCACAGGATGCGCACGTCGGCATGCCGGATCTCCACCCAGTAGACACCGGTGCTGACGGGAATCTTGCGGATATTCGACATGGAGTCGGCTGCGCCGCCAGCACTGTAGCGCGAGCGCGCCGGGCTGGCAAAAGTGAGCCGCTCAGCGGCCGCGGAAATCCGCCTTGCGCCGTTCGTTGAATGCGCGCACGCCCTCGAGCCGGTCCTCGGTCGCGATGAGGCGGTTGTAGGCCTCGATTTCATAGCGGTAGCCGGTGAGCAGATCCATCTGCAGGCCGTAGTGAATCGACTTCTTGGCCTGGCGCACCGCGAGCGGCGCATTGGCGGCGATCGCCTCCGCGCAGGCGAGCGCCTCGCCGAGCAGCGTGGCGCGCGGGCAGACCCGGTTCACCAGACCCCAGGCCGCAGCCTCGGCGGCACTGAAGGCACGCGCCGACAGGATCAGTTCCTTGGCACGCCGCTCGCCCAGCGCGCGCGGCAGGTTCTGCGTTCCCATGCCGCCCGGCATGATGCCCAGGCGCACCTCCGATTGCGCGAAGCGCGCCTCGGGTACGGCGTAGATGAAATCGCAGCACAGCGCCATCTCGAGGCCGCCGCCGAACGCGTCGCCGTTCACGGCGGCGATCACCGGCACGCCGCATTCGAGCAGCGCCATGAACGAGCGCTCGAAGACCTCGTGCTGCGCGCGCCAGTCGGCGTCGCTCATGCCGTTGCGTTCCTTGAGATCGCCGCCGGCGCAGAAGGCGCGCTCGCCGGATCCCGTGAGCACGGCGCAACGCAGCTCGCCGGGATCGGCCGCGAGCCGTGTCCACAGGTCGAAC
>SCUF01000053.1 GCA_004298325.1 Betaproteobacteria bacterium | reverse complement strand
TCTCGTCGATTCATTGCCGCCCCGCAATCGCAATCGAGCGCATCCGTGTCGGATAGAACCCAAAAACCAGCCAGAGACTACAGCCGTGCCTTGCGGGTAGGTTTGACGTGGGTCACCAGCGGAATCCAATGATCGGTCGCAGCGGACGGTATGCGACGGTCCACCGACAACATGACATGTTCCCTGAGACAGAGTCTGCGTCTAACTGTCCTTGAGGACGGGCCGGAGGTCTTCCAGCTTGTCGAACAGGTGCCAAACGTAGTCGCTCGTGCCCTTGACGCGGTGCGGGTGCAGATCGGCGAGCCCGGGGTCGTTGCGGTAACTGTCGAACGCTTCCTTGGATTGCCACTCGACAACTATCAGCACGCTCCGCGGCGCGATGCCGCCTGTGGCCGCCTCGCGGAACTTGCCCAGCGCCACGACGCGGCCGCCATGGGCCCGGACCTCCTTGGCGGAGCGCCGCGAGTAGGCTAGGTACTCCGCTTTGTCAGCGACATTGAACAGATTGAGGGCATAGACAGGTTGTGACATGGCTCATGCTCCGGATTGAGTCGCCTCACTGGCTTTGCATCAGAGCGGTAGTCTACGGACGAATTGTGCCCTGTAATCGACTGGCTCAAACCGGCCACAAAAGGATAGGCAAATCAATCCGCCTGTGAAGTCCGAACGGCCCGCCAGCGCGCCGCAATGCGGTGCTTGAACCCGCCCGAACTGCGCCCAATGCACATTATGTTAAGGTCGCTCCGCTGCGCACTCCCCGGCGGGGGCGCGATCGGAGCGAGTCTAGTGGTAAATTTTTAATCGTAGTGCTCCGAGTAGAGTCTCATTTCCCGCACGGTCCACTGAGGTTAAGCGTAGCGTTCGCTGCTACGTCTTCGATTGGCGGCGTGACGGTGAGAGCCTGAGCTGGTTGCCGCTCGATGCGACCAGCGACGGAGCTCAAATTCTCCGGCGAAGGGTGCGAATGGCGCAGCATCATGCGCCGCGCGAAGCGCACGCGCCGGCGGGGCTCTATCAGCACGCGAATCTTCGTCTGCCTCGAAGCCCTGCGTCCCGGCGAACATCTGGGTTTCATCTGAGTCGCCCGACCCGCAGGCACGCACTTGGCATGTCGAATGTCGATACAGTGCTTGACGCTTATCGATAACGTCGATATCGTTGTTCAATGTACGCAATCCTCAAGGAGGCAAGTTCCATGCCCCGAAGCTATCCGGCCGCGTCGCCGACCGCAAATGTGGTGCTGCGAATCCTGATCGTCCTGAACTGGCTGGTCGGTGCTGCGTTCCTTGCACTGCTCGTCGTGGCGCCCAACGCGCAATGGATCATGAGCGCCTACAAACTATCTCCTTCGCCTGAAGCAGAGCGGCTGATCTTTGGCTTGCGCGTGATCGTCGTACTCATCCTGGCGATGATCCCGCTCAACCACATCGTCCTCAAGCGGCTGCGTGCGATCGTTGAGACGGTTCGTGCGGGTGACCCATTCGTTACCGCGAACGCGCACCGTTTGCGGGCGATTGCCTGGGCCCTGCTCGCGGCGCAGCTTCTCGGCTTCGTCATCGGCGCGATCGCCGAGGCACTTTCGACTTCGGCGCGTCCGGTCGATGTCGATGCCGGCTTTTCGATCAGCGGGTGGCTCGCCGTGCTGCTGACCTTCGTCCTCGCGCGTGTCTTCACCGAAGGCGAGCTGATGCGTCAAGACCTCAAAGGGACGATCTGAGCATGGCGATCGTGGTGAAGCTGGACGACGTGCTGTACGCGCGTCGCATGACTCTGACCGAGCTCGCGGAGCGCGTCGGCATCACGATCGTGAACCTCTCGATTCTGAAGACCGGAAAGGCACGCGCGATTCGCTTCTCGACGCTCGATTCAATCTGCACCGCGCTGTCATGCCAGCCCGGAGACATTCTGGAGTTCCTGCCCGAAACTGCGACGCGCGAGCAAGCCGCAGCGAGTGGGACGCGGCGCAAGCGGGCATGAACTTCTCGCATGGGTATCCCGTAAAGCCACAGGCCTGGAGCCGCTGACATGGATCGAGTCACGTTCATGACGTCGTCGGGTATCGTGTGGCTGGGCCTCGCCGTTCACTTTGCCGCGGGGTTGGTGGGCATCGTCGCGGGAGCCGTCGCGCTCTCGGTTGCCAAGGGCGGGCGGCTCCATAAGCAAAGCGGTTTGGCCTTCACCTGGGCGATGATCGGCCTCGGTCTCACGGCGGCGGTAATCGGCACGTACGAAATGATACCGAGCCAGGTCTCTGCCGGGCTCCTCGTCACCTATCTGGTCTTCACGGCGATGACGACGGTCAAACCATTGCCTCGAATCGGTCAACGCATCAACGTCGCGCTGATGCTCCTGGCGTTTGCTTACGCCGTGGTGTCGCTGTACGGGGGCGTGACCGAATGGCTGGATCCGACGGTGGAAGTGGTTGGCCGCCCGCGTGTCGTGCCGCCACTGGTCGTGGGCACCGTCATTCTGCTCGCGGCGATCGGCGACCTGCGCGCGATTCGTGCAGGCGGCTCGCAGGGATCGCGACGACTGGCGCGGCATCTATGGCGAATGTGCTTCGCGCTCTTCATCGCGACCGGCTCGTTCTTCCTGGGGCAGATGAAGTCCATCCCTGAGCCCGTGCGTATCGTGCCACTGCTCCTCGTGCTCGCCTTCGCGCCGATCCCGTTCCTCCTCTATTGGATGTGGCGCGTGCGCGTGCGCGGCCGCTTGAGCGGCATCGTCATCGGCGCGACCAAACCGAATTGACCACATGCTGTGCGACTGCCCCTGACGCCGCGCAAAAAAAGGCTAGGCAAATCAATCCGCCTGTGAAGTCCGAACGGCCCGCCAGCGCGCCGCAATGCGGTGCTTGAACCCGCCCGAACTGCGCCCAATGAATGCGTAGAACAGTTGTTCCTGCCCACCACCCTGTTGTCCCATCATCTCGCAGCTCCCTCAATACACTGCAAGTTCAGACACTTCGCTACTTCAAAAATTCCATCTCACGGGGGAGTTTTTCAACAGAATAGGTCGGAAGCAGACGCTCATCCCGACTGCGACTCGCGACTCCCAGAGGGCAGGCAGCGAGGCGAGCGTTACCAACGCATGGCCGCCGCATGCAAACCGTGCCGCCGGTTCGCGCTGGCCCTTAACCGAGTTCCGGCCCTGCCGGACACGCGACGAGCGCCGCGTCGCCCGGCGCACCGGCTTTGCCGTGCACCATGCGCGTGAACGGGCGCTGGAACGCGAAGCCCGCGTGTTCGAGCCAGGCACGCGTTTCCGTTTCGCGATCCACCAGATCGAGATAGAGCGGCGGCGGCACTGCGGAAAGGCCTGCGGCAAGCAGGGCGCGCGCGGTCTCGGTATCGCGTGCGACGAGCGGCCCGAGCTGGCGCGCTTCGCGCCCTTCGCGCCCGAGCAGGAATCCCGCAAGTTGACCGTCGCGTTCCGCAACCAGCGCCGCCTGCGGCAGCCGCGGCGCGAGCGAGCGCAAGAGGAACTCGCGGTCCGCGCCGAACGCCGGCAGATCGAGTGCCGCGACGGCAGGCCAGTCCTGCGACTGCAGGGCGCGCACGCGAATCCCTCGTGTCGATTCGGCGGCACCGCGCCACGCGCCATCGAGCGCAAGCCGCCGGAAGCTCCAGGTGTCGCAAAACCCCTCCTGCCGGTACACCTCTCGCCCCGCGGGCGTCGCATCGAGCACCGGCAGTCGCCCATCGCGCGCAAGATCTTCCAGCGCGCGACGCAGCAAGCGCGTCGCGAATCCGCGGCGCCGGCAATCCGGATGCACCAGCACCATCGCGACCCAGGCGAACGACTGGCCGTACGGCAGTGTGAGCGTACTCGCCGCGAGCGTGCCATCCGCGAGGGAGAGCCCATAGCCGCGGCCGAACGACAGCATCAGTGCCCAGTCGGCCTCGTTCTGGTTCCAGTGCGCCGACGCCGACAGCGCGGCGCAGGCGGCGAGATGCTCCGGCGCGAGCGCGTGTTCGCGCGCCCCGTCAGTACTTGCCATCGCGCGCTTCGAAGTGCGTCGGCTTGCCGAGGCTCGGCTGGCCGCGCGCCACCCAGTCGGCGGCCCAATCGATCATGCGCCCGAGCGGCACGCGCGGCGCGCCGAGCAGCCGCTGCGCGGCGGCGCTGTTGACGAGCCAGGCGGTGGGCGATTCGCTGCCGGTGATCACCGGCGCACGGCCGAAGCGCCGGCCGAATTCTCCCGCCAGCCAGCGCACGCTCACCGTTTCCGGGCCGCTCAGGTTGATCGGCGTCGTCGGCGCGGTGCAGTGCGCCAAGAGCCGCAGCGCCTGCTCATTGGCGTCGCCCTGCCAGATGACGTTGACGTGGCCCATGGTCACGTCCACCGCCTCGCCGGCGAAGACTTTCGACGCCACGTCGTAGAGCACGCCGTAGCGCATGTCGATTGCGTATTCCAGGCGCACGAGGCGCCCCGGCGTGCCGTAGCGCAGCGAGCCGTGCAGGAACATCATCTCGCGGCCTACGCAGGAGTTGGCGTAGTCGCCGGCGGGCGGCGCCGGAGGCGTCGCCTCGCTGGCGCCGCCGGAACCCGCTGCGACGTAGGGGTACACGCAGGCGGTCGAGAAGACCACGATGCGCGCCTCGCGAAAAGCCTCCGCCACCATCTGCGGCACGCCGACGTTCATGGCCCAGGTGAACGCCGCATTGCCCGCGGCGCCGAACTTGTGACCTGCCATGAACACCACGTTGGCGGCGCGCGGCAGGCGCTCGAGCGCACTGCGGTCGAGCAGATCGCAAGCGATGCACTCCACACCGAATGACTCGAGCCGGTCGCGCAACCCGGGTTCCGTGAAGCGCGCCACGCCGATCACGCGCCGCTGCGGCGCGGCGCGCTTCGCCATGCGCGCGAGCGTCGGCCCCATCTTGCCGCCGACGCCGAGCACCAGGATGTCGCCGGGGGCGCGCTCGAGGTCCGCGCCGAGCGCCGGCGAGGGCGCGCTCATGAACTCCTCCAGCGCCGCGACGTCGGCGAAGCGCCCGGGCAGCGCAGTGTTAACCATCCGGTGAATTATAATCGGCGGCGATGAAGGCGCCCCGCATCCTGACCACCGTCGTCGGCTCCTATCCGGTCCCCGACTGGCTGGCGAAAGCGCCCTCCGAGCAGGCGCTCATCGACGCCACGCGCGTCGTCATCGCCACGCAGGAGCAGGCCGGCATCGACGTCGTCTGCGACGGCGAGCTGTACCGGTTCGATGCGAACCACCCCGAAACCAACGGCATGATCGAGTACTTCACGCGGCCGATGCAGGGTATCCGCAGCGAGATCGGCTTCTCGGAATGGCTCGCTTACGCGAAGGCCTCGGGGATGCGCTTTCGCACCCGCCCGCCGGGCGTGGTGGTCGGCGCGGTGGCCGCCGGGGCGCTCAACCTGCCGATTCCCTGCGCACGCGCCAAGCGCCTGGCGAGCCGTGCGTTCAAGTTCACGCTCACCGGCCCGCACATGCTGGCGAAGACGCTGCACGACCGCCATTACCGCGACCCGGCGAAGCTCGCGCACGCGATCGCCGCGGTGCTCGCGGCCCAGGTGCGGCACCTCGACGCCGACGTGGTGCAGCTGGACGAAGCGAACCTTCCCGGCCATCCGGGCGAGTGGCGATGGGCCGCGGCGGCGATCAACAAGGTCCTGAAGGCGGTGCCGAAGAGCGCGAAGACCGCCGTGCATCTGTGCTTCGGCAACTACGGCGGGCAGTCGATCCAGCAGGGCACCTGGGCGCAGCTCATGGACTACCTGAACGCGCTGCAGGTCGACCATGTCGTGATGGAATGCGCCCACCGCCCTGCCGAGGAGCTGGCGGTGTTTCGCTCGCTGCGCGAGGACATCGGCCTCGGCCTCGGCGTGATCGACATCAAGCGCACGGAGATCGAAACACCGGACGCGATCGCGCGCGCCATCGAGCACGCGGAAAAACTGCTGGGCCGCGGACGCGTGAAGTACGTGCATCCCGACTGCGGCTTCTGGATGCTGAAGCGCAACATCGCCGACGGCAAGATCCGCGCCCTCGTCAAGGGCCGCGACCTGTACGAGGGACGGCGCCGGGTCCAGGGCGCGATGGAGACCGCATGCGACGACTGAGATGGGCCGTGCTGGTGACGCTCGTGGCAGGCCATGCGGCGTTCGCCGGGCCGCTCGAGGACGGCAACGCGGCCTACGAGCGCGGCGATTACGCCTCGGCGCTCAGCCTGTGGCGGCCGCTGGCGGAGCAGGGCGATGCCGCCGCGCAGCACAATCTCGGCAACGCGTATTACCAGGGTCGCGGCGTGAAGCAGGATTTCCTCGAGGCCATGACGTGGTATCGCAAGGCGGCCGACCAGGATCTGAGCGAATCGCAATTTCACGTCGGCAACATGTACGAAAACGGCCGCGGCGTCGCGGTCGATCTCGCCGCGGCGGCGAAGTGGTATCGCAGGGCGGCGGAACTGGGCGATGCCAACGCCCAATACAACCTCGCCAATCTGCTGTTCGGCGGTCGCGGCGTGAGCCAGGACCCGGTCGCCGCGGTGGGCTGGATACGCCGTGCCGCCGATCAGGGGCACCCCTACGCGCAGTACAACCTCGGTTTCAGCTACGTCAAGGGCGAAGGCGTGCCGCAGGACCTCGTGATGGCGCACCTGTGGTTCGGCCTCGCCGCGACCCGGCTGCCCGCGTCGGAAGTCGAGCCGCGCCGCGTCGCGGCACAGAACCGCGACATCGTCGCCAGGCGCATGAACTCCGAGCAGATCGCCGAGGCGCAAAAACTGGCGCGGGAGTGGAAGCCGAAGTGAGCTTGGTCGCGGCGCGCGCGGGCGCAGGCTGCGACTAGCGAAAGAGCGCCCCGCCCCAGGCGGCTTGCCAGTCCTGCCCCAGCACGTCGAGCTCGCGGCCATCGGCTTCGTAAAACCGGTTCGGCGCCTGGAACATCGCCAGCATCACCCCGCCCTGCGGCCCGCCCCAGGCCTCGTGGCGACTGCCCGCCGGCCGCCAGACGAATTCGCCTGCCCGGCACTCGCCCTCGCCGCAGACCAGGCTTCCCTCGAGCACGTAAGTCTGCTCGATCAGCACGTGCTCGTGATCCGGCAGCTTCGCACCCGGCGCCATCCTGAGCAGCACCGTGCAAAGGCCCGTGGCGGGATCGAGCAGCAGCGTCTTGGTCTCGATGCCGGCGAAGCGCGTCGGCTCCCAAGGAAGTTTGGCGACCTCAACAAAACGGCTCGCGAGCGGCGCGAGCCCGGCGTGGTCCAGCGCCTTCGGCGTCAGCGCGCTCATCCCTGGCGATGCTCGCCCACGCGCACGATCTTCAGGGTGTTGGTGCCGCCGCTCTTGCCGATCGGCTCGCCGATGGTGAGCACGATCAGGTCGCCCACCTTCACCACGCCATTGTCGACCAGCACGGTTTCGGCCTCGCGCAGCAGCTCCTCGCGATCGTGGCCGACGTATTTCACCATCAGCGGATAGACATCGCGGAACAGCGCGCAGCGGTAGCGCGTCCAGGTCTGCGAGGTGAGCGCGTAGATCGGCACGCCGCAGTTGAGGCGGCTCATCCAGAGCGCCGTCGAGCCCGACTCGGTGAGGGTGGCGATCGCCTTCGCCTTCATGTGGAACGCGGTGAACAGCGCCGCCATCGCGATCGACTGGTCGACGCGCGTGAAGACCCGGTTGAGGAAATCCTGCTCCAGGTTGAGCGGCTGCGTGTGCTCGGCCTCGACGCAGATGCGGTCCATCGCCTCGATCACCTCCACCGGGTACTTGCCGCTCGCGGTTTCCGCCGAGAGCATCACCGCGTCGGTGCCGTCGAGCACCGCGTTGGCCACGTCGGAGACCTCGGCGCGCGTCGGGATCGGGCTCGAGATCATCGATTCCATCATCTGCGTCGCCGTGATGGTGAGCTTGTTGAGCTCGCGCGCCAGGCGGATCATCTTCTTTTGCAGCGCCGGCACCGAGGCGTCGCCCACTTCCACCGCCAGGTCGCCGCGCGCCACCATGATGCCGTCGCAGGCGTTCATGATGTCGCGCAGGGCGTCCGCGCCCACGGCCTCGGCGCGCTCGATCTTGGCGATGAGAAACCCCTTGCCGCCCGCGGCGCGCTGCAGCTCGCGCGCCATGTACATGTCGGCGCCGGATTTCGGGAACGACACCGCGAGGTAGTCGGCGTTCAGCTTCGCCGCGGTGCGGATGTCCTCGATGTCCTTGGCGGTGAGCGCCGCCGCGGTGAGCCCGCCGCCCTGGCGGTTGATTCCCTTGTTGTTGGAGAGCACGCCGCCATGGCGCACCAGCGTGTGCACCTCCTCGCCGCGCACCACGGTGACCTCGAGCACGATCTTGCCGTCGTCGAGCAGCAGCACCGCGCCTTCGCTCACGTCGCGCGGCAGCTCCTTGTAGTCCAGGCCGGCGCGCGCTGCGTCGCCCAGCTCGCAGGTGGCGTCGAGAATGAACTTCTGCCCCTTGGCGAGCGTCACGCGGCCGTCCTTGAACCTGCCGACGCGGATCTTGGGGCCCTGCAGGTCGCACATGATGGCGACCGTGCGGCCGGTCTTGCGCGCGATCTCCTTCACCAGCGTGGCGCGCGCGAGGTGGTCTTCTGCGGTGCCGTGGGAAAAATTGAGCCGCACCACGTCGACGCCGGCGCGCACCATGCGTTCGAGGATCGCGGGGTCGCTCGAGGCGGGGCCGAGCGTCGCCACGATTTTCGTGCTGCGGAGCATGCGGGCAAGTGTAGCATCGCGCCATGCGGCCCCTCGCGCTGCTCGAATACGCTGCGGTGATCGTCGGCGTCATCGCGGTGATGGCCGGCAGGTCTTTCGCGCTGAGCAAGGGTTTTCACCTCGGCGTCTTCCTGATCGGCGCCGGCATCGCGCTCGGCGGGCTCGAATCCGTCGTCACGCGCCGCCTGGGCTTTCGTCCGGCAGACGATAGCGGCGAGGTCTATGCGGGCGCGCCGGCGGTGATCGCAGGACTGATGGCGCTTCTCGTCGGAGCCGGCGTCATCGCGGCCGCCTACGTGCTCGATGCCGGTCGGTGGGACGCCACCGTGCGGCAGTTGATCGCGCGACCCGCGCCGCTCCTTGCCGCCGCGGGATTGCTGCTCATGGGCGTCGGCGCGCTGATGACGTTCAACCTGCGCGGTCGCAGGGGCCTTGCCTGGATGCTCCTGATGCGCGTGCCGCGGACATTGTTTGGCGTCGTCCTCGTCGCCGGCGGTCTCTCCTGCATTGGACTTGCAGTGTGGGAGTGGCGCGATCCGCAGGGGTACGGCCGATTCCTTCGCAACCTGCAGCAGCAGTTCGACTGGCCGATCAGAATCCGTCAGCCGTCCGCGCGCGCCTCCAGCGCCGCCACGGCAGGGAGTGTTTTCCCCTCGAGGAACTCGAGAAACGCGCCGCCCGCGGTCGAGATGTAGCCGATCCGCTCGGCGATGCCGAACTTGTTGATCGCGGCGACCGTGTCGCCGCCGCC
>SCUF01000469.1 GCA_004298325.1 Betaproteobacteria bacterium | reverse complement strand
CGCGGCGCCGATGTCGAGCGCCATGCGGATCGCGTCGCCCGTATTGAAGCGCGTGCCGCGCACCTTGGCCAGTTCCCAGCCGGGGCCGAGGTAGCGCGTGCGCCATTCCGGGTTGGCCTGGAATCCCCCGGCCGCCAGCACGACCGCCCTGGCGCGCACCGTCCGCGTCCTGCCCTGGTGCTTCACGACCACGCCCTGCATGCCGTCATCGTCGGCGACGAGCGACACGGCGCGCGCCCGGTACCAGATCTCGATGCCGTTCTTCTTCGCGGCCTGCGTGAGCGATGCCACCAGTCCGGGCCCGCCGCCCACCGCCTCGACCGTCAGGCCGCCCCAGAACTTGAAACGGCCGCCGACATTGAAGGCCTGCCGCCCCCAGGCCGCGGTGAAGCGCACGCCCTTGGATCGCATCCAGGCCACCGTATCGAGGCTGCGCCTGACCAGCACTTCGGTGAGGTCGGGATCGCAGCGGTATTCGGTGACGCGCGCCATGTCGTCGAGGAACTGCGCCTCGGTGTAGGTGCCGAAATCGCTGCGCCGGATCTCGTCATCGCTCAGATCCGGCATCACGCGCCTGAGATCGTCGATGCCGTTGTAGACCACGCGCATCAGGCCGGCGGTGAAGCGCGAGTTGCCGCCCGCCTCGTCTTCGGGCGCACGCTCGAGCACCAGCACGCGTTCGCAGCGCTCGCGCGCCGCGAGCGCTGCGCAGAACGCCGCGTTGCCGGCACCCACCACGATGACATCCCATTGCTGCACGCAGCACGGATTGTGCCAAACTAATCGCCGTTGACGAAATGACGACGCACATCGCCTTCATCGGCTTCGGCGAGGCCGGCCAGACCATCAGCCGCGGGCTGCTCGCGGAGCATGCGGTGCGCATTCGCGCCTACGACATCCTGTTCGACGATCCGGCGAACGAGGGCCGCCTGATGCGCACCGCGGCGACCCTCGGTGTCGGCACCGCACGCGACCATGTCGACGCGGTGCGCGGTGCAGACCTCGTGTTCCTCGCCGTCACCGCGAGCTCGAGCCTCGACGCGGCTCAGTCCTGCCTGCCGGGCCTTGCCAGGGGACCGCTGTTCCTCGACCTCAACTCGGTGTCGCCGCAGCGCAAGATCGAAACCGCGGCGCGCGTGGCGCCCACGGGCGCCGCCTACGTGGACGTGGCGGTGATGGCGCCGGTCGCGCCCTACCTGCACCAGGTGCCCTGCCTCATCGGCGGTCCGGGCGCCGCCGAGTTGTTGCCGCGTGCGCTGGCGCTCGGCATGAAGATGGAACTGGTATCGGACGAAGTCGGCCAGGCCTCCGCGATCAAGATGTTCCGCTCGATCATGATCAAGGGGCTGGAAGCGCTGATGCTCGAGTCGATGCTCGCGGCGAGCGAGTACCGCGTGGAGCACCGCGTGCTCGCCTCGCTCAAGGAGACTTTTCCGTCGCTCGACTGGGAAAAACTCTCCGGCTACTTCATCGAGCGTGCCGTGAGCCACGGCCAGCGGCGCGCGGCCGAAATGCGCGAAGTCGCCGCGACGCTGCGCGGCATCGGCATCGAGCCGGTCATGGCCTCGGCCACTGCGGCGCGCCAGCAATGGGTGGCGGACCTGCGCGTGAAGGAATATCTCGCCGGCCGCAAAACCGAGGACCGCGCCGAGCTGGTGGGCGCGATCCGCCAGGCGCTTGGCAAGTAACCCCGATGTGATCGTGCTCGGCGCGGGCGCGGGCGGGCTCGCGGCGGCCTGCGTCGCCGCCTCCGAGGGTTTGCGCACGCTGCTCCTGGAGAAGACCGAGCTTGCCGGCGGAACCACTGCGACCTCGGGTGGCATGATCTGGATTCCCGCCAACCCGAAGATGAAGGCCGCGGGGTTCGAGGACAGCGTCGCCGCGGCGCGCACCTACCTCGAGCGTTGCGCGCCCTTGAGTGGCGGCACCGAGCTGCGCGAGGCGTTTCTCGCGCGCGGCCCGGAGGCGATCGCGTATCTGGAAGAGCGCACCGCGCTGCGCCTGCGGCCGGTCGTGAGCTACCCCGATTACTACCCGGATCTGCCCGGTGCCACGCTCGGCGGCCGCGTGCTCGAGCCGGTGCCTTTCGATGCGCGCGAACTTGGCGCGCATTTCGACCGCCTGCGCTGGCCGATCGCCGAGATGATGCTGTTCGGCGGCATGATGGTGGAGCGCGCCGAGCTGCCGCACTTTCGCAACGTGTTCCGCTCGGCGCGCTCGGCTGCCCGCGTGGCGCGCCTCGTCGCCGAGTACGCGCTACAGCGTCTCGCCGCGCCGCGCGGCACGCGGCTGGTACTTGGCAATGCGCTGGTCGCGCGGCTGCTCAAGTCGGCGCTCGATCTGGGCGTCGAGCTGCGTTTCGGGGTTGCTGCGAAGCGCCTGCTGATGGAAAGCGGGCGCGTCACCGGCGTTGAAACGGAGGCGGGCAAATTGTCCGTCATTCGCGGGGTGGTGCTC
Source organism: Betaproteobacteria bacterium (assembly GCA_004298325.1). Taxonomy (GTDB): domain Bacteria; phylum Pseudomonadota; class Gammaproteobacteria; order Burkholderiales; family SG8-39; genus 2-02-FULL-66-14. The sequence continues at coordinate 13,481 of SCUF01000469.1, read as the reverse complement.
GCCACGGGCGGCTTCTCCCACGACGCGCAGTTGCGCGCGCAGCTGCTGCCGCCCAGCGCGAGCGCCGTTTCGCCCGTGTGCGCGAGCAACGCCGGCGACGGCGTACGCCTCGGTTTCGCGGCGGGCGCGAAGCTCGGCGAGCGCAATGCGCAGAACGCGTTCTGGACGCCGCTGTCTTGCTTTCGCCGCGAAGACGGATCGCAGGGGGTATTCGCGCACACCATCACCGACCGCGGCAAGCCGGGCATCATCGCGGTGAACGCCGCCGGCGAGCGCTTCGCGAGCGAAGCGCTTTCGTACCACGAGTTCGCGCTGGCGATGCTGCGCAGCCCTGGCGCGGTCCCGGCATTTCTCCTCTGCGACCGCAAGAGCCTGTGGCAGTACGGGCTCGGCGCGGTGCGGCCGATTGCGCTCTCGCTCTCGCGGCACAAGGCGCGCGGCTACCTCGTGGAGGGCCGGACGATCGGCGAACTTGCGGCGAATCTCCGGATCGACGCCGCGGGACTCGAGCGCACGGTGGCGCGCTACAACGAGGATGCGCGGCGCGGCATGGATACCGCGTTCGGCATCGGCAACAACGTCTATCAGCGTTTTCTCGGCGACCGCGACCAGCAGCCCAATCCGTGCATGCGGCCGATCGAGACGGTGCCGTTCTACGCCATACGGCTCTATCCGAGCGACCTGGGCACGGCTGCGGGTCTTCTCACGAACGAGCAGGCGCAGGTGCTCGATGGCTCCGGCCGGCCGATCGCGGGGCTGCACGCCTGCGGCAACGACATGAACTCGATTTTCGAAGGCGCGTATCCGGGCCCGGGCATCACGCTCGGGCCGGCGCTGACCTTCGGCTATATCGCGGCGCGGCAGCTCGCCGCAACAGACGCGCCCGGTTGATTACTCGATGCGGTCCGAGCGGCCTGCGACTTGGTTGCCACCCGAACCTAGTCAACGGCGCGCCTTTGCGACAAGGTCTTCCTCGCTGTCGGCATAGCGCACGGCGATGGCGTGGAATTCCGCCTCGATCGTGAGAAATGCATCGACGATCAGCGGATCGAAATGCCGGCCGCGGCCCTCGCGGATGATCGCGACCGCCTGTTCGCGTGCAAATGGCGGCTTGTAGACTCGCCGGGATATCAGCGCGTCGTACACGTCGGCGAGCGCCATCAGCCTGGCGGATAGCGGGATCGCCTCGCCGACGAGCCCTTCGGGATAGCCGCTCCCGTCCCATTTTTCCTGGTGATAGTGCGCGATCTCGCGCGCCAGCCGCAGGAACGTGCTCGGCGCGTCGATCAGCTTCTCCGCTGCGACGATCGCGTCGCGCCCGAGCGTCGTGTGCGTCTTCATGATGGTGAATTCGTCGGCCGTCAGTTTGCCCGGCTTGAGCAGGATGGCATCGGGGATTCCCACCTTGCCGATGTCGTGCAGCGGGGCCGACTTGTACAGCAGCTCGACGGTCGCGTCATCGAGGTCGGACGCGAACTTCGGCTGCGCCCGCAGTTTCAGCGCGAGCGCACGAACGTAGTTCTGCGTGCGCCGGATATGGTTGCCGGTTTCGTTGTCGCGAGTCTCGGCGAGGGACGCCATGGCCATGATCGTCACGTCCTGAACCACCTGGAGTTCCCGCATGCGCCGCGTGACCTCGGCTTCCAGGTAGGCGTTCTTGTCCTTCAGGAAATCCGCCGCGGCCTTGTTGGTCAGGTGCGTGCGGACCCGCGCCAGGACGATCGGCGCCGAGATCGGCTTGGTGATGTAGTCGACTGCGCCGACCTTGAAACCCTTCTGCTCGTCCTCGACCTGCGATCTGGCGGTCAGGAAGATCACCGGAACGTCGCGCGTACGGGCCTCCGCCTTGAGCCGGCGGCACACCTCGTAGCCGTCCATCCCGGGCATCTCGATGTCCAGCAGGACGAGATCGGGGATACTGTCGGACAAAGCCACTTTCAGTGCGCGCTCCCCGTTGTTCGCGACGATCGTGTCGTACTCGTCACCGAGCAGACCGTCCATCAGCGCCAGGTTCTCCGGCGTGTCATCGACGATGAGGATGCTCGGCCGGTCCGCGGAATCCATCGCTTGGCTCATGCCGACTCTCCTTGCAGCGAAACGCCCTGCAAACCAGCTGCCCGATGCAGTACTTCGAGCGCCGACTCGAACTCGTAGGCATTCACCGCCTTTTCGAAGGCTGCGTATTCCCCGTCCGAAAACAGCGGACGGATGGCCGTACGATGAGCGCGCAGATGATCGACCGCCTTGCCTTTGCTCGACGCAAGCAGCGCGCGCAGCTGCGCAATCTTCTCGCGATCCATTCCATCGGCAGCCGGCGCGATGCCCGCGTCCGCGGCTTCGGCTTCGGCCTCCAGGCCGACGAGCCCTATTCCGAGCGCTGACAAGGCTCGGGCCAGTTCGGCGTTGAACGAGGCGAGCGCCTTCTTGACGCCCTTGCGGTTGCGGACGGAATGCTCGAGCGCCTGGGCGAGGTCGGCGAGCCGGTTCAAGCCAAGGTTTCCCGCGACGCCTTTGACTCTGTGCGACAGGCGCGCTGCCTCCGCCATGTCCTTTGCATCGATTATCCTCGCGAGGCGAGTACTCAAATCGGCCTCGCTGTCTGCAAACTGCCGCAACAATCGGAAGTACAGGGCCCGGTTCCCCGCGACCCTGGCCAGTGCTCCGGCCGCGTCCAGCCCGGCGATCTCCGGGAACGTACCCGCTGGAGAGCGCGCGGGCGCAAGAGCTTCGCCCGAGGCGCGCACCCAGCGCAACAGGGTCTGGAACAGGGCGCGAGGCTCGATCGGCTTCAGGACATGGTCCACCATCCCTGCGGCAATGCAACGCTCACGTTCCTCGGGCATCGCATGGGCCGTCAGCGCAATGATCGGAAGCCTGGCGAAACGCGCATCGGCGCGAATGCGGCGAGTCGCCTCGATGCCATCCATGTCCGGCATCTGCAGGTCCATCAGGACCGCGTCGTACGACCGGCCGCCCTGCAGGAGCGCTTCGAGTGCCTGGCGTCCGGTCGCCGCGACATCGACTTCAGCGCCGCGATCGCTCAGAAGCTCCACGGCGATCTGCTGGTTCACTTCGTTGTCTTCCGCGAGCAACAACCGTACGCCGCGCAGGCCGGGCAGTTCCATCGTGCCTGCGGTCGCCTGCACCACTTCGCCGGACTTCGGCGCAAACTGCTCGATCAGTGTATCGACGAGCGATGACTGGTTCACCGGCTTCACGAGGAAAGCGTCGATCCCGGCCGCCGCCGCCTCTGCCCGGACGTCGTCGCGGCCAAACGCGGTCACCATGACCACCTTCGGGGCATGCGCATGACTCCGAATTCGCTTTGCGGTTTCGATGCCGTCGAGCCCTGGCATCTTCCAGTCCGTGAACACCACCGCGAACGGCTTCTCGCCTGGCGATTGCTCCACCAGGGCAACGGCTTCTTCGCCGGATGCAGCCATGCTCACGGCAAATCCCAAATCGCGCAACTTGTGAGAGAGGATCTCGCGCGCAGCGCCGTTGTCGTCGACGACGAGCGCGCGCATGCCGTTCAGCGCTTCGGGCAGGACGCGTCGGGATTCGGCGGGTTGCTGGTCCAGGCCGAACCAGGCGGAGAACGAGAAGGTGCTTCCCTTTCCCGAAACCGAATCGACCTGGATCGCGCCGCCCATCAGTTCCACCAGGCGCTGGGCGATCGTCAGCCCAAGGCCCGTTCCGCCGTACTTGCGCGTGGTCGATCCATCGGCCTGGCTGAAAGCCTGAAACAGCCTGCCGGCCTGCTCCTGCGTCATCCCGATTCCGGTGTCCGCGACTTTGATCTGCAGCTGAATCCTCGGCCCGACGCACTCGATACTGCGCACGGAAATCCTGACATGGCCTCGCTCCGTGAACTTGACTGCATTGTTCACCAGATTGGTCAGGATCTGCCCAAGCCTCAGCGGGTCGCCAACGAGGGTCGGTGGCACATCGGGCGCAACATCGAGCAGCAGCTCGAGGCCCTTTTCGTTCGCCTTGTACACGACGAGCGAGCAGACGTTTTCGAGCACTTCGTCGAGCCGCATCGGAACCTGCTCCAGCGCCAGCTTGCCGGCCTCGACTTTCGAGAAATCGAGGATGTCGTTGATGATGCCGAGCAGCGACGTGCCGGCGTTGTGGATCTTCGCGACGTAATCGCGTTGCTTCTGCGAGAGCTCGGTTCGCAGGGCGAGGTACGACATGCCGATGATCGCGTTCATCGGCGTGCGGATCTCGTGGCTCATGTTGGCGAGGAACATCGACTTCGCCTGCGTGGCCTCCTCCGCGATCCGCTTCGCTTCGCGCAGCGCCTCGGCCGCGGCGTGCTCGTCGGTGACGTCCTCCATCATCCAGACGTTGCCCCGGGTGACATTGCCCGGCTCGATCGCCCGGCCGGTCAGGCGGGCCCAGAAGGTGCTCCGGTCCTTGCGAATGAGAAGCTTCTCCTGCCTCCAGATCTCGCCGCGTTCCACCGTCGCGCGCGCCTCCGCGGCGAACTGCTCGAACTCGTCGTCCGCGGCGGCATAGAGTTCGCGCACCGGCTTGCCGAGCAGCTCGCCCGTGCCATAGCCGTGCATCTCCTCCAGGCGTGGATTGCAGCGCTCCACTCGCCGCGCGCGGACCAGGGCGACGCCAGAGGTCGCCGAAGCGAAGATCGCATCCAGCTCGGCGTGCGCCGAGCGCAAGGCTTCGGCGGCCTCGCGTTCCTCGGTCACGTCCTCCAGGATCCACACGCTGCCCCTGGCGAGATCGCCACGATCCACCGCATGTCCGGACATGCGGCACCAGAAGGAACTACCGTCCTTGCGCCGAAATTCCCACTGGCGGTGGTAGGTGCCGCCGCCGGCAAGCGTCGTGGCGACGTCGCGGCGTCCTTGCTGAAACTCTTCTTCGGTTGCAGCGAACAGTTCCCGGGTTTCCCTGCCGATCAGCTCGTTTCTCTCGACGCGGATCAGTTCCTCTAGCTTGCGATTGCAGCGCTCGATGCGTCCGGCGCGAACGAGCGCGATCCCCGTGCTGGCGGATTCGAAGATCGCGTCCAGCTCGCCGTGCGCGGCGCGCAATGCGTCCTCCGCCTCGTGGCGCGCCGTGACATCTTCATAGAGGACGACACCTCCCTTGGTGAGTTCCCCGCGGATCAGCGCGGCGACAGTCACACGGCACCAAAATTGCGAGCCATCCTTGCGGACCCTGCGCGTCTCGTTGGTATAGACCCGACCCTGATCGAGCGCCACGCGGGCTTCGCGCTGCTCGCGCTCGAATTCGGCCTCGGATGTAAATAGGGACCGACCCGAGCGCCCAACGAATTCTCCAGGCTCATGGCCGAACATCCGATCGAAGCTCGGACTCGAGATCACGCATCGCCCTTGCAGGAACACCGCGATGCCATACGGCGATGCCGCGAAGATGGACTTCTGGCGCTCCAATGCCTCGGTAAGCGCCTCCTCGGCGATCTTGTGCTTCGTCATGTCGGAGCAAAGGCCGACGACGCCTCGCGCCGCGTCTTCGCCCGCGAGAGCCCGGAAACTCACTCGGCACCAGAACCGCGATCCGTCCTTGCGCGCAGCCCAGTTCTCGTACTCGAAGGTTTCGCCGCGCGCAACCGTCGCATACAACTCATCGGTCACGCCTGCGTACTCGCCATCCGGCGGAAACAGGGCCTGCCCGCTCATTCCCAGGAACTCGCCCGGCGCATAGCCGAAAATTCGCTCGAAACTCGGACTGCAGAGGACACAAGCACGCTCACGGAAAACCGCAATGCCGTACGGCGAGGCCGCGAAGATTCCCTCCTGCCGCTTGAGCGCGTCGGAAAGCGCCAGTTCCGCCGCCTTCAGTTCGCTGATGTCGTGCGCCCAGCTCGCAATCAGGCGCTCGCCTGCCACCTCCACCGGCGACGAATGGATCAGGCACCAGACGGGCTCGCCCGATTTGCGGCGGAACAGTCCCTTCAGGTCGCGCACCCGCCCGTCTCGTCTCAGCGTCTCGACATAGTTCTTGCGCGCTTCGGCATCCGGCCAGAGGTCCGCCGCCTTGACCCCCTGCAGATCTTCCAGCGTATAGCCGAGAATCTCGGTCCAGCGTTGCGACACGTAGCGGAAATCTCCGCCATACGTCGTGAGCGTCAGCCCCGACGGGCTCGAATCATTCAGCGCACGCATGAACGCCTCGCGCTCCGCGAGCGCCGCGGTGCGAGCGCGCAGCATATCGTCCGCAGCCCTGCGTGCGCTGACATCCTCGTACATCGTGACGACACCCAGCTTCGACTCTTCGCCCGCAAGCGCCGCTGCGCTCACGCGGCACCAGAAAAGCGAACCGTCCTTGCGCACCAGCTGCGCTTCGAAGGAGTAGGTCTCGCCACGCAGGACCGCAGGGTACAGCTCCTCCCGGAGACGCTCGAATTCCTCTTCTGATCCGTAATACTCTCGAGCGCTCCGGCCGATCATTTCCCCCGGTTGGTAGCCGAACATGCGCTCGAAGCTCGGGCTCGCGAGCACGCAGATGCGTTCGCGGAACACGGCAATCCCGTGCGGCGACGCCGCAAAAATCCCCCTCTGCCGTTCCAAAGACTGCGCCAGCGCTTCTTCGGCGGCTTTGCGCTCGCTCGTATCGGCATACACCCCGATGATTCCCCGCTCCGCCTCTTCTCCCGGGATTGCCCGGATGCTCGCGCTGCACCAAAGACGCGTCCCGTCCTTGCGCAACGCCCAGTTCTCATACTCGAAGGTTTCGCCACGGGCGACCGTCGCGTACAGCTTGTCGCCGACGCGCTGGTATTCCTCGTCGGACGGAAAGATCGCGCGCACGTCCCGCCCTGCGAACTCTCCGGCCGCGTAACCGAAAATGCGCTCGAAGCTGGGATTGCAGATCACGCAGCGGCGATCGCGAAATACGGCAATTCCATCGGGCGACGCGGCGAAGAGCCCCTCCTGCCGCTTGAGCGCTTCACGCAGCGCGACCTCGGCGGCTTCGCGGGACTCCACTTCCCGCCGCAGCTGTCGGTTCCAGAAAAACATGGCTGCCAGCAGCACGCCGATGCCCGCCAATGTGGGAAGCGCCCACGACAGGAACACCTTGAGGTCGAACTTCCCTTCCGAAAACGACGCTTCGAAAAGCTGGTATTCCATCAGCGATACTCGGTAATACTGACGCCAGTTGCGATCGAGTTCGGAGTCCACGCGCCTGCTGGCTTCGAAAAAGCGCCCAATTTCGGCCGCCAGCAGCTTGGCGCCGGGGCTCACGCCCCAGCCGACGCGAATCGGCTCGTCGACCGGGAAAAGGATGGCGAGCCGCTCGACGTCCTCGCGCGCCCACCGGAAAGCCCCTTCGGTGCCGAGAACGGTAAAGTCGACTTCCCTTTCCCCTACGAGACGTACCGCTTCGGCAGTCGGCGCATGTCTGACGTTCACCGGGCGATGGGAGAACCGCGTCGCATTGGCGCGCGCGAGCCAATCGTCGTAGGCCGTTCCCTTCTGGACTGCGGCAGTCCTGCCCGCAAGGTCGTCGACCTTATTCAACGCCGAGCGCAGATCGCGGTGCGCGAGGATCACCTTGCGCACGCTGTAATACGGTACCAACAGCATTTTCGACGCGCGCCAGTCGAGAATATGGAGGTCGTTCGGGAAGACGTCGCAACTTCCATCGGCGAACAGGCGGGGTTCGTAGGGCTGGTCGCGGAGGACCACGCCATTCGCGTCCTGGAACTGCTCGTCGAACGCCTGGAGTCGCCGGACGGTCGGCGCCACCCGGAGATAGCGGGCGAGCGATTCTGCGTTTGCCTGATAGAAACCGGCGCTCGAGCCGGCCACGCAAATCCGCAGGATGCCGCTTGAGCGGATCTCGGCGAGGTCGCGGGCAAGCGCCGGCAGCACCGCGAGTCCCAATAACGCCGCAAGGATGGCACGCGGGGCAAGATAACTTCTCGTGGGCTGCCCGTTCACCCGATAGACCCCTGCGCGGGAGTCTACCCCAACACGTCAGTCAATCCCTGCCCTGGAAAGCTTCACGATCTCGCGCCACTTGCCGTTTTCGGCACGGATAAAGGCAGCGAAAGCATCGGGGCTCTCGCTTGGGGCGGGAAGGTCGCCGAAATTTTCGATCGACCTGCGTACCGCAGGCTCGCCGAGCACCGACTGGATCGCGGCGTGCATCCGCCGGACGATGGAAGTCGGGGTTCCCACCGGGAACGCTACGCCGGCCCAGTTTTCCTGAACGGCGAGCTCGCTCGGCAGCAACTCGCGCAGGGCCGGCACGTCCGGAAACTGAGGCGATCGTTGTCCGCCCGTCGTAGCCAGGACGCGCAGCCGCCCCGATCGCGCGTAGGGGACGGCGAAGGCGATGCCCTGAAATGCGAATTGAACGTCGCCGCGAATCAGCGCCGGGATGACGTCTGCGGTGCTCCGGAAGGGAACGTGGACGGTCTCGATTCCAGTGAGCGCCTGCAGCGTCGCGGCCTGCAGATGCGACGGCGTCCCGGGACCGCTCGAGCCAAAGTTGAGTTTCCCTGGCGATCTTCTTGCATCGGCGATCAGATCCTCGAGACGCCGGACCGACGAGTCCGACGCCACCATCAATGCGCCCGGACCCGTCGCAATGCGCGATACATGCGCAAGATTGAGCGGATCCGGGCTCGAGTCCGGTCGCAGGTAGCGCTCGATGACGTTTGAATTGACCAGGAGCGCCAGCGTATGCCCGTCAGGCGTTGCCTGCATGGCTTGCCGCAGGGCGATGGTTCCTCCTGCCCCAGTTCGCACTTCGTGGACGATGGTCCCACCAACGTGTTCCGCGACTCTTGCGAACAGCGGCCGCAGATGAACGTCCGGCCCCGCGCCGGGCGGAAAGGGCGTAATCAGCACGATCGGCCTTGCGGGCCAGGATTGCGCGGAAGCAGGGGCGAGTTGGGTGACGAGCGCCAGCGCACACAGCACCAATGCCGAACGGCGGCGACGGCACGCGACCTTACCCATGCGCCCTCCATGCCAGATGTTCAGCCACCTGTGTCAGCCCGGCGTCACTCGCGCAAGTGCCTGCCGATGAACTCGATCACCGCCGCGTACCAGGCCACCGCGTTGCGCGGCTTGAGGATCCAGTGGTTCTCGTCGGGAAAGATCAGCAGCTCGCTCGGCACGCCGTGGTACTGCAGCGCCTCGAAGAGGTTCAGCCCCTCGCCCACCGGGCAGCGGTAGTCGCGCTCGCCGTGGATGATGAGCACCGGCGTCTTCCACTTCTGCACGTGGCGGATCGGCGCGAAGCGGTCGAAGCGCTCCATGTCGGCGTACGGGTTCTCGCCGCCCATTTCGAGATACCACCACGCCGGGTGATCGGTGACGCCGGTGAACTGCGCCATGGTGGCGATGCTCGCGTGCGTGACGAGGCAATTGAAGCGATCGGTCTGCGTGCCGACCCAGTTCGTCATATAGCCGCCGAACGAGCCGCCCATCGCCATGGTGCGGCTGGCGTCGATGTCGGCGCGCGCGCATAAGGCATCGGCAACCGCCATCAGGTCCCTGTAGCACTGATCGCCCCAGACATTGCCCCAGATCCCCTGGACGAAGTCCTGCCCGAACCCGGTGGAGCCGCGCGGGTTCGGCAGCGCCACGGCGTAGCCCTGCGCTACGAGGAGCAGCGGATTCCAGCGCCAGTGCCAGCCGTCGGTGTCCATGCCGATCGGCCCACCGTGGATCCAGAAGGCGAGCGGCAGGCGCCCTTTCGCGCCCTTGGGCTTGACGAGAAAGCTCTGGATCGGCGCCCCGTCGGTGGAGGGCACACTGAAGGTCTCCACTTCGGCCCAATCCGCCGCGGGAACGAAGCCCGACAGGCGCGCGAGCGGCTGCGGCACCGACTCCGCCCGCGGCGCTACGACAAAGCACTCGGGCGCGTCGAGGATCGTGGAGCGCACGCAGGCGATCCGGCCATCGGCGAGCACTACGGCATTCGAATGCGAGCCGCCCGCCGCATGCGAAGTGAGACGCTCCACGGCCCCGTCCTTCACGCCGATCGCCAATAGCGGCGTGTGGCCCTCGTCCTCCGCGGTGGCGATTACGTGGCTGCCGTCGCCGCTCCAGGCCGAAACGTTCGGCCAGCGATCCCAGTCCGCGGCGACGTGGCGCATTGCGCCGTTCGCCGCGTCGATGATGGTGGCGAGCGGCCGCACGGCGATCGTGGGGCTGCGCACCGAACGCGTCGCGGCGATCTGTTTCCCGTCGGGCGAAAACACCGGCCCCTCGAGGTTGACGTTGTCCGCCTCGCCGAACACGCGCTGCGCGCCCGTTTCGAGGTCGATCACGAGCAGCGTCGTGTCGAGCTCGCGGTCCTTGCCGATCGCATGGCGCGTGGCCACCGCCTGGCGCCCGTCCTCGGAGACGTCGAACGCCGGCTCGATCGCGAACTCGCGCCGCGCTTCGGGCGTCAAGTCAACGCGCTGGCCCGCGTTTCCGTCGTACGCGATCAGGTGCGCGCACGCGAGATCGGCGTTCTCGTGCAGCCAGTGGTCCCAGTGCCGCACCGGCTGCGAGCGGTAGCGGCGCGCGCTGGGACCGTTCTTCGCCCGCTGGGCGGCGCTCTCGCGCTGCTTGTCGTGCTCGAGCCCCGCGATCACGGGCGCAAACAGCACGAGGCGATCGGCCCGTTTCGCGAACTTGAAGGACTCGACGCCGAGCGGCTCGTCGGTGAGCTGGCGCGGCTCACCGCCCTCCTTCGGCAGCAGCCAGACCTACATGCGCTTTTCCGCTTCCTCGTCGGGCTTGATCTCGTTCGGCTGGCGGTTGGAGAGAAAACCCAGCGCACCGTCGTGGCGAAAGCCAGGCGACGCATCCTTGCACTCGCCGCGCGTGAGCTGCACCGCGGGCCCGCCATCGGCCGGTACTTTCCACAGGTCGCTCACGTACTTCGCGCCGTCGCGGTCGAGCCGCTGCACCGAGACGGCGAGCCACGTGCCGCAGGGCGAGGCGGCGATTTCGGTCACGCGTTTCAACTGGATGTGCTGCTCTGCGGTGTAGGTCAAGGGATTCTCCCGGCGTTGCTGGACGCCCTGTCGAACGAGGCGGCTATACTAAGGGATGCCGGACCCCGGAATGGCGGCGGGCGTTACCCGCCCATCGGAGAAGACGCATGTCGAAACAGCTTGAATTCTGGTTCGATCTCGGCAGTCCCGCTGCCTACCTGGCGTGGAAACGGTTGCCGAAGTTTCTCGCCCGCACGGGCGCGGGCGTGGCCTACAAGCCGATGCTGCTCGGCGGCGTATTCAAGGCGCAGGGCAACGCGAGCCCGGTGACGATTCCCGCGAAGGGCAAGTGGCTGTTCGGCGACCTGGCACGCTACGCGCGCCGCGACGGCGTGCCGCTCGGCTATCCGCCCGGTTTCCCCATCAACACGCTGACCCTCATGCGCGCCGCGATCGGCCTGCAGCTGCGAAGGCCCGAGCGCTTCCTGCCCTACGTCGGAGCGATGTTCGACGCGATCTTCGGCCAGGCGCGCGATCTGCGCGACGAGAAGGTGGTCGCCGAAGTGCTGTCGAAGGCCGGCTTCGATCCGGCCGAGATCTCGGCGCTCGCCGCCGACCCGGAAGTCAAGCAGGCGCTGATCCGCAACACCGAGGAAGCCGTCGCGCGCGGCGTGTTCGGCGCCCCGACGTTCTTCGTCGGCGACCAGATGTTCTGGGGCCAGGACCGCATGGACTTCGTCGCCGAGGCGCTGGCGGCCTGAGGAGAAACAACGCATGAGCGAAAAATATCGCATCCTGATCATGGGCGCGTCGTACGGATCGCTGCTCGCGACGAAGCTCCTGCTTGCGGGCCATACGGTGAAGCTCGCCTGCCTGCCGAACGAAGCCGAACTGCTCAACCGCGACGGCGCGCGCGTGCGCCTGCCGGTCAAGGGTCACGATGGCCTGGTCGAGATCGACTCGAGGCAGCTGCCGGGCCGCCTCTCGGCCGATGTGCCGGCCGCGATCGATCCGGCGCAGTTCGATCTGGTCGCCCTGGCGATGCAGGAACCGCAATATCGATCGCCCGGCGTGCGCGAACTGCTCGATCGCGTGATCGGCGCGCGCTTGCCCTGCATGTCGATCATGAACATGCCGCCGCTGCCCTACCTCGCGCGCATCCCCGGATTGAACGCTGCGGATTACCGCCACTGCTATACCGACGCTGCGGTGTGGGACAAGTTCGACCCGGCGCTGATGACGCTGTGCAGCCCGGACCCGCAGGCGTTTCGCCCGCCGGAGGAACCGGTCAACGTCCTGCAGGTCAGCCTGCCGACGAATTTCAAGGCGGCGCGTTTCGCTTCGGATGCCCACACGGCCATGCTGCGCGAGCTGCAGGCCGGGATCGATGCGGTACGCTTCGACACCGGCCGCGGCCTGGTGGAACTGCCGGTGAAACTCAAGGTGCACGACTCGGTGTTCGTACCGCTGGCGAAGTGGTGCATGCTGCTCACGGGAAATTACCGCTGCGTGCAGAAGGGCGAGGTGCGCTCGATCCGCGACGCGGTGCACGGCGATCTCGAGCGCTCGCGCGCCATCTATGCGTGGGTCGGCGACGTGTGCAAACGCCTGGGCGCTGCCGAACGCGACCTCGTGCCGTTCGAGAAATACGCGAGCGCCGCACTGGGGCTGACGAAACCCTCCTCCGCGGCGCGCGCGCTGTACGCCGGCGCGCCCAACATCGAGCGGGTGGACTGCCTCGTGAAGAGCATCGCGGCGCAAAAGGGAATGCGATTGGACGAGGTGGACGAGGTCGTCGCCCTGGTCGACGCGCGGCTCGAAGCCAACCGGCGGGCCGCCAAGACGGGTTGAGCGGATGTTCCGCGGCCGGTTCGCGATGCTGCTGCTCGCGCTCAGCGGCGGCGCGGGCGCCGACTGGACTCCGGTGGCCGCCGACAACGGCATTTTTTCCGCTTACGCCGACAGAGCCACCATCGAGCGCAGCGGCAGCCTCGTGCGCATGCAGGGGATGTACGATTTCGCGAAAGGCGACCTGACTCCCACCGGCGTCGGATTTTTCTCGACCACCGTGCAGCGCGAGTACGACTGCAGCGCGAGGAAAGTCCGGCTCATCGCTCACGCCGACCATTCGGAGCGTTTCGGCGCAGGCCGCGTGGTGTCTGCCGCGAACCGGCCGCGGCCGTGGGAAACCGTCGTCGAGGGCGGCATCGACGACGCCTACTGGAGATTCGCCTGCGGCGAGATCTAGCGCCCCGCGCGATGCGCTGCGACCTAGCCGCGCAGCTTGAAGCGCTGGATCTTGCCCGTCGCGGTCTTCGGCAGCTCGTGGATGAACTCGATCCAGCGCGGATACTTGTAGGGCGCGAGCTTGTCCTTGACGTGCTGCTGCAACGCGCTCTTCAGCGCTTCGCTCGCCGCGTGCCCTGACTTCAGCACCACGTAGGCCTTCGGCTTGGTGAGCTGGTTGTCGTCGTCGTGCCCCACCACCGCGGCCTCGAGCACCGCCTCGTGCGAAATCAGCGCGCCCTCCACCTCCACCGGCGAG
>SCUF01000468.1 GCA_004298325.1 Betaproteobacteria bacterium | reverse complement strand
CGACGTCGCCGAGGAGATCGCGCGCCTCGCCAAGAAGAGCCAGGCGCTCACCAAGGAGATCTACGCCCGGCTCACGCCCTGGCAGGTGGCGCAGGTGGCGCGCCATCCGCAGCGCCCCTATACGCTCGATTACGTGCAGATGCTGTTCACGCACTTCGAGGAACTGCACGGCGACCGCACGTTCGCCGACGACGCCTCGATCGTCGGCGGGCTCGCGCGGCTGGACGGCGAGGCCTGCATGGTGATCGGCCAGCAGAAGGGGCGCGACACCAAGGAAAAGATCCTGCGCAACTTCGGCATGCCGCGCCCGGAAGGCTACCGCAAGGCGCTGCGGCTGATGAAGCTGGCGGAAAAGTTCGGCCTGCCGCTGTTCACGTTCGTCGACACGCCGGGCGCCTACCCCGGCGTCGACGCCGAGGAGCGCGGCCAGTCGGAGGCGATCGGGCGGAACCTGTTCGAGATGGCGCGCCTCGGCACGCCGATCATCGCCACGGTGATCGGCGAAGGCGGCTCGGGCGGCGCGCTCGCGATCGCGGTCGGCGACATCGTCATGATGCTGCAATACGCGACCTATTCCGTGATTTCGCCCGAGGGCTGCGCCTCGATCCTGTGGAAGAGCGCCGACAAGGCACCCGAGGCCGCGGAGACGCTCGGCATCACCGCGAACCGACTCAAGACGCTGGGGCTCATCGACCGCATCGTGCCCGAGCCGCTCGGCGGCGCGCATCGCGACCCGCAGGCGGCGGGAACCGCGCTGAAGAAAGCGCTCGCCGAGGCGCTCGCGCAGCTGCAGGGCAAGAAACCCAAGGTGCTCGTCGAGGAGCGGCTCGAGCGCCTGATGGGTTATGGCAGGTTCAAGGAAACTGCCGGACGCTGAGCGCGTCGCCGCGGCGGCGCGCCGCCTGCTCGCGGCGCAGGACCTGCGCGGCCGGCGCCTGCTGGCGGGTCTTTCGGGCGGCGTCGATTCGGTGGTGCTGCTGCATGTGCTGCGCGCGCTCGCGCCGCAGTTCGGTTATCGCCTCGCGGCGCTGCACGTGCATCATGGACTGAGCCGCAATGCCGGCCGCTGGAGCCGGTTTTGCGCGGCGCTGTGCAGGCGCTGGCGCGTGCCGCTCAGCGTGCGCCGCGTCCGCGTGCGGCGGGCGGGCGAGGGCATCGAGGCCGCTGCGCGCGCGGCGCGCTACGCCGTCTTCCGGCGTTCACGCGCCGCGGCCGTGGCACTGGCGCATCAGCTCGACGACCAGGCCGAAACCGTGCTCCTCAACCTGCTGCGCGGCGCCGGCGCGGCGGGCGCGAGCGGCATGCCCGCGGCGGGACGCCAGCGCGGCCTGCTGCTCCTGCGTCCGCTGCTCGAGGTGCCGCGCGAGGCGATCGTGGCCTATGCCGAGGCGAACGGGCTCGCCTGGATGGAGGACGAATCCAACGCCGACGAAACGCTGACGCGCAATTTCCTGCGCCGCCGCGTGGCGCCGCTGCTCGCGCGGCGCTTCCCGCGCTGGCGCGAGAGCCTGGCCCGCGCCGCGCGCCACTTCGCCGCTGCCGAAATCGACGCCAACCGCCTGCTGCGCGAGTTCCTCGGCGCGCGCGGCCTGCGCGCGCCGAGCGAGCGGCGCCTCGCCGAGATGCTGCGCCAGCTCACGCGCGCGCGCGAGGATGCGCGGATCGAGCTGAAGCACGACGGCGCGGTGTTGCGCCGCTACCGCAGCCGCGTCACGGTCGAGCGGCAGCAATCGCCGGCGCGGTTCGCACCCGTGACCTGGGATGGCGCTGCGCGGCTTGCGCTGGCGCCGCTGGGCGGTGAGCTGCGCTTCCGGCGCGCGCGCGGCGCCGGGATCGATCCGGCGCGGCTGGCGCGCGCGCCGGTGGTGGTGCGCCTGCGCTCGGGCGGCGAGCGGCTGCAGCCGGATGCGCGCCGCCCGCGCCGCACGCTGAAGAACCTGTTTCAGGAAGCGGGCGTGCCGCCGTGGGAGCGCGAGCGCCTGCCGCTGCTGTATTGCGGCACCGACCTCATCTGGGCGCCCGGCCTGGGCGTCGACGCACACTATCACGCCGGCCCGGCTGCGCGCGGGATCGTGCCCGAGTGGCGACCGGCCGGCGCTTCAGGAACGCGTCGCGCGCGGCGCGCGACTCCGCGCTCGCCGCGGCGAGCAGCAGCTGGTCGTGCGCCATGAAGCTGGTGGCCTGCGCGCCGCGGTTGGCGTAGGCGTTGCAGGCTTCCTTGCTCATGCGTACGGCATGACGCGGCATCGCCAGCACGCGCGCGGCCAGCGCCCGCGCCGCGGCGTGGGCCTTTCGGGGAGCGCACAGTTCGTCGATCAATCCCATCCGCAGTGCCGCCGGCGCGGCGACGCGCTGGCAAAGGATGGTGAGGCGTTTTGCTCTCGCCGGCCCGACCAGATTGACGAGCCGCGGTATCGTCCCCCAGGTGAGTGGAATGCCGAGCGAGATCTCCGGCAGCGACACGAAGGCATTGCGCGCGGCCACGCGCCAGTCGAGCGCCACCGCGAGCGCGAGCCCGCCGCCGATGGCATAACCCTCGATGGCGGCGATCGTGATCTGCGGCAGGTCCTCCCACGCACGCGCCATGCGCAGGCCGAGTTCGGCAACGGCGCGCCGCTGCGTCAAGCTCACGAGGTCATTGCTCCAGCGTTGCGGATCCTTGAGGTCCGCCCCCGCCGAAAAGCATTTGCCGGCGCCGGTCACGATCACGACATCGATGTCGTCGCGCGCGGCGAGTTCGCCCGCGCAGGCGATCATTTCCTGCATCAATTCGGTGGACATCGCGTTGCGGCTCGCGGCGCGGTTCAGCGCGAGGCTCGCCACGGCTCCCGAAAAGCGCAGGCTCAGGGTTCGGTACATAGATGCAAGCCTTTGTTTTTATGAGTAAGACTGCGACAGCATGCTATAATTTTCAACTTTTCCAGAATCCTCGTGGAGACTGTTCGATGTCGCAGCAACGCACCCTTTCGATCATCAAACCCGACGCGGTAAAGAAGAACGCGATCGGCCGCATCCTGGCGCGCTTCGAAGCCGCGGGCCTCAGGATCGTCGCCGCGCGCATGATGCACCTGTCGCGCGCCGAAGCGGAAGGGTTTTATGCGGTGCACCGCGAGCGCCCGTTCTTCAAGGACCTGGTCGAATTCATGACTTCGGGTCCGGTG
>SCUF01000467.1 GCA_004298325.1 Betaproteobacteria bacterium | reverse complement strand
AACCCTGTCCGATCCTCATCGCGCTGCCAGGATCGCCGTGGCGATCGCCAGATCCTCCGGGTAGGTCACTTTCAGGTTCTCGCGGCTGCCGGTCACCAGGCGCGGCCGCAGCCCGAGCCGTTCGACCGCGCTCGCTTCGTCGGTCACGCCGCCGCCCGCCGAGCGCAGCGCCTGCGCCAGCAGGCCTGCGCGGAACATCTGCGGCGTCTGCGCGAGCCACAGCTGCGTGCGGTCCTCGGTGCCGGCGATGCGCTGCACCCCCGCCTCGTCCTTGCCGGCGCGCTTCACCGTCTCCGCGATGGGCAGCGCCAGCACGCCGCCGATCGCGTCGGCCGAGCACTCGGCGATCAGCGCTTCGATGTCGGCCCGCGGCACGCAGGGCCGGGCCGCGTCGTGCACCAGCATCCAGTCGTCCACGTCGACCAGCGCCGAAGCCGCGACCAGCCCGTTGTACACCGAATCGCGGCGCGTGGCGCCGCCGCAGTACAGCGGTTCCACGCGCGCGCCGAACGCGCTCCAGTCATGGCGCGCGAACTCGCGATCCTCGGCCGACAGCACCACGAACACCGTCTCCACCGCCACGGCGCACAGGGCGCGCAGCGCGTGCCACAGCATCGGCCGGCCGGCGAGGCCGAGGTATTGCTTCGCCTGCCCGCGCGCCATCCGGCTGCCGGAGCCTGCTGCGGGAACGAGCGCGAAGAGGGCCAAGCGGGAATCTGCGGTTTCTGCAGAACGTATAATTGCATGGCGCGCCGGAACGAACAACCGTTCGGCGCTTTTTGCATTTCATGCGCCGGGACGCAATGCCACACAAGCGACGCTTCACGCGCCTCACCGGCTCGGCGGATGCGCTCGCCCTGGCGCGGCTCGCGCGCGCCTCGGCGCCGCTGGCGGTGGTCAGCGCCGGCGCGCAGGAGGCGCAGCGCCTCGCCGACGAGATCGCCTGGTTCGACCCGGGGCTGCGCGTGTGCCTGCTGCCGGACTGGGAGACGCTGCCCTACGACAGCTTCTCGCCGCACCAGGACCTGGTCTCCGAACGCCTGGCGACGCTGTACCGCATCCAGCAGCGCGACTTCGACGCCGTGGTGGTGCCGGCACCGACCGCGCTCTACCGGCTCTGCCCGCCGGCCTACCTCGCCGCGCACAGCTTCTTTCTCGCGCAGGGCGCGCGGCTCGACCTCGAGGCGCTGCGCCGCCAGCTCGCCGTGGCCGGCTACAGCCACGTCACGCAGGTGGTGGCGCCGGGCGAATTCTGCGTGCGCGGCGGGCTGATCGACCTCTTCCCCATGGGCAGCGCACTGCCCTATCGCATCGACCTCGATGACGAGATCATGGAGACGATCCGCGGCTTCGATGTCGACACCCAGCGCACGCTCTACGCGGTGCCGGAGATCCGGCTGCTGCCGGCACGCGAGTTTCCGCTCGACGAGGCGGCGCGCGCCGCGTTCCGCGGCCGCTGGCGCGAGCGCTTCGAAGGCGATCCTTCGAAAAAAGGCATCTATCGCGACGTTTCGCACGGCGTCGCGCCGGCCGGCATCGAGTATTACCTGCCGCTGTTCTTCGACGCGGTGGCGACGCTGTTCGATTACCTGCCCGCGCAGGCGACGCTCGCGCTGCACCACGACGTGGCGGGCGCGATCGACGAATTCTGGCGCGACGCCGCCACGCGCTACCGCCTGCTCGGCGGCGACGCCGCGCGGCCCGTGCTGCCGCCGCTCGAGCTGTTCGTGGCGGCCGAGGAGTTCTACCTGCGGGCGCGCGAATTCGCGCGCGTCGACATCGTGGCCGCGGCGGGCGAGCGCGCCGCCGACGACGAGCCGCTGCAGGCGGCGGCGCTGCCGCCGATCGCCGTGGAGCGGCGCGCCGCCGACCCGCTCGCCGCGCTGAAGCGCTTCCTGCAGGGCACCGAACTGCGCGTGCTGCTGGCCGCCGAATCGGCCGGCCGGCGCGAAACCATGAGCGGCTACTTCGCCGAGTACGGGCTGGCGCCCGCGCCCTGCGCCGGCTTCGCCGATTTCGCGCGCGGCGGCGCGCGGCTGCAGCTCGCCGTGGCGCCGCTCGCGAGCGGTTTCGCGCTGCCGGCCGAAGGCTGGTGCGTCATCACCGAAACCGAGCTTTACGCCGGCAGCGTGCGGCGCCGCGGCCGCGCCGCGGAGAAGCGCAGCTCGGTGGAAGGGCTGCTGCGCGACCTCTCCGAGCTGAAGATCGGCGACCCGGTGGTGCACGTGCAGCACGGCATCGGCCGCTACCGGGGGCTGGTCAGTCTCGACCTCGGCGAGGGCGCCAACGAATTCCTGCAGCTCGAGTACGAAGGCGCCGACAAGCTCTACGTGCCGGTGTCGCAGCTGGCCGTGATTGCGCGCTACAGCGGCGCCGAAGCCGAGGCCGCGCCGCTGCACCGGCTCGGCAGCGGCCAGTGGGACAAGGCCAAGGCGCGCGCGGCGAAACAGGTGCGCGACACGGCGGCCGAGCTGCTCGCGCTGTATGCACGGCGCGCCGCGCGCCAGGGCCACGCCTTCGGCATCCGGCAGCACGACCTCGAAGCCTTCGCGGAGGGCTTCGGTTTCGAGGAGACGCCCGACCAGGCGGCGGCGATCGAGGCCGTGACGCGCGACCTCGCCTCCGGCAAGCCGAT
>SCUF01000466.1 GCA_004298325.1 Betaproteobacteria bacterium | reverse complement strand
TCCAGTCCATCATCGGCGCCACGCAAAGCCGGTGCCTCATCGGCTGTACTGGCGCGTCGTTTCGGCGCGCAGCCGGATGAGGCCGAGCAGGCCCCCGGTCGCCGGCGCCGCAACGCCGGCCTTGCGCGCCACCTCGAGCGTGGCCGTGAGCAAACCGTCGATCTCCAGGGCCTTGCCGGCCTCCAGGTCCTGCAGCATCGAGGGCTTGAAGACGCCGAGCTGGCGCGCCATGTCCATGCGCGCCTCGGGGTCGATGTCGGCGTCCACCCCGACGGCACGCCCGATGGCGAGACATTCGCGCATGATTGCGACCATGTAGTCCTTGACCAGGGGATCGGCAATCAGTCGGTCGGCGCTCGCCAGCGTCAGCGCCGCTACGGGGTTGAAGCTCACGTTGCCGAGCAGCTTGACCCAGAAGTCCTTCTCGATGAACGCGCTTTCCTCGACTTCGAAGCCGGCCTCGCGCAGCGCCGCCGCGATGCGCCGCGTGCGCCCGGTGTTGCGCCCTCCGGCTTCGCCGAGGATCAGGCGCGCGCCCATGCTGTGATGGATGAGCCCCGGTTCGGCGATCGCGGCCGCGAGATGCACGACGCAGCCGATGACCTGCGAGGTCGGAATCGCCCGCGAAATCGTGCCGCCCGGATCGAGGCTCTCGAGGTGGAGCCGCCCGCCGCCGAACGGCAGGCGATCGAAGAACCACCACGGAATGCCGTTCATCGCCGTGACGACCGAGGTCTGCGCCGAGAGCAGCGGACCGATCGCCGCCGCGACTTCCGGGAGGGCATGGCCCTTGACGGCGACGATGACGTAATCCTGCGTCCCGAACGCCGCAGGGTCGCTCTCGGCGCGCAGGCGCACCACCGTGGGAACGCCACCCGCCGCGTTCCGGACTCGCAGGCCCTGCTCGCGGATCGCTGTCAGCTGGGTACCGCGTGCCACGACTGAAATCTCGTGGCCGGCGGCCGCCAGTCGCGCGGCGATCACGCCGCCCACCGCGCCGGCGCCGTAAATGCAGATTTTCATGGTGTTATTCTAGAGAAGTCAGGAGGTGCCCATGTTTGCCTTCATGAAGAAGCCGACCAAGCTGCTGCCGGCCGAGAGCGTGCTGCCCGGTCGCAGTACGCCGCTCGAGGTTCCGGCGAAGCATTTCGTCAACGGCCATCCGCTCAAGCCGCCGTTTCCGGCTGGACTCGAGCAGGTGGTCTTCGGCATGGGTTGTTTCTGGGGCGCCGAGCGCCTGTTCTGGCTCACGCCGGGCGTATTCACGACGGCCGTCGGCTACGCGGGCGGGCAGACGCGCAACCCGACTTACGAGGAAGTCTGCAGCGGTTTCACCAACCACACGGAAGCCGTCCTGGTGGTGTTCGATCCGGCAAAGCTGGGCTTCGGGCAGCTGCTCAAGATCTTCTGGGAGGGACACGACCCGACACAGGGCATGCGCCAGGGAAACGATTCCGGCACGCAGTACCGCTCGGCCATCCATGCCTACGGCGAGCAGCAGCTGAAGCAGGCGCTCGAATCACGCGAGCTGTTCCAGCAGGCGTTGGACCGTTCGGGTATCGGTCGCATCACGACGGCGATCGCTGCGGCGCCCGAGTTCTATTACGCCGAGGCATACCACCAGCAGTATCTCGGCAAGAATCCAGGCGGCTACTGCGGCCTGGGCGGGACCGGCGTCGCCTGCCCCGCGGGCGTCACTTTGCGCCGCGTTTCAGCATGAACTGCGCGTCTTCGATCACCTTGAACGGGCTCCTGCCCCAGAGGATCGCGGCGTAGAAGAAGTTCTCCAGCTTCGCTTCGGCGAGGGCGCGCCACTGGTACTGGTTGACGAGCATCATCTGCCCGGTCATGCCCATGTCGCCGATCAGGGTGAAGGCGCATTCCTGCACCGGCCGCTGCGGCTCGCGGTCCCATTTCACCGGATCGACGCGCGCCACCGTGTTCGGCTGCTCGCCCGGAAAGACATCGTACGAGCCGATGCAGCCGTCCACACTGCGCACCGAACAGGCGAGGCGATTTCCGCGGGGTGGCATGCCTGGGTTCCTTTGCTAGGGTATCCTCCGCGCGATTCTAGCTTTTGCGGGAGGCAGGGGTTGAGCTGGGTGCGCGGGATCGCCGTCGGCGCTGCTGCGACCGCGTTTTGCGTGCACGCGGAAGGGCCGGACGTGGTCGTCATCTCGGCCACCCGCGTCGAGCAGCCGGCGCTCGAAATCCCGGCCTCGATCGACCGCCTGTATGGGGAGGACCTGCGCCAGGGCCGGGCGCAGGTCAATCTTTCGGAGAGCCTTGCGCGCCTCCCGGGCATCGTGGTGCAGAACCGGCAGAACTACGCGCAGGATCTGCAGATCTCGTCCCGCGGCTTCGGCGCGCGCGCGACCTTCGGGGTACGCGGCATTCGCCTCATCGCGGACGGCATTCCGGCCACCATGCCCGATGGGCAGGGACAGGCCGCCACGTTCGCGCTCGGTTCGGCGAGCCGCATCGAAGTCCTGCGCGGCCCTTTCTCCAGCCTCTATGGCAATGCCTCCGGCGGCGTGATCAATATCGTCACCGAGGACGGACCGCAAGCGCCGCAGCTCGAGGGCGCACTTTCGGCCGGAAGCTATGGCGCCGTGCGCGGCGCACTCAAGCTCGGCGGCGAGCGCCGCGGCACGAACTACGTGATCGACCTGTCGCGCTTCGAGGCGGACGGCTATCGCGATCACAGCGCGGTGCGGCGCGATCACCTGAATGCGAAACTCAGGTTCGGGCTGGGCGAGGGCACGGCGCTGACGCTGCTCGCCAACAGCCTGCGCCAGCCGCAGACGCAGGACCCGCTCGGGCTGAACCGGGCCGATTTCGAGACCAACCCGCGCCAGGTGGCGGCCGGGGCGATCGCGTTCAATACGCGCAAGAGCGTGGCGCAGGACCAGATCGGCGCCACGCTGACGCACCGGCTCGGCGCCGCGACCCGGATCGAGGCGACGTTGTGGGGCGGACAGCGCGACGTCGAGCAGTACCTCGCGATCCCGCTGCCGACGCAGAATCTCGTCACGCATTCGGGCGGCGTGGTGAACCTCGATCGTGCCTACGGCGGCGGCGCGCTGCGCTTCAGCACCGAGACGCGGTTCGCGGGGCGCGCGCTGCGCCTGTCGGCCGGCGTCGAGCGGGAAGCGATGGCCGAACGCCGGCGGGGCTTCATCAACGACGGCGGAACCTCCGGCGCGCTGAAGCGCGACGAGGACAATTCGGTGACGGGCACCGACGCGTATGCGCAGCTCGAATGGCGCATGGCGGAACGCTGGTCGCTTCACGCCGGCCTGCGCTCGAGCCGGGTGAGGTTCCGCTCCAACGACCATTTCGCGGTGCCCGGCAGCGCCAACGGCGACGACAGCGGTGCGCGTTCGTATCGCGCCGCCACCCCGGTCGTAGGCGTGGTGTTCCGGCTCGATCGACTGACGAGCCTCTACGCCAATCTGGGCCGCGGCTTCGAGACGCCGACTTTCGTCGAACTCGCCTACCGCAACCCGGGCGCCGGCACCGGTCTCAATTTCGACCTCAATGCCGGGCGCAGCCGCCATTTCGAGGCGGGTCTGAAGACGATCGTCCCCGGCCGGCTGCGCCTCAACGCGGCTCTGTTCGACGTCCTGACGCGCGACGAGATCGTGACCGACCGCTCCAGCGGCGGCCGAGCGACCTTCAAGAACGCCGGCCACACGGGGCGCCGGGGCATCGAAATCGGCGCCGAGACCCTGTTCGACGGTCCGTTTGATGCGCGCGTCGCCTGCACCTGGCTCGCGGCGGAGTTTCGGGACGGTTTCACCACGGTGACCGGGACGCCGGCGGTGAACGTCAGCGTGCCGGCCGGGAGCCTGCTGCCGGGGGTGCCGCGCAGCCAGCTGTATGCGGAGCTGCGCTGGCGCCACGCGCCGAGCGGATTTCACGCCTCGTTCGAGTGGCTGCGCAGGTCGCGCGTCG
This sequence comes from Betaproteobacteria bacterium, assembly GCA_004298325.1. Classification (GTDB taxonomy): domain Bacteria; phylum Pseudomonadota; class Gammaproteobacteria; order Burkholderiales; family SG8-39; genus 2-02-FULL-66-14. Next base: position 7,919 of record SCUF01000466.1, on the reverse strand, counting down.
CGGTGAACGATCCGAACTCCGAGTTCGCCAACGCCTATTCCACAGCGAACCTGGTGGCCGGTTTCGCGCAGCAGGGCAGCGGTTGGACGCTGTCGGAGTTCCTGCGCATCGACAACCTGGCCGACCGGAGCTACGCCGGCTCGGTCGTGGTCAACGACGGCAACGGCCGTTACTACGAGCCCGCGCCGCGCCGCAACGTCCTGGTCGGTCTACAGGGACGGCTCAGTTTCTAGGCGGCCGCGGCCTGCGCTGCGCCCGAAATCAGCTCGCGCAGCACGTAGGGGAGGATACCGCCGTGCCGGTAGTAGTCGACTTCGATCGGCGTGTCGATGCGGCACAGTGCGGCGAATGCCTTCATCGCGCCGTCGGCGCGCCGGATCAGCACGGTCACGTCCTGCTGCGGCTGGATGCGGTCCAGGCCGCCGATCTCGATCTCCTCGTCGCCCTTCAGGCCCAGCGATTGCACCGAGTCGGCGCCCTTGAACTGCAGCGGCAGCACGCCCATGCCGACGAGGTTGGAGCGGTGGATGCGCTCGAAACTGCGCGCGATCACGGCCCTCACGCCGAGCAGTTGTGTGCCCTTGGCCGCCCAGTCCCGCGACGAGCCCGTGCCGTATTCCTCGCCGCCGAAAACGACCGTCGGCGTGCCGTCGGCGATGTGGCGCATGGCCGCGTCGTAGATCGGCAGCTCCTCGCCCTTGTAGCGCGTCAGGCCGCCCTCCTTGCCGCCGAGCATCAGGTTCTTGATGCGCACGTTGGCAAAAGTGCCGCGCATCATCACCTCGTGGTTGCCGCGGCGCGCGCCGTAGCTGTTGAAGTCCGCCACCGAGACGTCGTTTTCCTGCAGGTAGATGCCGGCGGGGGAGGTCGGCTTGATCGAGCCGGCCGGGCTGATGTGGTCAGTGGTCACCGAGTCACCGAAGATGCCGAGGATTCGCGCGCCGCGGATGTCGGCGGGGGTGCCCGGCCGCATTGTGAAATCCTTGAAGAACGGCGGCTCGGCGATGTAGGTCGAGTCCGGCCAGCTGTACACCTGTCCGCCCGGCGCCGAGATTTTCTTCCACAGCGGGTTGGCGTCCGCCAGGTTGCCGTAGAGGCGCCGGAAGGTCTTGGCATCCATCGCCAGGCTCATGAGCGCCGCCACTTCCTCGGCGCTCGGCCAGATGTGACCGATGTACACGTCCTGCCCGTCACGCGACTGGCCCAGGGGCTCGGTGCGGAAATCCTTCAGCACGGTGCCGGCGATCGCGTACGCCACCACGAGCGGCGGCGAGGCGAGAAAATTGGCGCGCAGGTTGGGGTGAATGCGGGCTTCGAAGTTGCGGTTGCCCGAGAGCACGGCAGCGCAGACGAGGTCATGCTTGACGATCGCCGCGTCGATCGCGGGCGCCAGCGGGCCGGCATTGCCGATGCAGGTGGTGCAGCCGTAGGCGGCGACCGAGAAGCCGAGCTTCTCCAGATAGGGCAGCAGACCTGCGCGCGTCAGATATTCGGTGACCACGCGTGAGCCGGGCGCCAGCGAAGTCTTGACGTGCGGTTTCACTTTCAGCCCGAGCTCGACGGCCTTCTTCGCCAGCAGGCCTGCGGCGAGCAGAACGCCGGGGTTGGAGGTATTGGTGCAGGAAGTGATCGCCGCGATGAGCACGTCGCCCGAGCCGATGTCGGTGCCGTCCAAGGCACGCACGCGCTGGCCGAGATCCTCGGGTCTCTTGGCGAAACCGCTTTCCGCGACCGGTTTGCTGAAGAGGGACGTGAAGCTCTTCTTCACCGCGTCGAGCGCGATGCGGTCCTGCGGGCGCTTCGGTCCCGCGAGCGAGGGCATCACCGTGGACAGATCGAGCTCCAGCACCTGGCTGTAATCGATCTCGCCCGCCTTCGGGATGCCGTAGAGGCCCTGCGCCCTGAAATACGCGCCGAAGGCGTCGAGTTCGGCGGCCGTGCGACCAGTGCCTTTCATGTAGGCGACCGTCTTGTCGTCGACCGGGAAAAAACCCATGGTCGCGCCGTACTCGGGCGCCATGTTGGCGAGGGTGGCGCGGTCGGGCAGGGCGAGCGACGCGGTGCCTTCGCCGAAGTACTCCACGAACTTGCCCACCACCTTGGCCTTGCGCAACATCTCGGTGACGGTGAGCACGAGATCCGTCGCGGTGCAGGCCGGGTGCAGCTTGCCCTTCAGGTTGACGCCGACCACGTCGGGGGTGAGGAAATACACCGGCTGGCCGAGCATGCCGGCCTCGGCCTCGATGCCGCCGACGCCCCAGCCGACCACGCCGATGCCGTTGATCATCGTGGTGTGGCTGTCGGTGCCGACCAGCGTATCAGGGTAGTAGATGCCGTGCTTGCGGTGCACGCCGCGCGCCAGGTACTCGAGGTTGACCTGGTGCACGATGCCGATGCCCGGCGGTACCACCTTGAAGGTGTCGAACGCCTGCATGCCCCATTTCATGAACTGGTAGCGTTCCTGGTTGCGCTTGAATTCCAGCCTCATGTTGAGGTCGAGCGCGTTCTTCGTGCCGTAGTGGTCGATCTGCACGGAATGGTCGACCACCAGGTCGACCGGCACGAGCGGCTCGATGACCTTGGGATCCTTGCCCATCCGCTGCGCCACGCCGCGCATCGCCGCCAGATCGCACAGCAGAGGCACGCCGGTGAAATCCTGCAGCACGATGCGCGCAACGACGAACGGGATCTCGTCGCTGCGCGGCGCGTTCGGCTTCCAGCCCGCCAGCTGACGCACGTGCGCCTCGGTGATCTTCTTGCCGTCGCAGTTGCGCAGCACCGATTCGAGCACGATGCGGATCGAGACCGGCAGGCGCGAGAGTTCGATGCCGAGCGCCTTGCCGAGCCGCGGCAGCGAATGGAACTGGCCGCCCTTGAGCGGCTGCAGCGTGTCGTTCAGGTTCATGCGGCGACTTCTCCTCAGATCACGAACAGGTCGACGAACTCGTTCACCGGAGTGCGTTCCAGCCGGCCGGCATCGAGGCACAGCTCGAGGATCGCCTGCTGCTGCTTGGCGGGAAAGCGCCGCGCCAGGTTGGTCCTGAATTTTGTCACCAGCAACGGCAGGCCTTCCTTGCGACGTCGCTTGTGGCCGATCGGGTACTCGCAGACGAACTCGCCCAGGCTCTTGCCGTCGCGGAACTCCACCCGCAGCGCGTTGGCGATCGAGCGCTTCGCGGGGTCATGATAGTCGCGCGTGAAACCCTTGTCCTCGACGCACACGATCTTCGCGCGCAGCGCATCGATCGCCGGATCCGCCGCGACCGTGTCCTCGTAATCCGCGGCGGTCAGCCGCCCGTACAGGATCGGCACCGCCACCATGTACTGAATGCAGTGATCGCGATCGGCGGGATTGGCGAGCGGTCCCTGCTTGTCGATGATGCGGATGCAGGCTTCGTGCGTGCGGATCGTGATGCGCTTGATGTCAGCGGGCTTGCGGCCGGGTTTTTTCAGCTCGGCATGGATGTCCATCGCGCACTCGACCGCGGTCTGCGAGTGGAATTCCGCCGGATAGGAGATCTTGAACAGCACGTTTTCCATGACGTAGCTGCCGTAGGGCCGCTGCAACTTGAACTTGCGGCCCTTGAACAGCACGTCGTAGAAGCCCCAGCCCTTGGCCGAGAGGACGGAGGGATAGCCCATTTCGCCGGTCTTCGAGATCAGCGCCAGGCGCACGGCGCGCGCAGTCGCGTCGCCCGCCGCCCAGCTCTTGCGCGAGCCGGTGTTGGGCGCATGGCGATACGTGCGCAGGCTCTGGCCGTCCACCCAGGCCTGCGAAACGGCATTGATCACCTCGTCGTGGCTGCAGCCGATGAGGTGCGCGACCACCGCCGTGGAGGCCACTTTCACCAGCACGACGTGGTCCAGGCCCACCCGGTTGAAGCTGTTCTCCAGCGCCAGGACGCCCTGGATCTCGTGCGCCTTGATCATGGCCGTGAGCACGTCGCGCATCGCGAGCGGTTTCTTGCCCTGCGCGAGCCGGGTGCGTGAAATCCAGTCCGCCGCGGCGAGAATGCCGCCCAGGTTGTCGGAGGGGTGACCCCATTCCGCGGCCAGCCAGGTGTCGTTGAAGTCGAGCCAGCGGATCATGGCCCCGATATTGAACGCGGCCTGCACCGGATCGAGCTGGAACTGGGTACCGGGCACGCGCGCCCCGTTCGGCACCACGGTACCGGGAACCACCGGCCCGAGCAGCTTGGTGCAGGCGGGATATTCGAGCGCCTCGAGCCCGCAGCCCAGCGTGTCCATGAGGCAATAGCGCGCCGTGTTGTAGGCTTCCCTCGACTGGATTTCGCAGCGCGTCGCATATTCGGCGATGCCGACCAGCACGTCGTCGGGCTTCGGCCGGGCGTTGGCGATGGGTGCAGACATCAGTCCGGTTCCGCCAAGGGTGCAAAAGTGTACTCGGCGCCACCGGCTTTGGGTGCGTGCCGCGGCGGCGGCGGCGGGGTGCGCTCGTCGGCGGCCTTGTCCCACCAGACGCCGCGGCCCTTCTTCTGCGATGCCTGCTCCTCTGGGTGCTGCTGCAGGTACCGGCGCATGAACTGGGTGAGGTCGGATTCGTACAGCGCCATGATCAGGTCCTTTCCCCGAGCGGCGGCCACTTGCGGTTCTCGGGCCCGGTGTAGATGGCACTCGGGCGGATGATCTTGCCGTCGATGCGCTGCTCGATGACGTGCGCCGACCAGCCGCTGGTGCGCGAGATCACGAACAGCGGCGTGAACATGGCCGTCGGCACGCCCATCATGTGGTAGCTCGTCGCGCTGTACCAGTCGAGGTTGGGGAACATCTTCTTCTCGCGCCACATCACCTGCTCGATGCGCGCCGAAATGTCGAACAGCTTCAGATTGCCGGCGTCCTGCGACAGGCGCCGCGCCACTTCCTTGATCACCTGGTTGCGCGGGTCGCCGATGGTGTACACCGGATGGCCGAAGCCGATGATGATCTGCTTTTCCGCCACGCGCCTGACCACGTCGGCTTCGGCATCGTCCGGCGCGTCATAGCGGCCGATGACGTCGAAGGCGAATTCGTTCGCGCCGCCGTGCTTCGGGCCCTTCAGCGCGCCGATGGCACCGGTGACCGCGCTGTACAGGTCCGCCCCGGTGCCGGCGATCACCCTGGCCGTAAAGGTGCTCGCGTTGAATTCATGCTCGGCATACAGGATCAGCGAAGTATGCATCGCGCGCACCCAGAGTTCGCTCGGCTTGCGGCCGTGCAGCAGCCGCAGGAAATGGCCGCCGATCGAATCGTCGTCGGTTTCGACGTCGATGCGCTTGCCGGAGTGCGAGTAGTGGTGCCAGTAGAGCAGCATCGAGCCGAAGCAGGCCATCAGCCGGTCGGCGATGTCGCGCGCCTCGGCCAGCTTGTGGTCCTGGCTCTCCGGCAGCACCGCGCCCAGCGCCGAGCACGCGGTGCGCATGACGTCCATCGGGTGCGTGTTGGCGGGAATCCGCTCGAGGATGCTCTGCACGGCCGCCGGTATGCCGCGCAGGCCGCGCAGCTTGGTCTTGTACGCGGTCAGCTCGGCGGGCGTCGGCAGCTTGCCGTGCACCAGCAGGTACGCGACCTCCTCGAATTCAGCGGTATCGGCGAAATCGAGGATGTCGTAGCCGCGGTAGTGCAGGTCGTTGCCGCTGCGGCCGACCGTGCACAGCGCAGTATTGCCCGCGGCGGTGCCGGAGAGCGCGACCGATTTCTTGGGCTTGGGTGCGGCAGGCGTATCGCTCATGTGGGCCTTTCCCTTGCAAACAGTTGGTCGAGCTTCTGCTCGTAGGCGTGGTAATCGAGGAAATCGTACAGCGCTTCGCGCGTCTGCATCGTGGCGAGCACGTCCTTCTGGGTGCCCGCGCGGCGCGTCGCAGTGTAGACGTTGAGCGCCGCCTGGTTCATGGCGCGGAAGGCCGACAGCGGGTAGAGCGCGATCGCCACGCGGGCCGAGCGCAGCTCGTCCAGCGTGTAGAGCGGTGTCTGGCCGAACTCGGTGATGTTGGCGAGGACCGGCACGCGTACCGCGTCGGCGAACTGCCGATACATGGCCAATTCGGTGACGGCTTCCGGAAAAATCATGTCGGCGCCGGCGGCGACGTAGGCGCGGGCACGCTCGACCGCGCGCTCCAGGCCCTCGCTCGCGAGCGCGTCGGTGCGCGCCATGATGACGAACCCGGGATCGCTGCGCGCATCCACCGCGGCCCTGATCCGGTCGCACATTTCCGGCGACGGCACCAGCTCCTTGCCGGGGCGGTGGCCGCAGCGCTTGGCGCCGACCTGGTCCTCGAGGTGCATGGCGGCGGCGCCGAACTTGACCAGCGCGCGCGTGGTGCGCGCGACGTTGAAGGCGCTGGCGCCGAAGCCCGTGTCGACGTCCACCAGCAGCGGCAGGTCGCAGACATCGGTGATGCGCCGCACGTCAGTGAGCACGTCGTCCAGGCCCGAGATGCCGAGGTCCGGAACCCCGAGCGAGCCCGCGGCCACGCCGCCGCCCGAGAGATAGATCGCCCGGTAGCCGACGCGCTTCGCGAGCAGGGCGTGATAGGCGCAGATCGCACCGATCACCTGCAGCGGTGTTTCGGCTTCGAGCGCGGCGCGGAATTTCTGGCCGGGCGTCATGGCATGATCTCTCGCGCTTTCATGCATCGCCTTGCCTCGATCTCGGCTTCCCGGCCGTTCCTGCCGGGAAGCCGAGACCCCCGGGAACGCGCACGTACGTGCCGACCTCGTCGCGCCTGGACGGCCCGATTGTCTCGGCTTCTCCGGCAAAAGACGCCGGCGAAGCCGAGATCGTATGAAAGCCAGACCGCGCGGCGCTCACGGCTCAGCCGAGCAGGTGCCTGACGCCGTCGCGCTCCTCGTGCAGCTCCTTGAGCGTCGCGTCCATGCGCTTGCGGGCGAAGTCGCTCACTTCGAGGCCCTTGACGACCTCGTATTGCCCGCCCTTGCAGGTGACGGGTTGCCCGTAGAGCACGCCCTCGGCGATGCCGTAGCTGCCGTCGGCGGGAATGCCCATGCTGACCCAGTCGCCCTCCGGCGTGCCGAGGACCCAGTTGCGCACGTGATCCATGGCGGCGTTGGCGGCGCTCGCGGCCGACGACAGTCCGCGGGCCGCGATGATGGCGGCGCCGCGCTTCTGCACCGTCGGGATGAAGCTGCCTTCGAGCCAGGCCAGGTCGTTGATCATCGGCCAGACCTTGCGGCCCTCGCACTCCGACTGGAACAGGTCGGGATACTGGGTCGCCGAGTGATTGCCCCAGACGATCATCTTCTTCACCGACGCGATCGGCTTGCCGATCTTGCGCGCCACCTGCGAGATGGCGCGATTGTGGTCGAGCCGCATCATCGCCGTGAACTGCGTCGGCTTGAGCGAGGGCGCGTTCTTCATCGCGATCAGCGCGTTGGTGTTGGCCGGATTGCCTACCACCAGCACGCGCACCTCGCGTTTCGCGACGCGGTCAAGCGCCTGGCCTTGCGGCGCGAAAATCTTGCCGTTGGCTTCGAGCAGGTCCTTGCGCTCCATGCCGGCGCCGCGCGGCCGCGCGCCCACCAGCAATGCCACGTCGGCATCCTTGAACGCCGCCATCGGGTCGGCGCTCGCGCTCATGCCATGCAACAGCGGGAAAGCGCAATCGTCGAGCTCCATCATCACGCCGTTGAGCGCCTTCTGCACCTTCTCGTCCGGAATTTCCAGCAGCTGCAGGATCACGGGCTGATCCGGGCCGAGCATTTCGCCGCTGGCGATGCGAAACAGGATGGCGTAACCGATCTGACCGGCGGCGCCGGTGACCGCGACTCGGACGGGGAATTTGGACATGGAAAACTCCGGAGACGTGCGGGGGATGCGGCATTCTACCGAATGCGCAGCGCGATATAATTGACTTATGTTGAACGTGGCCGCAAAGAAAGCCCGTCCCAAGTACCTCAACCTC
>SCUF01000465.1 GCA_004298325.1 Betaproteobacteria bacterium | reverse complement strand
GTGTTTGCTGACCTCGCTGCCGTGCCGGCTGCGGTACACGGCGAGCAGCGACACCAGGCAGTCGCGCGTCTCGCGCGGATCGATCACGGTCTGGGCCTCGTAGAGCGACGCCAGGCCCCACGCCGAGGTGTCGCGCGATATTTCGTCGGCGAGCTGCTGCTGGCGGTCCGGGTCGCCGGATTTCCTGCCGCCCTGCAGCACGTTGGCGCCCACGGCAGGCGCCATGAATCCAAGGTCCGCGCTCGGCCAGCAGACGACCTCGTCCGAGTTCCGCCCACCACCCATGTTGAGGTAGGCCTGGCCGTAGCTCTTGCGCATCACCACCGAGATCTTGGGCACCGTCATCAGGGAAAGCGCGTTCATCCAGTTGATGATCTTGCCCGGAGCGCCCCGCCGCTCGCCGTCCAGCCCGATCATGAAACCGGGCTGGTCGACCAGGAACACGACCGGAATGTTGAAGCTGTCGCAGAACACGAGGAACCCGGTCGCCTTGGCGCAGGCATCGACGTCGATCGCGCCGCCCTTGAACAGGGGATTGTTGGCGACCACGCCGACACTGCGACCGTCCAGCCGCGTCAGGGCGATCGCGATCGACTTGCCGAAGCGCGCCTTGAGCTCGAGCATGCTGCCGGGATCGGCGAGCGCCTCGATCACCTTTCGCACGTCGTACACCTTGGCCGGGTTTTCCGGAACGATGTCGAGGATTCGTTCGGCGCTCTTGCCCGCGCCGTCGGGCACCGGATGCCGCGGCGGCGCCTCGTTGTGGTGCGTGGGCAGATAGCCGAGGAAATGCCGGATTGCCGCGAGTGCCTCCTCGTCCGTTTTCACCACCAGGTCGACCAGGCCGGTCGTTTCCGCATGCAACTTCCAGCCGCCGAGCTCTTCGGCGTCGACCGGCTGATTGATCGCCATCGAGGTCACGCGGCTGCTCGCCACCGCGAGCAGCGCCCCCTTGCGCATCACCACGTAGTCGGACATGCAGGCGTACCACGTCGACGAGCCGTAGCAGGGTCCCAGCAGCGCGGAGACCCACGGCGACTGGCGCAGGCGCTGATATTCAGCGGGGTCCTGGCCGAGGATCGCACGGCCTGCCGCGCCCATGCGGTCCGGCATGCGCGCCCCCGCCGACTCCCCGAGAAAAATCAGCGGCATGCCGCTGCGTGTCGCCACCTCGCGCATGTGGCGGATCTTCTTGCCGTTGACCGTGGAACTCGACGCCCCCATCACAGTGAAATCATTCGACACCAGCGCGACCGGGCGGCCCTCGATCCTTCCGTAACCGGCGATCTTGGCGTCGGCCGGTGTGCGGTCGCGATCTTCCGGGCGATGCGAGGTCGCAAACAGCCCGCTTTCCACGAAGCTGCCCGCGTCGAGCAGCTGTTCGATGCGCTCGCGCGCGTTCAGGTGCCCTTCGGCACGCCGGCGCGCGAGCTTCTCCTCGCCGCCCATCGCCAGGGCGCGCGACTTGCGCCTGGCAAGGTCCGCCAGCTTTTCCTCGAATGCCATTTCAGTCTCCCAGGCTTTGCAGTCGCTCGAGCGTCCTCACAACAGGCCCTGCGATGGATGTCCGGCCCACATCGTGTCCCGCACGTAGCGCGTATGTACGTTGCCGGCGATGAAATCGGGCTCGTCCATCAGCCGCTGGTGAAAGCCCAGCGTGGTTGGAACGCCGCCCAGGCGGTATTCGGCGAGTGCGCGCCGCATGCGCGAGAGCGCCTCCGGACGGTCGCTGCCCCACACGATCAGCTTGGCAATGAGGGAATCGTAGTGCGCCGGCAGCGCGTAGCCGGGAAAGGCGTGGCTGTCGACCCGCACGCCCGGACCCGAGGGCGCGAAATATTCGGTCAGCGTTCCGGGCCGCGGCAGGAAGCCGCGCTCGGGATCCTCGGCGTTGATGCGGCACTCGATCGCGTGGCCGGAAAAGCGCACGTCCGCCTGCGCGACCGCAAGCGGCTCGCCGGCGGCAATGCGCATCTGCAGCTTGACCAGGTCGACGCCGGTCACCATCTCGGTCACGGGATGCTCGACCTGGATGCGCGTGTTCATCTCGATGAAGAAGAATTCCTGGCGCGCAGTGTCGACGATGTACTCGAGCGTGCCCGCGCTCCGGTATCCGGCGCGCCGCGCCAGGGCGAGCGCAGA
>SCUF01000464.1 GCA_004298325.1 Betaproteobacteria bacterium | reverse complement strand
TGCGCCGCTGCGGCGCGCGCTGCGAGATCGTCGCCTGGGTGTGCACGCGTTGACGCGCGGCCCGCGCGCGGCGACCTGGGCGGCGGGGCTGGCGCTCGCCGCGCTGGCGGCGATCGCGCTGTCGCTGGGCGAGGTCGCGCTGCCGCTCGGCGACGTGCTCGCGGTACTGGGAAACGCCGTCGGCCTGGGGAGCGCGGCACCCGAGCAGGCGGCGCAGATCGTCTGGCAGATCCGGGCGCCGCGCATTGCGGCGGCACTGCTCATCGGCGCCGCGCTCGCCGCCGCCGGCGCCGCTTACCAGGGCATGTTCCGCAACGCGCTGGTGTCGCCGGACATCCTGGGCGTCTCCGCCGGCGCCGCCGCCGGCGCCGTGCTGGCGATCTTTTTCTCGCAGAACCCGCTCCTGATCCAGGCCGCCGCCTTCGGCGGCGGGCTCACTGCGGTGGCGCTCGCCTACGCGGTGGCCGCCGCGGCGCGCGGACACGATCCGGGTCTCGCGCTGGTGCTCTCCGGCGTCGTCATCGGCTCGCTGCTCGGCGCCGTGGTCGCGCTGGTGAAAGCGCTCGCCGACCCGTTCAACCAGCTGCCGCCGATCACCTTCTGGCTGCTCGGCAGCCTCGCCGCGGCGACGCCGCGCGATCTCGCGCTGGCGGCGCCGCTCGTCGCTGCGGGACTCGCGCCGCTGCTGCTGCTGCGCTGGCGCATGAACCTGCTCGCACTGGACGACGACGAGGCCCGCTCGCTCGGCGTTCCGGTGTCGGCGCTGCGCCTGGCGGTGGTCTGCGCGGCCACGCTCATGACGGCGGCCTGCGTCGCGATCTCCGGCGTGATCGGCTGGGTGGGATTGCTCGTGCCGCATGCGGCGCGCCTGCTGGTGGGGCCCGAATTCTCCCGCCTGCTGCCGCTCGCGATGCTGCTCGGGGCGGCGTTTCTGCTCGCCGTCGATACCCTGTGCCGCACCGCGACCTCGATCGAGCTGCCGCCGGGAGTCGTGACCGCGCTCCTCGGCACGCCGGCGTTCCTGTTCCTGCTGCTGCGCGGCAGGCGCCGATGGCAATGATCCTCGAGGCGCGCGCGCTGGCCTTCGGCTATCGCGGACGGCGCCTTGCGCGCGGGCTCGATCTCGCGCTGGCGGCGGGCGAAGTGCTGTGCGTGCTCGGGCCGAACGGCGGCGGCAAGACGACGCTGTTCAGAACCCTGCTCGGATTGCACCCGGCGCTCGACGGCGAGCTCCTGCTGGGCGGTGCGCCGCTCGCGGCACTCGGCCGCAATGAAATCGCGCAGCGCCTCGGCTACGTGCCGCAGGACCACGCGCCCGAGTATGCATTCACCGTGCGCGAGGTCGCGCTCATGGGACGCGCGGCGCGCATCGCTTTCTTCGGCGCACCGACGGCGCGCGATTTTGCCGCCGCCGACGCCGCGCTCGAGGCGCTCGGCATCGCGCATCTGGCCGAGCGGCCCTACACCGAGGTGAGCGGCGGCGAGCGCCAGCTCGCGCTGCTCGCGCGGGCGCTCGCGCAGGAGCCGCTCGCGCTGGTGCTCGACGAGCCGACCGCCAATCTGGACTTCGGCAACCAGGTGCGCGTGCTGCGCCAGCTGCGCCAGCTGGCTGACCGCGGCCTCGCGGTGGTGTTTTCCACGCATCGGCCGGACGAGGCCTTTCATGGCGCGAGCCACGCGCTGCTGCTGACGCACGGCGGCGCCTTTCACCACGGCACGCCGGAAGAGGTCATCACGGCCGGGAATCTGCAGGCCGTCTATGGCGTCGCGGTGAAGGTGACGGCCGTGAACGGCACGCGGGTCTGCGTGCCGGAGTTCTAGATGGATACGCTGGTGACCCATTTGCCGGAGATCGCCATGGCTGCGGCGCTCGCCTGGGGCAGCGGGCTGCGCCTTTACGCCGTGCTGTTCCTCGCAGGGCTCGCGGGCTGGCTTGGGTGGATCGAACCGCCGGCGCAATTGAAGCTGCTGGCGCATCCCCTGGTGCTGGGCGCAAGCGGCTTCATGACGCTGGTCGAGTTCTTTGCCGACAAGCTGCCCTGGCTGGACAGCGTCTGGGACGCGGTGCACAGCTTCATTCGCATACCGGCGGGCGCCGCGCTGGCCGCCGGAGTATTTTCGGATTCGGGTGCCGCGGTCGCGCTGGCGGCCGCAATTCTCGGCGGCGGCATCGCTGCGGGGACGCACTTCACGAAGGCGGGCGGCCGTGCGGCGATCAATGCGTCGCCCGAGCCATTCAGCAACTGGGCCGCGTCACTGCTGGAAGACGGCGCGGTGCCCGCCGGGCTGTGGCTCGCGTTCGCGCATCCGGTCGTGTTTCTCGTGCTGCTCGCTTTCTTCGCGATCACCGCGGTGCTGCTGTTGCGGAAGATCGCGCAGGGGCTTCGACGATTATTGGCTCGCGCGCGCCATAGCTAGCCGGGGCCCGTTCGGATCAGGCGAACGGATTATCCCGCTCGCCGCCCCTGGCGCCCCAGAACACGACCCAGGTCGCGAAATCGTCGCTGAAATCCTCGAAGCGGTGCGCCGTTCCCGCGGGCACGAACAGCAGGTCATTCGGACCGAAAGCGACCCGCTCGGTGCCGCGGACGAAATGACCCCGCCCGCTCGCCACGATGTAGATCTCGTCGCGATCGTGCGGCGTCTGCGGATCCGCGCCCCTGGGCGCGTACCAGCGCACCTCCAGGCTGCCGTGACGCAGGATCTCCGCCGAGCGCTGGCCCGCGGCCACCGGTGTCGCCGTCGCTGCCGCCGCACTGGCGTGCCAGATGCCCTTCATCGGCGCCACTTGATCGAACAGCCGATCGAAGCGAGCTGTTGCTTCGGTCCCTGCCCGGTCTTCGCCACGGCAACCATGGCTTCGAACAACTCGCGGCGCGCCCCGGCGATCGGCGCGGTGCGCGACTCATCGAGCCGGCCACGGTACTGCAATTCGAGTCGCGCGTTGAAGCCGAAGAAATCCGGCGTGCACACGGCGCCATAGGCGCGCGCCACGTCCTGCGTGGCGTCGAACAGGTAGGGAAACGGAAATTTCCGCTCGCGCGCGACACGCTGCATGTTGTCGAACGAATCCTCCGCGTACTCCGCGGGATCGTTCGACATGATCGCTACCGAACCGATGCCGTGCGCGGCGAGCTCCGTGCAGTCGCGCACGATGCGATCGAGCACCGCCTTGACGTAGGGGCAGTGGTTGCAGATGAACATCACCAGCAGGCCATTCGGCCCGCGCGCACTGGCGAGCGTATGGCGCTTGCCATCGACGCCCGCCAGGTCGAAGTCGGCCGCGCGCCAGCCGAAATTGCACGCCGCAGTTGCGGTCGATACCATGCGTGAATCCTAGCATGCAGCGCCACCGCTATCTCATGCCGCGGCTCCACGTCGATGCGG
>SCUF01000463.1 GCA_004298325.1 Betaproteobacteria bacterium | reverse complement strand
GCGCGAGATCCCGGACAAGGTGGACCTGGTGGACGTGTTTCGCAAGACCAAGGACGTGCTGCCGATCGCCGAGGATGCGATCGCGATCGGCGCCAAGGTGCTGTGGCAGCAGATCGGCGTGAAGAACGAGGCGGCGGACGCGAAGGTACGCGCCGCCGGGCTCGACTCGATCATGGACCGCTGCGTCAAGATCGAGCATGCGCGGCTGTTTGGCGGCCTGAACTGGGTCGGCGTCAACACCCGGGTCGTTTCCGCCAAGCGGCCGCGCGTGCTCCCCTACTGAGGCCATCGCCGTGCCCGATCGCAAGTTCGGCATCGAAACGTTGTGCCTGCATGCCGGGCAGATTCCCGATCCGGCCACCGGCGCGCGCGCCGCGCCGATCTACCAGACCACGTCGTTCGTGTTCGACTCGGCGGATCACGCGGCGAGCCTGTTCAACCTGCAGACCTTCGGCAACGTCTACTCGCGCATCTCGAACCCGACCGTGGCGGTGTTCGAGGAGCGCATGGCGGCGCTCGAGAACGGCCGCGCGGCGCTCGGCTGCGCCACCGGGCAGGCAGCGGAGGCGACGGCCCTGCTCACCCTGGTCCGCGGCGGCGATCACCTCGTGTCCGCCTCCACGCTCTACGGCGGCACGCATACGCTGCTCGGCGTCAACCTCGCCAAGCTCGGCGTCGAGACGACATTTGTCGACCCGGACGACCCGGAAAATTTCCGGCGCGCGATCCGGCCGAACACCAAGCTGCTCTATGCCGAGACGCTCGGCAATCCGCTCATCAATATCGTCGACATCGAGGCGCTTGCGGCGATCGCGCACGAGGCCGGCGTGCCGCTCCTCCTCGACAACACTGTCCCCTCGCCCTACCTGTGCCGCCCGCTCGACTGGGGCGCCGACATCGTGGTGCATTCGGCCACCAAGTACATCGGCGGCCACGGCACCACCATGGGCGGCGCGGTCGTGGAATCCGGCCGCTTCGATTGGAGCAACGGCCGGTTTCCGGAGTTCACCCGCCCGTCGCCGGGCTATCACGGCGTGATCTTCCACGAAACCTTCGGCGACTTCGGCTTCACCATGAAGGCGCGCATGGAGACCATGCGCACGTTCGGACCGGCCCTGTCGCCGATGAACGCCTGGCTCCTGCTGCAGGGACTGGAAACGCTGCCGGTTCGCATGGACCGCCACTGCAGCAACGCGCTCGCAGTGGCCAAATTCCTCGCGCACGACCCGCGGGTGACGTTCGTGAATTATCCGGGGCTGCCCGGCAGCAAGTACGCCGCACTGGCGCAAAAGTACCTCCCCAAGGGCGCGTCGGGCCTGCTCAACTTCGGGGTCAAGGGCGGGGCCCGGGCCGGCGAGCGCTTCATCGAGGCGGCGCAGTTCATGAGCCATCTCGCCAACATCGGCGACGCCAAGACCCTCATCATCCACCCGGCTTCGACCACGCACCGGCAGATGAGCGCGGACGATCAGTTGAAGGCGGGCGTCACGCCGGACATGGTCCGCATGTCGGTCGGCATCGAATCGCTCGACGACATCCTCTGGGACATCGACCAGGCCCTGTGCGAAGCGGCGCGCGCCGCTTGATCCGCGCGTCCGCGCCCGGCGCAGCGCCCTAGAAGGCGTGGCGCAGCGCGAACGACCAGATGCGCGGGTCTTCGCCTGCCGCCACGGCAGCCGAGGCGCTGCCCTGCCCTGCCGCAGAGTTATACAGGTTGTAGAACGCGCCGGCGTCATTGGCGATCCTGGCGTAGGTGATGCCGGCGGAAGTGCGCTTCGAGAGATCGTACGCGTAGGCGATCGCGAACATGCGCGCGCCATCCGACGCCACGGTCGCCTTGTCATCGCGCGCCTTGCTGTATTCCGCGTACACATTGTGGCGACCGGCCGTGTAGCGCAACGGCACCGACCAGGCGGTGCGATTGCTGGTCAGAACACCCGTGGCTGCGGTCGCCAGCTTTGCCCGGTCCCACGCCAACCCAAGCTTCAGGCCCCCCCATTGGTAGTAGCCCCACAGCCGGTCGCCCCGCTGCTCGGGCGAGGCGAACGCATCCGGTTTCGAATTCCAGTTGCTCCAGCCGACCTGCCAGCGATCGGCGGTATAGGTCGGCACCACATTCCAGGCGCGTCCCCTGCGCACGCCGCTGCCAAGGTCCGCTTCGGGAGCCGCCGGATTCATCGAGTACGCCACGCTCACGGCAAGGCCGTTCCAGTCCGGCGATTCGTAGCGCACGGCATTCGTCGTTCGGGTGTTTCCCGCGATCGCCGTTCCCCCGCCTGCGGCGAACGCGAGCAGCGCGAGGTTCTGCGCCTTGTACGAACCGCCCTTCGCGGCAATCTCGGTGGGCGAATTCTGGTAATGCAGGTCGAAGCGTCCGAGGGCCAGCGTGCCCCAGTTCCGGCTGCGCAGTCCGACCCAATTGTTGCCCGAGGCCGCGTCGGCGCCGGAATCGGGCGTCACGCGCCAATCCAGCTGGACGATCGCGTCCAGGCCGCTTCCCAGGTCCTCGACGACCTGGAACACGATCTTCGAGGATTCGTCCGCGACCCGCGCCTCGCTGGAGGGGGATTTTGCGCTCTGGGAAAGTTTCACATTCTCGAACGCCATCTTGATCACGCCGCTGAGCGTGACGCTCGATTGCGCAAGCGCGACTGCGGGCAAAGAAAATGCCGCCGCGACTGCGGCCACCAGGACTTGAGCATTCATCGACAGGCTCCGGGGAAAAGCGCCGCCGAAAATGTTACCTTAGCGGTCCTTCCGGGGTTTGCCCTGGATCAATCACGCGGACTGCAATGGCACGCGGCAGCGCGGCCGGGAGAAGAACAGCATGCTCAGCTGGCAAGTCACGGAACACGGCAAACCGCTGCAGCAGGTCGTCAGGCAAACGCCCAGGCCCGCGGGCACGGAAGTTCTGGTGCGTGTCACGCGTTCGGGCGTGTGCCATTCCGACCTGCACATCTGGGACGGTTTTTTCGACCTCGGCGGCGGCAAGCGTTTCTACGTCAGGGATCGCGGCTGCGTGCCGCCGTTCACCATGGGTCACGAACCCTTCGGCGTCGTCGAGGCCGCGGGGCCCCGCGCCGCCGGTGCGAAGGTCGGCCAGAAACGGCTCGTGTTTCCCTGGATCGGCTGCGGCAAATGCCCGGTGTGCAAGGACGGGCTCGACAATTATTGCCTCAACCAGCGCTTCGTCGGCGTGATGCGGCCGGGCGCCTACTCGACGCACCTGCTCGTGCCGCACCCGCGCTATCTGGTCGACACGCGCGGCATCGATGATGCGTTCGCCTCGACGCTGGCCTGCTCGGGGCTCACGGCCTACAGCGCCATCGACAAGCTGCCGAAATTG
>SCUF01000491.1 GCA_004298325.1 Betaproteobacteria bacterium | reverse complement strand
CAACCAGGCGCACTGCATCGCCACCGGCGGCAGCTTCGACAACGGCCTGCCGTTTTCGCTCTCGATGGGCTGCGGCACCTGGGGCCGCAACAGCTTTTCCGACAACATGCACTGGCGCCACTTCCTCAACATCACCCGCATCGCGCGCGTCATCCCCGAGCGCGTGCCGGGGGAGGACGAAATCTTCGGCGCGTATTTCGCCAAGCACGGCCGATGAGCGACACGCTCCGCGACGTGCTGGCGCGGCACGTCGCGCGACAACCGGACCGTGTCCTGCTGCTCGCGCCCGAGACCGGGCGCACGCTCACCTACCGCGAGCTCGACCGCCAGGCGCGCTTGCTCGCGCGCTGGCTGCGCGCGGCTGGCCTCGAGCGCGGCGACAAGGTCGGTCTTTACCTGGCGAACGGCTACCAGACCGCGCTGCTGTTCCTCGGCGCGATGATCGGCGGTTACGTCATCGCGCCGTTGAATCTCCTCGCGCAGCGCTCGCAGCTCGCCTACGTGCTCGGACATTGCGACTGCAAGGTGCTGTTCACCTCGCGCGAGCACGAAGCGCAGCTCGCGGGGGCGCTGGCGCTGCTCGAACGCCCGATCGAAGTGATCGTCATCGATCCGGATGCGCCGGCGCTGTTTCTCGAGGACCGGCTGCCGCGGGGCGGCTTCGCACCGGTCGCGGCGGAAGATCCGGCGCTGCTCATGTACACCTCGGGAACCACGGGCGTGCCCAAGGGCGCCGTGCTCACGCATCGCAATCTGATCGCGGCGGGCCGGGCGGTCGCGGCCTGGCACAGATTGACGCCCGCGGACCGCTGCCTTTCGTCGCTGCCGCTGTATCACATCAACGGCCAGGTGATCGCGACGGTCACGCCGTTCGTGTCCGGCGGCAGCCTCATCGCGCCGCACCGCTTCAGCGTCACGCACTGGTGGGACCACGTGGAGCGCTACGGCGCTACCTGGATCAACCTGGTGCCTACGATCATCGCGTATCTGCTCAACGCGGCGGATGCAAAACGCCGCTATCGCTTTCCCCGCGTGCGTTTCGGGCGTTCCGCGTCTGCGCCGCTGCCGCCGGAACAGCATCGCGCATTTGAAATGAGGTTCGGCATTAGGGTGATCGAGGCGATGGGGATGACGGAGTCCGCGTCCGTGGTGTTCGCCAACCCGCAGGCGGCGGCGCGGCGCAAGTACGGCTCGCCCGGGATACCGTGCGGCGTCGAAGCGAAAGTGGTCGACCTGGAAACCGGTGGCGAACTGCCGGTGAATGCTTCCGGCGAAATCTGCCTGCGCGGACCGAACGTGATGAGCGCCTACTACAGGTCGCCCGAGCAGACAGCCAAGGCACTCGACGCGAAAGGCTGGCTGCGCACGGGCGACCTGGGTTACCGCGACGCGGACGGCTACTACTTCATCACCGGGCGGCTGAAGGAGCTGATCATCAAGGGCGGCGAGAACATCGCGCCGCGCGAGATCGACGAGGCGCTGCTCCGGCACCCGGCCGTGCTCGAAGCGGCGGCGGTCGGCATCCCGGATGCGGCTTACGGGCAGGACATCCTCGCCTGCATCGTGCTCAAGCCGGGCGCGCGCGCGAGCGGAACCGAAATGCGCGAGTTCTGCCTCAAGGAACTCGGGCGCTACAAGTCGCCGCGGGAATTCCGCTTCCTCGCCGAGCTGCCCAAGGGCCCCTCGGGCAAGGTGCAGCGGCTCAAGCTCGCCGAACTCACGCAGTAGTCGTTCTCATCTTCGCGCTCTGCGCTCGCGAGGTGCAGCGCGCAGGATCCGCATTCCTGAGGGCTTCAATCGGCCCCGCCGGTGCCATACGCAATCCGCGCTGTACTTGAGTCAAGTCAAGATGGCCGGCACGAAAGCCGGTATGGTTGAGCGTGGATAAGAAGAGTACGCGTTGCGTAACTCGAAAAGTCACACTCGATCCGTCCTGAATACCACGATGTTCCCTTCCGCATTTCTCGCACCCACCCACGGAGATCGGCAAATGACAAACCTCAAGCTCGCAGTGAAAAACTTCTGGCACGACGAGGAAGGTGCGACCGCGATCGAATACGGTCTGCTCGCCGCCCTGATCGCTGTCGTGATCATCGTCGGCGCAAGCTTGCTGGGCAACAACCTCAACTGCCTGTTCAAGAATATCGCGGCCTGCCTGGGCAACCCGTCGAGCTGCAAAGCCGGATTGCCGACGGCCTGCTAGCGTGAAACGGCGAGCGGACGTGCGGTTCCTTTAACCGCGACGATCGGCGGAGCGGGCTGCCGTGAGATCCACGGCAACGTCCGGCACGCCGCAGAGGAGTGCGATGCGCGTCGGCAGCAAGCGCTGGTGGCGCGCGTTCGCAGCCGACGAACGCGGCAGCATCGGAATCGAGTACGCGCTGCTGGGAACGCTGATCGCGCTGGTCATGATCACGGGTCTTGTGCTGTTGAGCGGTTCGCTGCAGGAACTGTGGGACCGAGTTGTGCGCTGTCTGCTGCGGCCGGCAGCCTGTGACAACCCTTGAAGGCGGCGAGATTTCCAAGTGATCAAAACCATCCTCCTGTTCGTGGTGCTGGCCGTGGCCGTATGGACGGATTTCCGGTCGGGCCGGGTTCCAAATCGGTTGACGGTCGCTGCAACACTCGCGGGGCTGGCGCTGAGCATGGCACCGGGCGGAATCGGACTTGGGGAGGCGGCGGGCGGTTTCGCGATCGGGTTTGCCGCCCTGCTGCCGCTTTGCGCGTTGCGCGCCATGGGTGCGGGCGACGTCAAGCTGATGGCGGCGGCGGGGACTCTGCTCGGCATGCAGGCCACCTTCGTTGCCGCGTTCTATACCCTCGCGCTCGGCGGACTGCTGGCGCTTGCATTCGCTTGGAGAGCGGGCGCGCTGGCGCGCCTGCTTGCCAATCTGCGGCTCTTTGCCTATGCGAGCGCGATGCGTGTTGCCAGCAATAGCGTGCCACGTGTCGAGGACATGCCTTTGACGCAGTTGCGCGGACCGTATGCGCTGGCGATCGCAGGGGGAGTACTGCTTCAGGTAGTGACCCGGTATTTCACCGGCGCCGGAGCATGAACCGCTTTCGGTCGGCGGCCGCTACGGATGTACACATGAAATGAAAGGACTACCAGATGGCCAATAGCAGAGCGACGATCATGATCGGACTTTCGATTGTGATCGGGTTGGCAGCGGTGTTCGTTGCCGCGCAATGGGTCGGCAAGCAGGCGGCAATGGCCACGGAAAAGGTGGTGGTCGCCGGCAAGGATCTCGATCTGGGCAGCCGGCTTTCGCCGGAAGTGCTCCAGGTCGTCGACTGGCCGAAGTCCTCGGCCATCAAGGGCGCATTTTCGGATCCGAAGCTGCTCGACACCCGTGTCCTGAACACCAACGTGCTGCGCGGCGAACCGATCCTCGACGCCAAGCTGGCGCCGGTCGGCGCAAAAGGCGGGCTGTCGGCGGTGATCGCCGAGGGCAAGCGCGCCATCACCGTGAGAGTCAACGAAGTGATCGGCGTCGCCGGGTTCGCACTGCCGGGGAACCGCGTCGACATCATGGTGAGCGCGCAGGACGAGCAGAACAAGCCGATCTCGAAGATCGTGCTCGAGCAGATCCTGGTGCTGGCCGTGGCACAGGAGACTTCCGCCGGAGCCGAGTCCAAGCCCAAGGTGGTCAACGCGGTGACGCTGGAGGTGACCCCGGAGCAGGCCGAAAAGCTCGATCTCGCCCGCACGGTGGGGAGCCTGTCGCTCGTGCTGCGCAGCCAGACGGACCGCGCACCGGTCGCCACGGCCGGCGTGAGGCGGTCCGACCTGCTCAAGGCGAGCGCCGCCGAAGCCTCCGCTCCGGTCCCGCCGTCTGCTGCGGCAGTCCCGGTTGCGAAGGAACCGGCCAAGGCAGTCAAACCGGCCGCCCGGGTAGCGCCGAGGAAGGCGTCGCCGGTCGTCGAGCCGCCGAAGGTCGAGATCATTCGCGGTGCCGTGAGATCGTCGATGGTCGTCTCGGATACGCCATGAAAACCCTCTCAGAACCTAACGGAACCCCAGCCATGGACCGCCCTATTTCGCAACCCCTCAGCTGCAGATTGACGCTGCTGGCCGCCGCGCTCGCGACCGCGCTGGGCGCCGTTTCGGCGCAAGCTGCAGAACCGGCCAGGCGCGCGGCCACCAAGCCTGCGCTCGCGCAACCGGCCGACGCAAACCTGCCTACCGAGATGGCGCCGCCGATGCGCTTGACCACGGGCAAATCCACTCTGCTCAAGCTCACCGAGCCGATGAGCCGGATCTCGGTCGGCAATCCCGAGGTTGCCGACGTGGTGCTGATCAATCCGCGCGAGGTCTACCTTCTGGGCAAGAAAGTCGGCTCGACCAACGTCTTCCTGTGGTCGAAATCCGGCCGCACGACGATCATGGACATCCACGTGAGCTTCGACGCGACGGGGCTGCAGGACAAGCTCCATCAGTTGATGCCCGAGGAAAGGGCGATCAAGGTCAGCGGTGCAGGCGAGTCGCTCGTGCTGACCGGAAAGGTCGCCGACGCGACCCGGGTGCAGCGCGCCGTGTTCCTCGCGGAGCAGTTCGGGAGCAAGAAGGTCATCAACCTGCTCTCGACCACGGACCCGATGCAGGTGATGCTCGAGGTGAAAGTCGCCGAGGTATCGAAAACCGTGCTCGACAAGCTCGGCGCAGAGCTCAGCCTGACCGGGACTTCCGGCCGCACCTCCTTCACCCTTCTGACGAGCCTGCTCACCGGAGCGGCCGGCACCATCGGCGTGACGCGCTCCGGCAGCACCAATGCACTGACGCTCGACGCCGAGTTGAGGAACGGCCTGGTGAAGATCCTTGCCGAGCCGACGATCATGGCGATCAGCGGGCAGGAAGGCGCGTTTCTCGCCGGCGGCAAGGTCTATATCCCGGTGGCGCAGGGTGGCGCGGGAATTGGCGGGGTGGCCGCGTTCACGCTGGAGGAGAAAGAGTTCGGCGTCGGACTGAAATTCACGCCCACCGTGCTCGAGGGCGGGCGCATCAACCTGCGCGTCACCCCGGAAGTATCGGAACTGTCGCAGATCGGGGCATCGTTCACCACGGGGACCGGGGCGACGAGCGTGCTGCCGACGATCACGACGCGCCGTGCCTCGACGACGGTGCAACTCTTCGACGGCCAGAGCTTTGCCATCGGCGGTCTGATCAAGAGCAACGTCACCGAGGCGCTCAAGAAGTTCCCGGGGCTCGGGGAAGTGCCGGTCATCGGCGCGCTGTTCCGCAGCACCGAGTTCCAGAACGAGCGCAGCGAGTTGCTGTTCATCATCACGCCGCGGTTGGTCAAGCCGGTGGAGGGGTACGTCGCGTTGCCCACGGACCGCTTCGTTGCGCCGACTCCGGCCGAGTTCCTGCTCGGCGGGCAAATGGAAGGATCGCCCCAGGCGCCGGTAGTCCCGGCAGCGCCCAAAGCGGCGCCCGCGAATCCGCAATCGGGCATCCCGGCCGGGTTCGAACTCAAATAAATGGAGCTGCACATGGACAACAGAAGACTGGCAATCACCACCCTTTGCCTGGCGGCGCTGCTCGCCGCCGGCTGCGCCGAGAACCGCTACCGGGAAGAGGAAGGCTTCGGCGACGCGGTACGCGCGGCGAAGTCGCGGCAGATCATCAACCCGGATGCTTCGCGCAACAGCGCGCGCCCGGACGGCATGGACGGACCTTCCGCCAAGTCAACGGTGGACCGTTACCAGAAGAGCTTCGAGATCCCGCCGCCGCCGGTGAACGTGTTCACCATCGGGGTGGGCAGCGGAACCGGCGCAGGTGCGCAGTAACGGCGCCTGCAACGTCCGAGGACATCGGTGGCCAAATTGATCGCCAGGGGACGCGCGGGTGCGCAGTGGCAGCGTGGCGCGGTAGCGATCCTGGTCGCTTTCGCGATCCTGATGCTGCTCGCGGCGCTCGGCCTGGTGATCGATCTCGGCCATCTCTATGTCGTCAAGACCGAACTGCAGAACGCGGCCGATGCCTGCGCGCTCGCGGCGGTTTCAGAAATCTCGCCTTACGACGCCGCCAACGGCGGGCGGGCCATTGCCGCGGGCATTGCGGTCGGGACGAAGAACAAGATCGACTTCCAGTCGAACGACGTCGTGATCGGCGCAGGTGACGTGACCTTCGGCGACACGGCGGATGGCCCGTTCAGCAGCAACTACTTGCCGACCACACGGTATGTGCGCTGCATTCCGGAAGGTCCCACCGGCAGAAGCGTCGTGATGTGGATCATGCAGCTCTGGGGGACGCAGTCGTCAAGCGTCACCGCTTCGGCCACTGCAGGAATGCGGCTCGGCGTGTTTCCCCTCGCGGTGTGCACCGAGCATCCGGAAATCAACCAATCTGCAATCAACCAAGCTGCAATCAACCAAGCTGCGAATGACATTTACCTGGGCTTGACCGTGGGCCACTGGTATGGCGGCAGGCTTGAGCCAGGCAAGGCGTTCACGGGGAGCTACGACTGGATCCGGGTCAGCGGCCTCTCCGGCGCGCGCGCGCTGGCCGATCTGGTTGCCGGCTATGGCGACTTCAGCCTTCCCGAAGAGGGTGCGCTGATCGACTCGGAGCCCGGTGTCGACCAGAGTGTCGCGCGGGCCTGGAATACGCGCTTCGGGCTGTACGCGGCGCCGTATCAAGACAAGCAGTCGTACCGTCCGGACTTTACGGGATGGGGCTACACCGGCGATCCGCTCGCGAAGTGCCCTCGCTGTGACTTTGCGACGGACCCATCCGCATGTTGGAACGCGTTCGACGATTACAGGATGAAGCAACGAAATTTCATTCCATTCGATTATTGCGCGATCTCGCGCAATCTCCCCGGGAACCCGTCTCCCTTGTCAAGCGACGATCACAAGCCGCCACCGATAGGTCTGGGGCTGGCCGACCGGAGGCTCGTTGTCAACCCGATCATCAAGTGCAGCGACTGGGCACCGAACAAGCGTGACATCCTGGTACAGGGCTGGGCGTGCAGCCTGATGCTGGCTCCGATATCGGACTCCGACGTGGTGCGGTTCGAATTCCTCGGGCTGGCACGTAACTCGCCGTGCGCAGCGGCCGGCAATCCGCGACTCGTGAGATGAACCCATGAGGTCCCAGGCGCGCAAGCAACGTGGGGTGGCAGCGGTCGAGTTCGGGCTGCTGGCGGTGATCCTGATCACGATCGCATTCGGCGCGACCGAGTTCGGGCGCGCCTTCTATCAGTACAACACCGTGCTCAAGGCCGCCCGGGCCGCAGCGCGCGAGTTCACGCTGCCCAATCCCGCGCTGACGGCGGCCGCGCGCAAGGACAGGGCGCAGTGTCTCGCGGCCTATGGACATTACTGCGTGAGCGGCGGGACGAACGTGGCGGTCCTCGAAGGTTTGACGAAAGAGATGGTCGTCCTCGACGACCCGCCCCTCAGCTGCGCCTTCGATTCGCACCCGTGCGCCTACGTCTGCGCCACGATCAGCGGCTTCAAATTCGTCTCCTACGTGCCGTGGATCGTTCCCGATATCACGTTCGCCTCGATCAGCGCCTGCATGCGGCAGTTGAGCCAATGACGACTATGCGGCAACGGGCGAGATTCGGGCAGAGCGGGGTCACGGCAGTCGAATTCGCGCTGATATCCGTTGCGCTCGTGCTGCTGCTCGTCGGAATCGTCCAGTTCGGTCTGGCGATGTTCATCTTCGATTCGGCTGCCGAGGCCACCCGCCGTGGAGCGCGGCTGGCTGTGGTCAGCCCGGTCGGGTCCTATGCGCGGATCGAGACGGAAATGCGATACGTCATGCCGCTCAGCGAAGGCTGCACCATGAGTATCGCGTGGATGCCGAACTCGCCGCAGCAGTGCGACGCGCGCAGCTGCGAGTACGTGGTGGCGTCCGTCCAGGGTTGCACCGTGTGGCCGTGGTTCGCCTGGTTCATTGATCCGCTGGCAGTGCCCGCGTTCGCAACCGCACTGCCGCGCGAAAGCCTGGGGGTCGATTGAGAGCGACATGAAAATCGCCGTGGTCTCCGACAAGCCCGAAACTCTGGAAGAGGTGCGCCGCCTGTTCCACGGGCACGAGCACGGCGCCGAGCTGTCGTTCCATCGCCGCAGCGGGGAGACGATTCCGCAGGGCGAGTCGGAGGTCGATTTTCCGGATCTGCTGGTGCTCGACCAGACGGGCTCCGAGCACCCCGACATGGGTGCCGTCGAGGAGATGACGCGGCGCCATCCCAATCTGACGGTTCTGCTGCTGTGCGCGGTGCGATCGGAGGAGGTCCTCGTTTCGGCCATGCGCGCCGGGATCCGCGAGGTTCTGGCGTGGCCCGGGGCGAAGCGCGAGTTTCTTGCCGCGGTCGAGCGCGCGAAGAAGTGGGCCACGGCTCCGGGAATGCGCCGGCCGCGCGGCAAGCTGCTGGGGTTCGTGTCGGGCAAGGGCGGCAGCGGCGCCACCTTCCTGGCGGCGAACCTGGGATACGCCCTGGCAGCGGAGTGTCACAAGAAAGTCCTGCTCATCGATCTCGATCTGCAATATGGCGATGCATCGTTTTTCCTGACCGACCAGGAAAACCTGATGAGCGTGGCGGACGTGGCGCGGCAGATCGAGCGTCTGGACGCGACCTTTCTCGCCTCGGCTGCAGTGGATCTCCTGCCCAACTACGCGTTGCTGGCCGCCCCGGAGGACGCCGAGCGGGCAGTGGGTGTCACCGCGGGGCAGATCGAGCGACTGCTCGATGTCGCGGTGCAGAACTACGACTACGTGATCGTGGACATCGAGCGCTCGATCGACGTGCTGGCGATGAAGGTGCTCGACCGCGCCGAGCAGATCTACCTTGTGATCGAGGCGATGCTGCCCTTCATCCGTGACGCGCGGCGGCTGCTGCACGCTTTTCGCCAGCTTGGCTACCGCGGCGAAAAGATCAGACTGGTGGTCAATCGGCTGGAAAAAGATGTGGGCGTGCCGATCAAGCAGATCGAGAAGGCGCTCAGCACGCCGGTCCACTGGACGCTGCCGAACGATTTCGCCAATGCGAGCGCTTCGGTCAACCAAGGCGTGCCGATCGCGAAACTCGCGCCGGGGAGCCCGGTGTCGCGCGCGCTGCGCGCCTACGCCAAGGAGCTGGCCGGCACCGGGGAACCGCGCCGGGGCTGGTTCGGCCAGCTCTTTCGAACCGCATGAGATCCATGACGCAGAATCCTTAAGGAGGTCGCAATGTCACTCCGAGAAAGCATCACCGAGAGCGGGGAGCAGCCCGTCAGGCGAGCGGAGACGCCGCGCTCGTGGCGGCTGAGCCCGGCGCAAGCGGCGCTGAAGGCGCGGATCCACGAGAAGCTCCTCGGCCTGGTGGACCTGGGCGCGCTCGAGCGCATGGCGCCGGAGCAGCTGCGCGCCGAGCTGAAGGTACTGGTCGAGCGTCTGCTGACGGAAGAGCGCTCCGCGATCAACGAGGCCGAGCGCCGCCAGATCATCCTCGACATCCAGGACGAGGTGATGGGGCTCGGCCCGATCGAGCCGCTGCTCGCCGACGTGACCGTGTCGGACATTCTGGTGAACAACAGCGCGCAGGTGTTCGTGGAGCGCGCCGGGCGCCTCGAACTGACCGACCTGCGTTTCGACGACGATCAGCACGTGATGCGCATCATCGAGAAGATCGTTTCCCGGATCGGCCGGCGCGTGGACGAATCGAGCCCGATGGTGGATGCGCGGCTGCCGGACGGCTCGCGCGTCAATGCGGTGATTCCGCCGCTCGCGCTCGACGGGCCGGTGCTCTCCATCCGGCGCTTTGCCGTCGTACCGCTGACCATGAAGGACATCGTCGCCTTCGGGACGCTCACGAGCGAGATGGCCGAGCTGATCAACGGGCTGGTCAAGGCGAAGACCAATGTCCTGATCTCGGGCGGGACCGGCACGGGCAAGACGACCCTGCTCAACATCATGTCGGCCGCCATTCCGTCGGCCGAGCGCATCATCACGATCGAGGACGCGGCCGAACTCAAGCTGCAGCAGCCGCACGTGGTGCGCCTCGAGACGCGCCCGCCGAACATCGAGGGCCGGGGCGAGGTCACGCAGCGGGCGCTCGTGCGCAACAGCCTGCGCATGCGCCCGGACCGCATCATCGTCGGCGAGGTGCGCGGCGCGGAGGTGCTCGACATGCTGCAGGCGATGAACACCGGCCACGAAGGGTCGATGACCACGATCCACTCCAATTCGCCGCGCGATGCTTTGACGCGTCTTGAAAACATGGTCGGCATGGCGGGGATGACCGTACCGCCCAGGGCTTTCCGGCAGCAGCTCATGTCGGCGCTTTCGGTGGTGATCCAGATTTCCCGCCTCACCGATGGCCGGCGCAAGATCGTCAGCATCCAGGAACTCACCGGCATGGAAGGCGAGATTGTCTCCATGCAGGAGATATTCACCTACGAGCAGACCGGCATCGGACCCGATGGCAAGGTGCGCGGTCACTTCCGGGCTACCGGCATCCGGCCGAAATTCATGGACCGGCTGCGGGTGCGCGGTGTCACGGTGCCGGACAACCTGTTCGATCCGGAGCGCAAGCAGGAGTAGAGCGATCATGGACTATCTGTACTACGGATTCGTCATACTGGTGTTTCTGGCGGTGGCCGGTTTCATCGAAGGCGCCTACCTGACCTGGAACGCTTATCGCGGTCCGGAAGCGAAGCGCATCGAGCACCGGCTGCAGGCGATGTCGGCGGGGGCGAAGACCGTCGACGCACCGCTGCTGAAGCAGCGGCTGTTGAGCGACGCGCCGGCGATCGAGAGACTGCTGCTGGCGGTGCCGCGGCTGCATCTGCTCGACCGGCTTCTGGTGCAGTCCGGTTCAAGCATGAATCTGGCGAGCCTTCTCGGAGTTGCGCTGGCGCTGGCGCTGGCCGCGGCCGGCGGCGCGCACTTCCTCGGCTTGCCGCTGTGGTTCGTCGGGGCTGCGGCTGCGCTCGGCGCCTTCCTGCCGTTCGCCTACCTCCTGCGGCTGCGGCAGCAGCGCATGAACTCGATCGAGAGTCAGCTGCCCGATGCGCTCGAGCTGATGGCGCGCGCCATGCAGGCCGGTCACGCGTTTTCCAGCGCCTTGCACATGGTCGGCACCGAAGGGCCGCAACCGATTGCGCAGGAGTTCCGCACCACTTTCGATGAAATCAATTTCGGCCTCTCGGTGCAAGATGCGCTGCTCAACCTCGCAGCGCGCGCGCACAGCCAGGATCTGCGCTATTTCGTGGTTGCGGTTCTGGTGCAGAGGGAAACCGGCGGCAACCTGGCCGAGCTGCTCACCAGCATCGCGGCGCTGATGCGCGAGCGCATGAAGCTCAAGGGTGCGGTCCGCGTGCTGTCCGCCGAAGGGCGTCTGTCGGCCTGGATTCTCACCATCCTGCCGTTCGTGCTCGCCGCAGTGATCAGTTTCATCAACCCGCGCTTCGTGGGCTTGCTGTGGACCGACCCGATCGGAATTCAGATGGCGGGCGCAGCGCTCGTGCTGATGGCGCTGGGCATCTTCTGGCTGTGGCGGATCATCTCCGTCCGAATCTGAGAACTGCCATGACAACCGCACAAATTGCATTCTTGCTGCTGACCTTTTTCGCGGTATCGGCAGGGGCGTACGCATTGCTGGGGTTGTTCAACGCGTCGCCGGAAACGCGGCGCCTCGAGGCGGTCGTGGAAGGTGCGCCGGCGGCCTCGCCGGTGAGCGGTGCCACGGGGTGGCTGAAGCACGCCCTCGCGCCGCTCGCCAAACTGTCCGTGCCCGAAGGGCAATGGGAAGGCTCTCCGCTGCGCGTGCGTTTCCTCAACGCCGGCTTGCGCGGCGCCGGTGCACCGGTGGTGTACTTCGCCGCGAAGACGCTCCTCACCTTTGTCGTGCCGGGGGCGTTCATGCTCTACGTCGGGCTCACCGGGACGGATCTGCAGGGCCGGACGCTGCTGCTGCTTCTGATCATGCTGGCTGCGATCGGCTACTACCTGCCGAACGTGATGCTGGCGCGCCTGGTGGCGCACCGGCAGCGCGAGTTGTTCGAGGTGTTTCCCGACGCGCTCGATCTGATGCGGGTTTGCGTGGAGGCGGGGCTCGGCCTGGACGCGGCGATTGCGCGCGTGGGCGAGGAACTGCGCCTGCAGAGCCAGGCGCTGCACGAGGAGATGCACTTGGTGAGCCTTGAACTGCGCGCAGGCGCTTCGCGCGAGCGCGCCCTGCGCAACCTTGCGCTGCGTATGGGCCTGGAGGACGTCGACGCGCTCGTCGCGATGCTGGTCCAGGCTGATCGGTTCGGCACCAGCATTTCGGAGTCGCTGCGGGTGCACTCGGATGGGCTGCGGGTGAAGCGCCGCATGCTCGCGGAGGAGAAGGCCGCGAAGGTTCCCGTAAAGATGCTGTTCCCGCTCGTCTTCTGCATCCTCCCGGCCATGTTCGTGGTGCTCCTCGGGCCCGCGGTTGTCAGCGTGATCCGTCTGCTGATGCCGAAGCTGACGGGACAATGAACGCAAAGGACAGACCCATGTTCAAGCGAAATGTGATTGCCCTGGCCGTGAGCGGTCTTTCCGCGTTGACCGCATGTTCTACGGTCTCGATTCCCGAGCGCGCCGCCGCTCCGGAGCGCGCTGCGATTCCCGAGCGCGCCGGAAAGATCGAACCGGTGATTAGCGTGCGCAACAGCGGCGGGGTGGACAGTGAAGCCATGTACCGGATCGGAAGGTATTACCAGGGCCAGATGCGATACGACGACGCGGTCGGTGCGTACTGCAGGGCGCTGGCGATGGATTCGCGCAACGTGGAAGCACGCAATGCGCTGGCGGTGGCGTATTCGCTGCAGGGACTGGCGCTCGATGCGGAGCGGGAATTCAGGGCTGCAATCGCCCAGTCGCCCGGGCTGTCGCATCTGCACGGCAACCTCGGTTATCTCTACTTGCAGTTGGGCCGAGTCGAGGAAGCGCGCGCGGCACTGCAGGAAGCAGTCCGGCTGGATCCCGCGAACGCGCGGGCGCTGACCCGTCTGGCTTGGGCGGGGGGCGATCTGAAGGCCGCCGTGGAGGCAGCGGCCGCTGCCGCCGTTGCGCCGGCCGCAACTGCGCCCGTCGCGGCGATTGCGGAACCCGCCGCGACTGCTGCGGTCGCGCCGAAGGCATCCGCAATGGCACGCATCCCGGCCGATACGCTGCCGGCACTGCCCGTGGCAGCCGGAACGAAGGCGCCTGCGACAATCGCGGAATTGGTCGGATCCGGGCCGGCGGCATCCACGGCGGATCTCGTAAGCCTGGCACCGAACGTGTGGGAATTGCGGCCGCGCGTGGCGCCGCGGCCGGAACATCAGGCCCCGAAACTGCTTGCGGGCATTGCGCAGACCGACAGGGCAATTGCGCCGGGCGCTATCCCGCGCCTTGTTCGGCTCGAAATCGCCAACGGCAATGGCGCCACCGGCCTTGCACGGCGCGTCGGTGGCTACCTGCGCAGCCTCGGCATGAGTGCACCGCGTCTGACGAACCAGCGCCCGTTCGATCAGCGACGCACTCAGATCCAGTATGTCAGTGGCATGGAGTACGCGGCGCGCGACCTCAGGTTCACGCTCGACACGCCGGCAGATCTCGTCTTGACGCCGAAAATCGAGCGCAATGCGCAGATGCGCGTCGTTCTGGGCAGGGACTTCCATGAGATTGAAGCGGTGGCGCGCATGCCTTGGGCCACGAAGCAGATCGCGCGCGCGCCCGTGATGATCGCCAGATGATCCGCAACCTGCAGCGCGCGACGGGCGTCAGCCAACGAATTTCTCGTTTGTTTGAATTACCAACAGGAGAATGTCATGGAAACCAGCCACATTATTGAACCCGAACGCCAAGGACTCTGGATTGCGGCAGGCTTTATCGTCGCGCTGCTCGCATTGGTCGTCGGTGCAGTCGCAATCTACCGCATCAACGTAGTGATGGTGGCCACCCAGACGGAAGTGCTCTTTCTGAGCAATAAGATTGAAGAGCTGAAGTCGGGGCAGGGCACGCAAGGCGCCGCGACACCGCAGCAGGCCGCGCCGGCAGCACCGGCGACGCCGGCGCCGGCAGCGCCCACCAAGTAGCACCGCGGCCGGGGGGCGAAGGGGCGCGAGCCTTTGTAGCCTGCCAAGGGCGGCGGCATTGGCTGCCGCCGCCGGCGTGCGCGCAGCGATGTTGAGTCGGATTGAATGACGGTGTCCGGTCGCTTGGCGGTTCCGGCCCTCAGGTTCTCGATGGGGATCTCCTGGCCGCTGCTGGTGGCGGCCGGTGCTTTCCTGTCGCTCCTGACGCAGCCTGGACTCCTGCTGGGCGACGGCGATGTCTATTGGCACGTTGCGGCCGGGCGCTGGATCATCGAGCACACGGCAATCCCGACCGCGGATCCATTCTCCTACCCGCTGCGCGACGCCCCCTGGACTGCGCACGAGTGGCTGGCGGAAGTGATGTTCGCCAGCGCCTACGCTGCAGGCGGCTGGTCGGCGGTGCTCGCCGTCGCCGCGGGGGCATATGCATGGTCGCTGGCGCTTTTGACCCGGTTCCTGCTGCGTCACCTGGAGCCGATTTACGCCCTGCTGTTCGCAACGATGTCGGCGAGCCTGCTGGCGCCGCACCTGACCGCCCGGCCGCACGCCCTGATGGCCCCTCTCCTTGTGACCTGGGTGGTCGGCCTGGTTCGTGCGCGCGAGCGCAGCGTCGCGCCACCGTGGCCGCTGGCGTTCGTCATGGTTCTGTGGGCCAATTTGCACGGCAGTTTCCTGCTGGCCTTGGGCCTGGTGGTCGCGTTCGCGACCGAAGCAATCGTCGCTTCTGCTCCAGGGGCGCCGCGTCGAAGCTCGGCGAGGGCATGGGGCCTATTTCTCGCTCTTTCCGCAATGGCTGCGATGGCGACGCCGTTTGGCGCGCGAGGCGTGCTGTTTGCGATCGAGCTTGACCGGATGACCTACGCGCTGAGCGTCATCGGCGAGTGGCGCTCGCTCAATTTTCAGCGGCTGCAACCTCTGGAGCTGTGGCTGCTGATTTTCGGGGGTGCAATCCTGCTTCGCGGTCTGAAACTGCCGCCGGTCCGGATCATCCTGCTGCTGGGACTGCTGCATCTCGCGTTGAAGCACGCGCGCCATGCAGATTTGCTGGCGCTGATCGCTCCGGTGATCGTCGCGGAGCCCATTGCCGCGCAGTGGTCTGTCAGTGGCAACAAGGCCGACCAGGCAGCGAGGCTCGACCGTTGGTTTGCCGCCCTGGCGCCTCCGGCCGCGAAGGGCTCCGTTGCACTGGTGCTCGTGCTACTGCTCGCCGTCAGTGCCGCGGCGATTCGCCGCGATGCCGTACGCCCATCAGACGACATTACGCCGCACGCCGCACTGCGGGCGGCGCAGGACGCAGGAATCCGCGGCCCGGTGCTCAACGAGTGGAATTACGGTGGTTATCTTATTTTTTCCGGGATTCCGCCGTTCATCGACGGGCGGGCCGACCTGTACGGCGACGCATTTATCCAGACCTACGCGGAAGCGATGACCCTCAGCAAGCCGGAACTGCTGCCGCAGCTGCTGGAAAAATACCGGGTTCATTGGACGCTGCTCTCGCTCGATACGCCGGCCGTGCGCGCGCTCGATCGTCTGCCGGGATGGCGGCGGTTCTACGCCGACAAGACCGCGGTCGTGCACGTCCGGGAGTGCGCTCTCCCCGACGGTCAGCGCAATGCGTTG
>SCUF01000462.1 GCA_004298325.1 Betaproteobacteria bacterium | reverse complement strand
CAGGGCGAAAGCCCAGGAGGCTGCGATGAACGTCCTCTACAACAGCGAGAACTACTACGTGGTCGAGTTCCCCGGCTGCAGTGGCATCGAGCTGGTGGACAAGATGGCGCGCCGCGCCGGCTTTCTCGAAGGCGAGCTCGAGCTCAGTTTCCGCGCCTCGCTGGCGGGTTTCGCCGCCGAGGCGGAGAACGCCGAATCGGTGGACGAGTTCCTCGGCCATTACGACGCGCTGCTGACCAATTCGCTGCGGCTGCACTGAACCGGCACGCGAAGCCGCTAGAATGGCGCCCTTTTCTGCAGGGGCGCGATGGCCTTACCTGATTACCGCGGCGGCGGTTTCGTCAATCTGATCGCGTCGCTCGCCGCAGCCGGCGGCGCGGCGCCGCGCCACCCGACGCTCGCGCTGCTGCCGCCCGCCGAACTCTCGGGCGCGCACAACATCGTCTTCTGGATCGTCGACGGGCTGGGCGACAATTACCTCACCGCGCACCGGCCGGCCGGCCAATTCGCGCGGCGCCGGCGTGGCGCGATCAACGCCGTGTTCCCGACCACGACGGCGAGCGCCATCACGACCTCGTTCACGGGCGCCACGCCCGCCGAGCACGGCCTCACCGGCTGGTTCACCTATTTCAGCGCCGCCGGCTGCGTCGCCGCGCCGCTGCCGTTTCGCTCGCGCGGCGACAACCTGCCGCTCGCAGCGCGCGGCGTGTCGCACGAGCACCTGTTCACCGAACCGCCGCTGCTCGATGCGCTGACGCGGCGCGCCATCGTGGTGTCGGCCCGCTCGATCGTCAATTCCGACTACAACCTGCACCATAGCGGCAACGCCGAGCGCCGCGCCTACGACGCTCTCGACGGCCTGGTCGGCGAAGTCGCGGCGGCGGTGCGCTCGGGACCCGAGCGCAAATTCATTTACGCCTACTGGCCCGAGTTCGACACGCAGTCGCACCGGCACGGCGTCGCCAGCGAGCAGGCGCGCATCGAGTTCGAACGGGTGGACGACGCTTTCGCGGCGCTGCTCGATCGGCTCGCCGGCACCGATACCGCGGTCGTCGTCACGGCCGACCATGGCTTCATGGACAGCCCGCCGGCGGATCTGCTGATGCTCGAGGACGGACCGGGGCTTGCCGGACTGCTCAAGCTGCCGCTGTGCGGCGAGCGCCGCGTCGCGTTCTGCCATGTGCAGGACGGACGTGTCGCCGAGTTTGCCGCGCGCGCGCGCGACTGGCTCGCCGGGCGCGGCGAGGTGCGCGCCAGCCGCGAGCTGCTGGACGAAGGCTGGTTCGGCCCGGGGCGCGCGCATCCGCTGCTGGCGGAACGCATCGGTGACCTCACGCTGGTGATGAACGGCCGCTACACGATCAAGGACTGGACGCCTGGCGAATCGCGCCACCTGCACCTCGGCAATCATGGCGGCGCGACCGACGACGAGCTGCTCATCCCCCTGGTGGTGGCCAAGGCATGAAAGCGCAAACCAACGGCATCGAGACCCATTACGAGATTCACGGCCCGGAGGGCGCGCCCTGGCTGGTGCTGAGCCATTCGCTTGCCTGCAGCGCGCGCATGTGGGATCCGCAGCTTGCCGCGCTGCGCGACCGGTACCGCATGCTCGCCTACGACACGCGCGGCCACGGCGCGAGCGATGCGCCGGCCGGGCCGTACACGCTGGAGATGCTGGCCGACGACCTGCACGCCCTGCTCGCATCGCTCGGCATCGCCAATCCCCATTTCTGCGGCCTGTCGATGGGCGGCATGATCGGCCAGACGTTTGCGCTCAAGTACCCCGGCGTGTGCCGCAGCCTCACGCTCGCCGATACGACCAGCCGCTATCCGCAGGATGCCCTGCCGGCGTGGGACGAGCGCATCCGGCTGGCGCAAACCCGTGGCATGGCACCGCTCGCGCAGCCGACGCTCGAGCGCTGGTTCACGCCGGCGTTCCGCGATAGCCATGCCGAGGCGGTGGAACGGGTGCGCCAGCTGATCCTCGCCACCCCGGTTGCCGGCTACGTCGGCTGCTCGCGCGCCATCCCGAAGATCAATCTCTCCGCGCGCCTGAAGGAGATTCGCTGCCCGATTCTGGTCCTCGTCGGCGCCGACGACCCGGGCACGCCGGTGGCGATGGCGCGCGAAATTCACGCCAGCGCGCCCGGCTCGCAGCTCGTGATCCTGCCGCAGGCGGCACACCTCGCCAACATCGAAGCCGCTGCCGGCTTCAACCGGGCGCTCGGCGAGTTCCTGCGCTCAGCTGCCTAGGCCGTTCCAGCGCGTCACGCGCCTGGAGTGCAGGCCGAACAGGTCGAGCACGCGCCGTACGCTGTGGTCGACCATCTCTTCCAGCGTGCGCGGCTTGGCGTAAAACGCCGGCACCGGCGGATACACGATGCCGCCCATTTCGGTGACGGCGAGCAGATTCTTCAGGTGCGCGAGGTTGAGCGGGGTCTCGCGCGGCAGGATCACCAGGCGCCTGCGCTCCTTGAGCACGACATCGGCCGCGCGCGATACCAGGTCGTCGGTGAAGGCGTGCGCCAACGCCGCCAGAGTCTTCATCGAACAGGGCGCGATCACCATCCCGGCCGTCAGGAACGAGCCGCTCGCGATCGCCGCGCCGATGTCCCTGGGATGGTAGGCGGTGTGCGCAAGGCGCTCCACGTCCCTGCGTTTGAGCCCCAGTTCGTGCCAGCAGTTGAGCGCGCCCGGATCCGTGAGCACGAGGTGGCTTTCCCAGCCGCGCGCCGCCCGCAATTCCTGCAGCAGGCGAACGCCGTAGGCGGCGCCGCTGGCGCCGGTGATGCCGACGATGAGGCGCTTTCCCGCCATCGCTCCAAGGTTACCTGATTACAATTCGGCGGTGAATCCGCGGCCGATGCTGCTCGTGTTCTGTCCCTTCGCCGCGGGGT
>SCUF01000461.1 GCA_004298325.1 Betaproteobacteria bacterium | reverse complement strand
AATCCCGCCGAACGCGGGCAACGCGATCCGGCTCGCCGCGAACACCGGGATTCGCCTGCACCTCGTCGGCCCGCTCGGCTTTTCGCTCGCCGAGCGCCAGCTGCGCCGCGCCGGGCTCGATTACCACGCGCTCGCCAGCGTGCGCCTGCACGCCGACTGGGCGGGCTGCCTCGCGGTGCTCGGCACGCAGCGCCGTTTCGCCTTCAGCACGCGCGCCGCAGCGAGTTACGCCGAGCTGCGTTACGCGCGCGACGACGTATTGGTGTTCGGCTCGGAGACCGCAGGGCTGCCCGCGGCGCTGCTCGACCAGTTCCCGCCGCAGGCGCGGCTGCGCCTGCCGATGCGCCCGGGCAATCGCAGCCTCAACCTGTCGAACGCGGTCGCGATCGTGGTCTACGAAGCCTGGCGCCAGCTCGGCTTCGCGGGCGCGCAATGAACCGCACTCAGGACTCCTCCTTCGGATCGCGCGCGAGCAGCTGCGCCGCCGCCTGCGGCGCGGTGAGGCGACCCTCGAGCACGGCATTCACCGCATCGCTCACCGGCATCTCGACGCCCTGCTGCACGGCGAGCTTGCGTACTTCGCGCGCCGAGCGCACGCCTTCGGCGACGTGCCCGAGCGCCGCGAGAATCTCGGCCAGCGGGCGGCCGCGCGCCAGCTCGAGCCCGACCCGCCGGTTGCGCGACAGATCGCCCGTCGCGGTGAGGATCAGGTCGCCGGCGCCGGCGAGGCCCATCAGCGTCTCCGCGCCGCCGCCCAGGGCGACGCCGAGCCGCGTGATCTCCGCCAGGCCGCGCGTGATGAGCGCCGCGCGCGCGTTCTGTCCCAGGCCGAGCCCGTCGGAGATCCCGACCGCGATCGCCATCACGTTCTTCACCGCACCGCCGATCTCGACGCCGACGAGGTCGCTGGTGTAATAGACCCGCAGCCGGCCGCCGTGGACGAGCGCCGCCGCCGAGCGCGCGAACGCGCTGTCGCGCGAAGCGAGCGTCAGGGCGCAGGGCAGGCCGCGCGCCACTTCGAGCGCAAACGACGGGCCGGAAAGCGCGCCGCAGGGTTGCGCGGCATCGAGCACCGCTTCGACGATCTGGTGCGGCAACAATCCCGTGCGTTCCTCGAATCCCTTGCACAGCCAGACGAGCGGGACGCGCGCGTTCGCCAGTCGCGCGCAGAGCTCGCGCAGGCCCGCCACCGGCGTCGCGGCGAACAGCAGGCTCGCGCCCCGAAGCGCGGCATCGAATTCCGCGGTGACGGCGAGCGACTCGGGCAGCGCGACCTCAGGCAGATAGCGCGCGTTGCGGCGCGCGCGCACCATCGCTTCGGCCTGTGCGGCATCGCGCGCCCAGAGCGTGACACGGTGCCGCGCCGCGAGCACGGCGGCCAGCGCCGTGCCCCAGGCGCCCGCACCCAGCACCGCGAGCGCCGCCACGGCGCAGCCCTCAGCCGCCCCAGACCTGGGCGGCGCGCAGGTAGCCGCTCGCGCCGTCGGCGTGGCGCACGCGCAGCCAGCCGCCGGGCGTGATCTCGAGCAGCTCCAGCGCCACGCCCGAGGCGGCG
>SCUF01000460.1 GCA_004298325.1 Betaproteobacteria bacterium | reverse complement strand
CTCGCCGGGCATGTGAAAGCCCGTCACCTGCTCGCGGCCGTCGTCGTTGATCACCGTGGTCTTGAGGAAACCGCTGCGGATCGCGTAGACCGAGCTGAAATCGTCGCCGGCGTTGAACAGGGAGTCGCCGCGCTTGACCTTGCGGCGCGCGTACACCAGCTGCTCGACGCGCTTCATGTCCTCGGCGTCCAGGCCCTTCGGCAGGCACATCTCGCGCAGGTTGCAGCTCGAGCAGGTGACTTCGAACTTGCGCAGGGCGGGCTGTGCCGAAAGGATCGTGGAGCGCGGCGCGATGCGGGTGACGGTGGCGACTTGCATGTACTCTCCCGGTTTCAATGGACGTGTTGCGCAGCCCGCGCGGCGAGCACCTCGCGCACGCGCTGGAATTCGTTGCTCTTGTCGAAGAAATCGCGCGCCCCGAGGCGCGCCGCCATGCGCCGGTAGGGCTCGGCGGCGAAATTGGATAGCATGTACAGCTCGATCCCCGGCGCGCGCTCGTGCACCACGCGCAGCACGTCGAAGCCGCTGCCGTCGGCCAGCTTCAGGTCGAGCACCACGGCGTCCGGCTGCGTCGCCAGGATGCCGTCGATCGCCTCGGCGGCGCGCGAGGCCTGGCCGATCGCGGCAGCGCCCTCGATCGAGCCGAGCAGCGCCAGCAGCCGTTCGCGGATGATCGGCGAGTCCTCGACGATGAAGACCTTGAAGGCCGAAGCGAGGGTCGCGCTGCACATGGCGGCAGTGTGCGGGCGCCGCGGCGCCGCCGCTATCGGCGCCCGCTGATTCTGGCTGTAGGAGTCGGCGCCAGGGGCCCGGAATCGTCCTACAGCAGCTTCTTCTCCACCGCGTAGCGCACCAGCGCGGCGGCGCTGTCCATCTCCATCTTCTGCAGGATGCGCGTCTTGTGCGTGCTCACCGTTTTCACCGAAAGGTGCAGCCGGCCGGCGATGTCGCTCACGCCGGCGCCGGCGACCAGCAGGCGGAAGATCTCGAACTCGCGGTCCGAGAGCCGCGTGTGCGGCAGCGCGTCGCCGGCGGCCGGCGAGCCGACCAACTGCGCCGCGGTGGCCTCGCTGATATGCACGCCGCCCGCCGCGATCTTGCGGATCACGCTGACGAGCTGTGCGGCGGCGCTGTCCTTGGTGAGGTAGCCGGAGGCGCCCGCCTTGAGCGCGCGCGCGGCGTACTGCTGCTCGCCGTGCATCGACAGCACCAGCACCGGCAGGCGCGGCTTTTCCAGCTTGACGCGCTTGACGAGGTCGATGCCGGCGAGCCCCGGCATCGACATGTCGAGCACCGCGACGTCGTAGTCATTCGCCCGGACCAGCGCCAGTGCGGCGTCGCCGTCGCCCGCCTCGCCCGCGACCGCGATGCCCGGAGCCGCCGAAAGCAGCTGCCGCAGCCCCTCGCGCACCAGGGTGTGGTCGTCGGCGAGCAGCACCCGGATCATGTCGCGGCACCCGTCTCGCGCGCCCGCGGCACGCGGGCCAGCACCCGCGTGCCGCCGCGCGGCGCGCGGCCGATCTCGAGCGAGCCGCCCAGGTACAGCACGCGCTCGCGCATGCCCTTCAGGCCGAGCGAGCGCGGCTGCGCGAGATCGTCCGCGACGATGCCGCGGCCGTCGTCCTCGACCTCGATGTGCAGATGGCCGCCACCGGCGCCGAGGATCACCCACGCGTGCTTCGCCTGCGCGTGGCGCGCGATGTTGGTGAGCGATTCCTGCAGCACGCGGTAGACGGTGTTGGCGACGCTGCGCTCGAGGCCCGCGAGTTCCGCTTCTTCCGGCACGCTCAGCCGGCAGTCGATGCCCGAGCGCGCGGCGAAGTCCTCCACCAGCCAGGTGACGGCATCGTGCAGGCCGAGGTCATCGAGCATCAGCGGGCGCAGGTCGGCCGAAATGCGGCGCACCGAGGTCACGGTGCGATCGAGCAGCGCCTCCATCTGCGCGGCCTTGCCGCCGAGTTCGCTGCTCGCAGGCGGCAGGCGCTCGCGCAGCCAGGCGAGATCCATCTTGAGCGCGGTCAGCAGCTGGCCCAGCTCGTCGTGCAGTTCGCGCGCGATGAGCGTCTTTTCCTCCTCGCGCGCCTCGAGCACGCGCGCCGAGAGCTCGCGCAGCTCGGCCTGCTGCCGCTTCACCATGTCCTCGTTCTGCTTGCGCAGCGTGACGTCGCGCAGGATCACGGTGTAGAAGTTGCCGCCCGCTTCGCGCGTCTGCGAAATCGAGGCGTCGAGCGGGAATTCCTCGCCGTCGGCGCGCAGTCCCCACAGCACCAGGGCGTCGCCCATGCGCCGGCTGGTGACGCCGGTGCGCGCGAAGCGCCCGATGTGGTCGCGGTGCGCGCCGCGGAAGCGCGCCGGGATGAAGCGCTCGAGCGGCGCGCCGAGGGCGTCGATGCGGCGGCAGCGAAAGACCGTTTCGGCGGCGCGGTTGAACAGCACGATGCGCTGATTCGGATCCACCGTGATGATGGCGTCCATGGCCGAGTCGATCACGCTGGCGAGGCGCGCGTGGCTGGCGTCGACCGCCGCGCTCGCGCGCGCGCTCTGCTTCTCATAATGCTGCGCCAGCCACAGCGCGACGCCGATGGCGCCGACCAGCAGCACCGCATCGGCCACCAGGGCCGTCGCCACCAGCGTCGGATGGTCGCCCGCGACCACCAGCGTGGCGCCGTTGAGCGCGACGATGCCGGCCAGCAGCGCGCTGCCCGCCGCGATCGTCCAGGGCCTGAGCCAGTCCGGGCGCTTCATGCCCGCCGCCGCCTTTGACTCAGGTCAATCACCGGGATTGTCTGCGCGGCATAGTGACTGCGATGGCTTATCCCGCTTCCGAGCTCGTTATCGATCCGGTTCAGATCCGCAAGTACGACGTGGCCGGCCCGCGCTACACGTCGTATCCGACCGCCGACCGCTTCGTCGAAGCCTTCGGCGAGAGCGACTGCCGGCACTGGCTCGGCAAGCGCAACATCGGCGGCATCAACCAG
>SCUF01000459.1 GCA_004298325.1 Betaproteobacteria bacterium | reverse complement strand
AAGCTCGAGGAGGAACGTAACCGGCTCGCGGCGCTCATGTCGGAGCTTTCCGAAGGTGTCCTGGTGTGCAACGCGGAGGGCCGCATCCTGCTCTACAACGAGCGGGCACGGGCGCTGTTCACCGCCGAGGCGGGCTCCGGAGCACTGGTCGGACTCGGACGCTCGGTTTTTGCGCTGGTCGATCGCAGCCAGATCGCGCACGCGCTGGAAAAGCTCGAGCGCCTGCAGCAGCCGGGCAAGGCGCCGCCCAATACCCGGTTCGTCGCCGCCACCGCGGCCAACCGGCTGCTCAAGGTGCGCGCCGCACCGTTCCTGGATTCCGGCGGCACCGTGGCGGGCGTCGTGCTGACCCTGGAAGACGTCACCGGACTGCTCGACCAGGAAGCGTCGCGCCGCGCGCTGCTGCAGGCGCTGGCCGCAGGCGTGCGCGCGCCGGTGGCCAATATCCGCGCGGCAGCCGAAAACCTGAGTGCATTTCCCGTCATGGAAGCAGCGCGACGGGAACGCTTTGTAGCGATCGTCGCCGAGGAGTCGCGCAGCCTGTCGCAAAAACTGAACGAGGCACTGCGCGAGTATGCCGATGCGCTCAAGGCCAACCTGTCGCTCGAGGACATCCGCGCCGCCGATCTGCTCGGCGTCGCGCGGCAGCGCATCGAGTCCTCGCTCGGCGTGGCGATCGAGCTGGAGGCGATCGATGACGAGCTCTGGATTCGCGTCGACAGTTTCGCCGTGGTGCAGGCACTGGCCTTTCTCGCCGGCCGACTGCGCGAGGACTACGCCGTGCGGCGCTTGCGCTTGTCGGCACGGGCCGCGGGCAGTCACGCCGAGCTCGACCTCGGCTGGGAGGGCATGATCGTGGCGAGCGATGCGCTTTCACTCTGGGAAGTCGAGCCGATGCAGATCGGCGCCGAACAGACGCCGCTGACGCTGCGCGATGTGCTGGAACGACACGGCGGCGAGGTCTGGTACCACACCGCGGGTCCCGGCGGCCAGCGCAGCGCGCGCTTCCGCTTCCTGCTTCCCGCCGGCGAGGCGGGTGCGGCGCCGGCGCGGGCGGCGGCCGCGCCTGCCGAGAGCCGCCCCGAGTACTACGACTTCGACCTGTTTCGCGTCACCGACGCCGGGCTCGCGCTGCAGGAGCGCCGGCTCGCGGCGCTCGCGTTCACGGTGTTCGACACCGAGACCACGGGCCTCGAGCCTTCGGCCGGGGACGAGATCATTTCCATCGGTGCGGTGCGCATCGTGAATGGCCGGATGCTCAAGAACGAGGTGTTCGAGCAGCTGGTGAACCCGCGCCGGCCGCCGAGCCGGGAATCGGTGCGCGTGCACGGCATCGGGCGCGAAGCGCTCGCCGGCCAGCCGACGATCGAGCAGGTGCTGCCGGCCTTCCATCGTTTCTGCGAGGACACGGTGCTGGTCGCACACAATGCCGCGTTCGACATGCGCTTTCTCGAGCTGAAAGAGGCCCCGAGCGGCGTGCGCTTCGCGCAGCCAGTGCTCGATACGCTGCTGCTGTCGGCAGCGGCGCACCCGGCCCACGAAGACCACCGCCTGGAGGCGATCGCGGAGCGGCTCGGCGTGCGCATCATCGGGCGCCATACCGCGCTCGGCGACGCGCTGCTGACGGGCGAGATCTTTCTCAAGCTGGTGCCGCTTCTGGCCGGGCGCGGCATCGTGACGCTCGGCCAGGCGCTCGAAGCCTCCCGCCAGACGTACTATGCGCGGATCCAATACTGAAGCGGCAGCACGGGATGCTGGAAAAATACGGCCAGCTTGAGCGCCGGCTCGCGGACGAACAGCAGACCTTCGCGCGCTCGTTGCGCTCGCTCGTGCAGCGCGCGCCGGTGACCTGTGCGCAGGATCGCACCCTCGCCGAAGTGGCCGCACTCATGCGCCAGGAGGCTGTGGGCTCGGTGGTGGTGCTGGACGCGCGTTCGCGCCCGGTCGGGATCGTGACTTCGCACGACATGGTCGGCGTGATCGCCGGGAGTGCTGCCGCGGCACCGGTGGCGCAAGCCATGTCGCGCGAGCCGGTGTCGCTGCCGGCGCACGCGCTCGCCTACGAGGCCGCCGTGACCATGCTCGCACGCCGCATCCGCCATGTGCTGGTGACGGACGAAGGGCGCCTCGTCGGCGTTGTTTCCGAGCGCGACCTGTTCTCGCTGCAGCGGCTGGGACTGGGCGAAATCACGATGGAACTGCGGCTCGCCGGGGAGATTCCGGTGCTCGCGGGACTTGCGGCGGAGATTCGCAAGCTCACGCGGCGGCTCGTGGAACAGGGCGTGGCGCCGGAGCAGCTGACGCTGTTCGTCTCGGTGCTCAACGACCGGCTCAGCCAGCGGGCGATCGAAATCGTGCGCAAACGTCATGAGCTGGAGCGCATCAGCTGGTGCTGGCTGGCGTTTGGCAGCGAGGGACGGTTCGAGCAGACGCTGGCCACGGACCAGGACAACGGCCTGATCTTCTCCGCGCACGACGGCGCCACGCCGGAGCAGGTCCGCACCCGGATGCTGCCGTTCGCGCGCGAAGTCAACGCAGCGCTCGACGCGTGCGGCTTTCCCCTGTGCAAGGGCAATGTCATGGCCTCCAACCCGGAGCTTTGCCTTTCGCTCGACGAATGGCGGGCGAAGATGAGCGGCTGGATCGAGGTTTCGCTGCCCAAAGCGCTGCTCGATGCCGCGATCTGCTTCGATTTCCGTGCGCTCTACGGCGATGCGCCGCTGGTCGGCGCGTTGCGGGACTGGGTCGGCGGTCGCGTCAAGAACCATCCGGCATTTCTGCGGCACATGGCCCAAGCCGCGCTGCAGGCGCGTCCGGCGCTCAACCGTTTTGGCGGTTTCGCCGCCGAGA
Source organism: Betaproteobacteria bacterium (assembly GCA_004298325.1). Taxonomy (GTDB): domain Bacteria; phylum Pseudomonadota; class Gammaproteobacteria; order Burkholderiales; family SG8-39; genus 2-02-FULL-66-14. Next base: position 9,921 of record SCUF01000459.1, on the reverse strand, counting down.
ACGCACCGGGCGCCCCGGAAACGATCGACCTGAAGCTCCAGGGCGCGCGCATCTTCGTCGATGCGGCGCGCATCTACGCGCTGGCCAAGGGCCTGCCGCAGACCGGCACTGCGGAGCGCCTGCGCGGCGCGTGCAGCGCCGGCAAGACGGAGGTCGCGTCCGCCGTGGAGGCGTTCTATCTGATCCAGCGCCTGCGGCTGGAAGCGCAGCTGCAGAGGCCCGGACCGGGCGACGAAACGATCAACCGCGTTGCACCCGGAGGGCTCGACCGGGTGACGCAGTCCGCCCTCAAGGAGGCGCTGCGCGTCGCCAGGGAACTGCAAAGCCGCCTGGGTCTCGACTACCAACTCTGAGGCCGCCATGCTGACCGACATCATCGCCACGCTGCGCATGCTGGTGGAGATCAATCTCTTTGCCCTGATGGGGCAGGGCGTGCTGTCGATGTTGCCGGGTGTCGACCGGGAGAAGAATCTCTTCTACCTGATTCTCAGGACGATCGCGTCGCCCGCCATGCGTCTGGCGCGCTGGATCGCGCCGAAGTTCGTGGTCGACCGGCACATCGGCTGGATCGCGTTGTTCATGTTGCTGGTGCTCTGGGTTTCCCTGGCGGTCGTGAAGCAGATCACCATGGCGGTCGAGACGGGTTGAGCGGCCAGCCTCTGCTGCAGCGCAATATGCCGGGTTCGTTGCTCGTTGCGCGGGTCTGCGCCGGCGCCTTGTAAGCACGCTGTAAGTTTTCCGCCGCAGGATGCACGCCACGCTGGGAGACGGCGCGCGCGCGCGCACGGCGAGCGGTTCAACCACAAGGGAGGGTTCGATGCAGCTATCACAGAAGCACATCGATTACTGGAAAAAAAACCTCGTGATCACGGCGATTCTCGTGTTCATCTGGTTTTTCGTCACCTTCGTCATCGGCTATTACGCCATCGATCTGAAGGACATCACCTTCCTCGGTTTCCCGATCGCCTTCTACATGGGCGCGCAGGGCTCGCTGATCGTGTATGTGCTGATCATCTGGTTCTACGCGAGCTACATGAACAAGCTCGACCTCGAGTACGGCGTGCATGAAGGAGAAGACCAATGAGCAACGGTGCGGCACCGGCCTTCAGCCAGAAGACATTCACCCAGCAACTCAAGAAGTACTACGCCTTCTATACCGGGGGGTTCATCAGCTTCGTGATCCTGCTCGCGATCGCCGAGCAGATGGGACTGCCCAACCGCTGGATCGGCTACTGTTTCCTGTTCGCGACGATCCTGCTGTACGCCGGCATCGGCGTCATGAGCCGCACGGCCGACGTCGCCGAGTATTACGTCGCGGGCCGGCGCGTACCGGCGCTGTTCAACGGCATGGCGACCGGCGCCGACTGGATGAGCGCGGCCTCGTTCATCGCCATGGCGGGCGGGCTCTACCTGCAGGGCTACGACGGCCTGGCCTTCATCATGGGTTGGACGGGCGGTTACTGCCTGGTGGCGCTGTTCCTCGCGCCCTACCTGAGGAAATTCGGCCAGTTCACGATTCCCGATTTCCTCGGCGCACGCTACGGCGGCCACATTCCCCGCATGGTGGGGATGTGTGCCGCGATCCTGTGCTCCTTCACCTACGTCGTGGCGCAGATCTATGGCGTCGGCGTGATCACGACGCGGTTCACGGGCGTGCAATTCGAAGTCGGGGTGTTTCTTGGCCTGGCGGGCATTCTCGTGTGCTCGTTCCTGGGCGGGATGCGCGCGGTGACCTGGACGCAGGTCGCCCAGTACATCATCCTGATCCTCGCCTACATGATTCCGCTGGTGATGCTGGGCATGCGCCACACCGGGATACCGGTGCCGCATGTTGCCTACGGCTACACGCTGCAGAAGATCACCCAGAAGGAACAGCAGCTGGCGCAGGATCCGAAAGAGCTCGAGGTGCGCGGCATCTTCAAGAAGCGCGCCGACGACGCCGACGCCAAGGTCAAGGGTCTGCCCGCGTCCTACGGCACGGAAAAGGCTGCGGTGGAGAAGAATCTGGCCGATTTGCGCGCAGCGAACGCCGAGCCGGCCAAGCTCAAGCTTGCCGAGGATGCGTTGAAGGCCTTCCCGCCGAGTCCGGAAGCGGCCAAGAAGAAATGGGAAACCGACCGAGCTGCGGCGACGGCCCGTACCGGCCCGCCGCGGCCGCATGCGACACCGTTCCCGGGGGCAAGCGAGAAGGCGCGCGACATTGCCCGCAAGAATTTCCTTGCGCTGGTGTTCTGCCTGATGGTCGGCACGGCGGCGCTGCCGCACATCCTGATGCGCTACTACACCACGCCCAGCGTGCGTGAGGCGCGCGTCTCGGTGACGTGGTCTCTGTTCTTCATCTTCCTGCTGTACTTCTCGGCACCGGTGCTCGCGGTGCTGGTGAAGTACGAGATGTACCACTTCGTCGTCGGGACGGCGTTTGCAGACTTGCCGCGCTGGGTCGCCAACTGGCATGCGGTCGACCGCTCGCTGCTCAATATCGTCGACATCAATGGCGACGGCATCGTGCAGCTCGCGGAGATTGCCATCGGCGGCGACATTGTCGTGCTGGCCACCCCGGAGATCGCCAAGCTGCCGTACGTGATCTCGGGGCTGGTCGCCGCAGGCGGACTGGCGGCGGCGCTTTCCACCGCCGACGGCCTGCTGCTCACGATCGCCAACGCGCTGTCTCACGACCTGTATTACAAGCTGATCAATCCGCAGGCCTCCACCAAGACGCGCCTGACCGTGGCCAAGATGCTGTTGCTGGTGGTCGCCGTGCTGGCGGCATCGGTGGCGGCGCAGAAACCGGCGGACATCCTGTTCCTGGTGAGCGCGGCCTTCTCGCTGGCGGCCGCGGGCTTCTTCCCGGCGCTGACGCTGGGGATCTTCTGGAAGCGCGCCAACAAGTGGGGGGCGACGCTGGGCATGCTGGCCGGTGTGGGGGTGACGTTCTACTACATGTGCATCACGCAGCCCTGGCTGCGCTCGGTGTTCGGCGTCAAGGGCACGATCGCCGAGAATACGTGGTGGGACATCAGCCCGATCTCGGCCGGCCTGTTCGGCGTGCCGCTCGGTTTCATCGTCATCATCGTGGTGAGCCTGCTGACCAAGGCGCCGGAAAAGGAAGTCCAGGAGCTCGTGGACCACGTCCGCTACCCGGTGCTCGAGGGCGACATGGACACCCGCGGCACCTGAACGCTGAGGCCGTCGTGAAAAGGCCCGCTGCGGCGGGCTTTTTCTTTTTGTGCGGTAGAATCGCGCCCCTGCGGAGAGATGGCCGAGCGGCTTAAGGCGCACGCTTGGAAAGCGTGTATACGTTAATCGCGTATCGTGGGTTCGAATCCCACTCTCTCCGCCAAGGCACCGCAATTCGGTGCACAATGGACAGTCTACGGCGGGCCTCCCCGCATTGCAGTCCGGTGAACCTGGTCAGGTCCGGAAGGAAGCAGCCACAGCTGGGTCCTGCAAGTGCCGGGGGTTAGGCTCGCCACCTTTGCGTCGAGCCGCGTGTGCGGCTCGACCCGGTGCAAGCTCGGAAAGGAGGAAGGGCAAAGCCCTTCCTCCTTTCACCTCCTTCCGATGGCGTGCGCGCACCGGCTGCTAAACTTCGGCCATGAGTTATCAGGTTCTTGCCAGGAAATGGCGGCCGCGGGATTTCGCGACACTGGTCGGGCAGGAGCACGTCGTCAAGGCGCTGCGCCATGCGCTCGAGCAGCAGCGTCTGCATCATGCCTATCTGTTCACCGGCACGCGCGGCGTCGGCAAGACGACGCTGGCGCGCATTCTCGCCAAGTGCCTCAACTGCCAGTCCGGGATCACCGCGACGCCGTGCGGGCAGTGCACTGCGTGCGTCGAAATCGACGGCGGCCGCTTCATCGATTACATCGAAATGGATGCGGCGTCGAACCGCGGCGTCGATGAAATGACGCAATTGCTCGAGCGGGCGGTGTACGCCCCGACGAGCGGCCGTTTCAAGGTCTATGTCATCGACGAGGTGCACCAGCTGTCCGGCCACGCGTTCAACGCGATGCTGAAGACGCTGGAGGAACCTCCGGAGCACCTCAAGTTCATCCTTGCGACCACCGATCCGCAGAAGGTCCCGGTCACGGTGCTGAGCCGCTGCCTGCAATTCAACCTGAAGCAGATGCCGCCGCCAGCCATCGTCGCGCACCTCGGCCGCGTGCTTGAGGCGGAGGGCGTCGCCTGCGAACCGGAGGCGCTGCCGCTGCTGGCGCGGGCCGCCGCCGGCAGCATGCGCGACGCGCTGTCGCTGCTCGACCAGGCCATTGCGCACGGCGCCGGCCGCATCGGGGCGGACCACGTGCGTGCCATGCTGGGCGCGATCGACGAGACGTATCTGCTGCGACTGCTCGAAACATTGGCTCGGGGCGAAGTGCGGGTCGCGCTGGAGATCGCTGACGAGATGCAGGCGCGTTCGCTGTCGTTCGACGCCGCATTGCAGGACTTGGCGAGCCTGCTGCTGCGCGTGGCGCTCTACCAGGCAGTGCCGGACGCGCTCGACGCGGACTTCCCGGAACGCGGGCGCATCGCAGCGCTGGCGCAGTCGCTCGATGCCGAGGCGGTTCAGCTCTATTACCAGATTGCGCTGCAGGGCCGGGAGGATCTGCCGCTGGCACCCGACGAGCATGCCGGGTTCGCGATGACGCTGCTGCGTCTGTTCGCCTTCCGGCCGGAGGCTGCGGGTCGCGAGACGATGGGCCTGATGGCGAAGCCCTCTGGCGCGCGAACGCCCGTCGGGTCCGCGAGCGCGCTGCCGATTGCGCCGGCCGCGGGCGGTGCGGCCGGCGGTAGCGCGGACTTCGCTGGCGACTGGGCGACGCTGGTCGGCCAACTCGCGATTAGCGGTGTCGCCAAGGAACTCGCGCGTCACGCCGAGCTGGCACGCGTCGACGGCGCGCTGTTCGAGCTGGTGGTGCCCAAGTCGATGCCGCATCTTGTCGAGCGCAACTATTGCGACAAGCTGAAAGCCGCGCTCGAGCAGCATTTTCACAAGGCGGTCCAGTTGCGCGTCGTCGCTGGCGAAGCGGGCGGAAACTCGGTGGCAGCGCTTGAAGCCAGCGCACGCGATGCCCGCCGTGCCGAGGCCTCGCGCGCCGTGAAGAGCGACCGCTTCGTGCAGGAACTGGTGACCTTGTTCGACGGGCGCGTGATGGAGCCGGAGGCGCGCCCGGCACCCAAGAATGGATGATCGAGGAGAGCGACGATGCGCGGAAACATCGGTCAGTTGATGAAGCAGGCGCAGATGATGCAGGACAACATGCGCCGCATGCAGGAGCAGCTGGCGGGCGTTGAGGTGGAAGGCCAGTCGGGCGCCGGCCTGGTGAAGGTGGTCATGACCTGCAAGCACGACGTGAAGCGCGTGACGATCGACCCGTCGCTGGTCGGCGACGACAGGGAAATGCTCGAAGACCTGGTCGCAGCCGCATTCAACGACGCCGCGCGCCGCGTCGAGCAGACGGTGGCTGAGAAGATGAGCGGATTCAGCGCCGGGCTGGGGCTGCCGCCCGGCATGAAACTGCCGTTCTAGCGTGATGGCGCGAAGCGCGTTGCCGGGCCGGGGGCTTGAAACGCTGATCGATGCCTTGCGCGCCCTGCCCGGCGTCGGTCCGCGCAGCGCACAGCGCATGGCCTATCATCTGATGCAGCACGATCGTGTCGGGGCGGAGCAGCTCGCCCGGGCGCTCGACGGCGCACTTGAAGTGGTCAGGCACTGCGCACGCTGCAACAACTTTACCGAAACCGAACTGTGCACCCTGTGCCGCTCGCCGGGACGCGATCCGGCGCTGCTGTGCGTGGTCGAGACATCGGCCGACCTCTCGATGGTCGAGCAGACCCTGAGTTATTCCGGCCTGTATTTCGTCCTCATGGGGCGGCTGTCGCCGCTCGACGGGGTCGGTCCGCGCGACATCGGACTCGATCGTCTGCTGGAGCGCGCCACGGACGGAATCGTCAGGGAAGTGATCCTGGCCACCAATTTCACCAACGAAGGCGAAGCCACGGCGCACTACATCGCCGAGATGCTCAGGGCGCGCAGCATCAAGGCTAGCCGGATCGCGCGCGGCGTGCCGCTGGGCGGTGAACTCGAGTTCGTCGATGTCGGCACCATTTCGCAGGCGATGCTCGATCGCCGCGGCCTGTAGATTTCCCACGGAGGAGGGTGACATGAAATTGATTTTCGGATTGGCCGCACTTGCGCTCGCCGCGTCTGGCGGGATGGTCCATGCGCAGCTGGAGAAACGCGACGTGCATATCGCGGTCGGCGGAAAGAACGCTTTCTATTATCTGCCGCTGACGATTGCGGAGCAGCTCGGATACTTCAAGGCCGAAGGGCTGGAGGTGAAAATCAGCGATTTCGCCGGCGGCTCTGCGGCGCTGCGGGCGGTGGTCGGCGGCAGCGCGGAGGTGGTGTCCGGCGCCTATGAGCACACCATCAGCCTGCAGGGCAAGAAACAGTTCTTCCGCGCTTTCGTGCTCCAGGGGCGCCTGCCCCAGATTGCGCTCGGCGTGGCGACCGCCAAGGCGGGCGGCTTCAGGTCGTTCAAGGATCTGAAGGGTATGAAGATCGGCGTCTCGGCGCCGGGATCGAGCACGCACAATCTGGTGAAGCAGCTTCTGACCAAGGCGGGACTCGATCCGCTGAAGGATGTGGCCATCATCGGCGCCGGCATTGGAGCCGGCGCCATCGCGGCGATGAAGAGCGGACAGATCGACGCCATTTCCAATGTCGACCCCGTGATGACCAAGCTCGAACTCGACGGTGCCGTCAAGATCGTGGCCGACACGCGCAACGCGAAGGGAACCCAGGAGATCTGGGGCGCGCCGCTGCCCGCGGGATGCCTCTATGCGCCGATCGAGTTCCAGCAGAAGTACCCGAACGTCGTCCAGGCCCTCGCCAATGCCATTGTGCGCGCCGACAAATGGATCGCCAAGGCGAGCGCCACGGACGTCGCCAAGGTGGTGCCGGAGACCTATCTGCTCGGCGATCGCGCGCTGTATCTGTTTTCCTTCAACAAGGTCAAGGAGGCGATATCGCCCGACGGACTGATCTCCGACGCCGGCGCCAAGGCGACGCTTGCCGCGCTCAAGGCATTCGACCCGGGCGTGGCGAAAGCCGACATCAAGCTCGAACAGACCTACAGCAACGCATTCGCCAGGAAGGCGAACGCAAAATTCAAGTGACGCCGGCGCTCGCCCTCGAGCGCATCACTTGCACGTTCGTCTCGCGCCAGGACCGCGCGAAGCGTTACACGGCGGTCAAGGAGACGACGCTCGTGGTGGCTCCTGGCGAGTTCGTTTCGGTGGTCGGGCCGACCGGGTGCGGCAAGACGACGCTGCTGAACATCGCCGCCGGACTGCTGCAACCTTCTGCCGGGGCGGTTCGTGTCCTCGGTGAGCTGCTGGTCGGCACCAACACCAAGGCCGGATACCTGTTTCAGTCCGACGCCCTGATGCCATGGCGCAACGCGATCGACAACGTCACCGCCGGACTCGAGTTCCGCGGGATTGCGAGGGAGGCGGCGCGAGCGCAGGGGGAAGAGTGGCTGAAGCGCGTCGGTCTGAGTGGATTCGGCGACCGTTATCCGCACCAGCTCTCGGGCGGCATGCGCAAGCGCATTGCCCTCGCGCAGACGCTGATTCTCAGTCCGCAGATCCTGCTGATGGACGAGCCCTTTGCCGCGCTCGACATCCAGACGCGCCAGCTGATGGAGAACGAACTGCTCGAGCTCTGGTCCGCCGACCGCAAATCGGTGGTCTTCATCACGCATGATCTCGAGGAGGCGATTGCGCTCGCCGACCGTGTGGTGGTGCTGTCGGCAGGCCCCGCGACGCACCCGATCGGGGAGTACCGGATCGACCTTTCGCGACCGCGCGACGTCGCCGAGGTGCGCCTGACACCGCGTTTCCTCGAATTGCACACCGAGATCTGGCACGCGATGAAGGACGAGGTGCTGAAGGGTTATGCGCAACAACGGCAATAACCTCGCGCTGCGTTTTTGGCAGGTGCTGGTACTGGTCGGGATGTTCGTTGCCTGGCACGTGCTCACGGTGCCGGGCATCGTGCCGCCGTTCTACTTCGACGATCCGCACAAGGCGCCGTTCTTCTTCGGTGAGCCGCTGAAAGTGCTGTCGCGCATCTGGGATTGGTTCATCGGCGGCGACATCTACCGCCACTTGGGGGTGACCCTGATCGAGACGCTGCTCGCGTTCGTCATCGGAACGGTGTTTGGCGTCGCCATCGGGATCTGGCTCGCGCTCGCTCCCATGGCGTCGGCGATTTGCGATCCGTACGTCAAGGCGCTCAACGCCATGCCGCGGGTGATCCTGGCGCCGATCTTCTTTGTCTGGTTCGGTCTGGGGATGGCCTCCAAGGTGGCGCTCGGGGTGACCCTGGTATTTTTCATCGTTTTTTTCAACGTCTACCAGGGCGTTCGCGAGGTCAGCCCGGTGGTGCTCGCCAACGCGCGCATGCTGGGCGCATCGCGCGGGCAGTTGCTGCGCTACGTCTACCTGCCATCGGCGATGAGCTGGGTGTTCGCCAGCCTGCACAACTCCGTGGGGCTGGCCTTCGTCGGCGCGGTGGTCGGCGAGTACCTGGGTTCGTCCGAGGGGGTGGGTTACCTGATCCATCAGGCCGAGGGCGTGTTTGACATCAACACGGTGTTTGCGGGCATACTCGTGCTGACCGGTTTCGCGCTGGCTCTGGACATGGTGGTCACGCTGGTGGAGCGGAAGCTCCTGGTCTGGCAGCCGCGCGGTGGTGAAACGGAGAGGATCTGATGAACAAGGCGATCGCGGTGATGATTCTCGCTCTGCTATCGTGGGCGGCGAGCGCGCAGCCCTATCCATCGAAGCCCGTCAGGGTCATCGTGCCGTACCCGGCGGGCTCGACGCCCGACATCGTTGGCCGCACACTGGCTGCCAAGCTGCAGTCGGCAATGGGTCAGCCCTTCGTCGTCGAGAACCGCACCGGTGCGGGTGGCAATATCGGCGCTGACGCGGTGGCAAAATCGCCGCCGGACGGACATACCTTGCTGGTCGCGGTGAACGGTCCGGTTGCGGTCAACAAGTTCCTGTACAAGAACATGCCTTATGACTCGGACAAGGACCTGCTGCCGATTTCGCTGCTGGCTTCGTCGCCGCAGATGCTGGTCGCGGTGCCGGCGCTCGGAGCGCGATCGTTCAAGGAATTTCTCGATTATCTCCGCCGCAATCCCGGACGCGTGTCATACGGCTCGGTCGGTGGCGGCAGCGCGTCACATCTGACGATGGAATTGCTCAAGAGCGATGCCAAGGTGTTCGCGGTCCACATTCCCTATCGTGGATTTCCACCGGCGGTGACAGACATGCTGGCGGGAAACATTCATGCCATGTTCGCCATCATCCCCGCGGTACTGCCGCACGTGAAGACCGGGAGAATCCACGGCCTCGCCGTCACCGGCCTGAAACGCAGCGCGCTCGCGCCCGACGTGCCGAGCGTTGCCGAGTTGGGCTACCCGCAACTCGAATCGCTGGCGTGGATCGGGTTGCTGGCGCCGGCCGGGACGGCGCCGGCCATCGTCTCCCGCCTGAGCGATGCGACCGTGCGCGCCATGCGCTCGAGCGACACCCGGGAATCACTGGGCAGGCAGGGGTTTGACGTGGTCGCGAATTCGCCGGCCGAATTTACGGCCTGGATCCGCAGTGAATCCACCAAGTGGTCCGGCGTGATCCGGGCGAGCGGCGCTACCGCCGACTAGGCACTCAGAAATATCCGCAACAACGGTTGACAGTGCTTGCTCAGGACAGCTAGAATCTTTTTCTTCTTCGGGCGCGGGGTGGAGCAGTCTGGCAGCTCGTCGGGCTCATAACCCGAAGGTCAGAGGTTCAAATCCTCTCCCCGCAACCAACGCTCTTTAAAAATTCGCAGCCGATAAGTGT
>SCUF01000458.1 GCA_004298325.1 Betaproteobacteria bacterium | reverse complement strand
CTGCGATGAGCGTCATCCGCGTGCAGCGCGCGTTCGGCGCGCCGGTGGAGGGCGAGGCGCTGGTGTCCGAGGAGGGCTTCAGCCCGCGCTACGACCTCGACCGCTGGTCGGGCCTGATCACCAGGCCCGGCCACCGGCTGGACGGGCAGAGCATCGTCGACAAGGTGTGCTTCTTCCCCACCGCCAAGGGCGGCATTGCGGCCGGCTGGGCGTTCTACGACATCAAGTGGAAGAAAATCGCTCCCAAAGCGTTTATCTTCGGAGTGACCAACCCGGTGATGGTGCAGGGTGCGATCTTCGCGGGCATCCCGATCACCGAAGGCTGGGAGCCCGATGCGCGCACCGTGGTGCACACCGGCGACTGGGTGCGCGTCGACCCGGGGCGGAAGCTCATCGAGGTCCTGAGGACGCTGACATGAGGAAAATCCTGGCATTCCTGGCCGGCGCGGCGCTGCTGGCGGGAGGCTGCGCATCCTACGACGGCAGGACCCTGGTGCCGGGAAAATCCACCGCTGCCGAAGTCCAGGCGACCATGGGAACGCCGGCGGAAAAGCAGCCGCGCGGCAGCGATGCGATCTGGTGGTATCCGCGGGGGCCGCTGGGCTTTCACTCCTACGCGGTGCGCATCGGCGCGGACGGCGTGCTGCGGGACATCGAGCAGCGGCTCACGGTAGAGAACGTGCGCCGGCTCGTCCCGGGGCAGACGACGCGCGCCGAGGCCCGCGAGCTGTTCGGGCCGCCCTTCATCGTGAGCGCATTGCCGCGGCTGCAGCGCGAGGTCTGGGAGTACCAGCTGCTCGACGTGGTCTTTCGCTGGAAGCTGTGGCTGCAATTCTCGAACGACGGCGTGCTGCGCGAGGTGCTGCAGATGCGCCATCCCGACGAGGATCCGCCGGGCGGCAGCGACAAGGACTAGAGCGCGAACAGCTCGCGCGCGTTGCGCGCCGTTTCGGCGGCGATCTCCCCGGCGGGGCGGCCGAGCGCCTGCGCCACGCGGCGCGCGATGTGCGGCAGGAATGCCGGCTCGTTGCGGCGCGCCCTGGGCTGCGGGCGCAGGTCGCGCGGCGTGAGGTAGGGCGCGTCGGTCTCCAGCAGCAGCCGGTCGCGCGGGATTTCGCGCACCAGCTCCAGCAGGTGCGTGCCGCGCCGCTCGTCGCAGATCCAGCCGGTGATGCCGATGTAGAGGTCGAGCGCGAGATAGGCGCGCAGTTCTTCGCGCTCGCCGGTGAAGCAGTGCGCCACCGCCCGCGGCAGCCGGTCGCGATGCGCACGCAGGATCGCGGCGAAACGCGGGTGCGCGTCGCGCGAATGCAGAAACAGCGGCTTTTCCAGTTCGCAGGCGAGTTCGAGCTGTGCCACGAACCATTGCTCCTGGTCCGGGTGCGGCGAGTAATTGCGGTTGAAATCGAGACCGCATTCGCCTACGGCGACCACGCCCGGTTGCGCCACCAGCGCGCGCAGCGCGGGGATCGTTTCCGGCCCGCACTCGCGCGCGTGATGCGGATGCACGCCGGCAGTGGCGTGCAGCAGTCCGGGATGCGCCTGCGCCAGCGCCGCGGCGCGGCGGCTTTCCTCGAGCGTGGTGCCGGTGACGACGATCGCCGCGATGCCGGCGTCGCGCGCCCGCGCCAGCACGGCATCCAGGTCGTCGCGAAACGCGGCGTGCGTCAGGTTGGCGCCGATGTCGGCGAGCTGCATGGGGCGCGCAGTATACTCGCCGGCCATGCCGGGGCCGGAGGCCGCGCTCGAGATCGAAACCGCCGCACACGGCCCGGTGCGCACGCGCGTGCGGGCGAGCGGCGAGTGGACCTTCGCCAGCCTGAAGACGCGGCGCCACGACCTGGCGCGGCGGCTCGCGGAACTGGAGCGCCAGCCGCCGGAAAACCTGGCCTGGGATCTCACCGCGGTGGCGCAGCTCGACGACGCGGGCGCGGTGTGGCTGGCGCGCGCGCTGCGCGGCGCGCAGCGCGTAGAGGTCTCGCCGCGGCACCGCATCCTGCTGAACCAGGTCGGCGACGCGCTCGGCATTCCCGCAATCGCCGCGGGCCGCGTCGATCCGCTGTGGCCCGTGGTGCGCATCGGCGAAGCCGCGCTGCAGTTCGGCCAGCACCTGCTCGATGCCACGGTGCGCCTGGGCCTGCTCGTCATCCGCTGCGTGGAGCTCGCGCGCCGGCCGCGCGACCTGCCGCTGCGCGAGCTCTCGGCCGGCATCTACCGCTCGGGCGTCACGGCGCTGCCGGTGACGATGCTGGTCGGCTTTCTGGTGGGGATCGTGCTGACCTATCTCTCCGCGCTGCAGCTCAAGCGCTACGGCGCCGACCTGCTGGTGATCAACATCGTCGGCGTCGGCGTGGTGCGGGAACTCGGGCCGATGCTCGCCTCGATCATCGCCGCGGGGCGCTCGGGCTCGGCGATCACGGCGCAGCTCGGCGTGATGCGCGTCACCGAGGAGATCGAGGCGCTGTCGGTGATGGGGGTTTCGATCAACGTGCGGCTGATCCTGCCGCGGGTGATCGCGCTCGCCGTGGCGCTGCCGCTGGTCACGTTCTGCACCGACCTCGCCGCCATCGGCGGCGCGCTGCTGGTGTCGCGCTTCACGCTCGGCATCGCGCCGGCGGCGTTCCTCGAGGCGCTGCCGCGCGCGGTCGAAGTGGTCAATTTCTGGATCGGCATCGGCAAGTCGGTGGTGTTCGGCTTCGCGGTCGCGTTCGTCGCCTGCCATTTCGGGCTGCGCGTGCTGCCCAATACCGAGAGCCTCGCCGCGGGCGTGACGCGCTCGGTGGTCGCCGCCATCACCACCGTGATCGTGCTCGATGCCCTGTTCGCGATCCTGCTGCGCAATGTCGGCTAGCGCGGAGCACGTCATCGAGATCGAGGGCCTGGTCAACACGGTCGGGGCCGGGCTGGTGCTGCACCACGACCTCAACCTCGCGGTGCGGCGCGACGAGGTGATGGCGCTGGTCGGCGGCTCGGGCAGCGGCAAGTCGCAGCTGCTGCGCGTGATGCTCGGCCTGAAGCCGCCGCAGGCGGGCACGGTGCGTGTCTTCGGCGTCTCCTGGGCCGATCCGAAATGGAAGCGGCTGCGCGATGCGCGCCGCCGCATGGGGATGCTGTTCCAGAACGGGGCGCTCTACTCGGCGCTCAGCGTCTACGACAACGTCGCCTTTCCCCTGCGCGAGCGCGGCGGGCTGCGCGAGGACGAGATCCGGGCGATCGTCTACTCGAAGCTGGCGCAGGTCGAGCTCGATCCCGCGCACGGCGTGCTGCTGCCGGCGAACCTCTCGGGCGGCATGGTGAAGCGGGTGGCGCTGGCGCGCGCGCTCGCGCTCTCGCCGGAACTGCTGGTGCTCGACGAGCCGACGGCGGGGCTGGACCCCGACCGCACGGCGCGCTTCGTCGGCCTGGTGAAGCGGCTGCGCACCGAGCAGCGCTTCGCCGTGGTGATGGTGACGCACGACCTGCACCCGCTGTACGAGTTGAGCGACCGCGTCGCGGTGCTCGCCGACCGGCATATAATCGCCTGCGATACCATTGCCGCGGTGCGCAGACTGGAGCATCGCTTCGTGCAGAACTTCTTCGGTCCGGAACGCCGGCGCCCCGCCGGAGAGGGTTGAGGTTCGAGCCATGGAAAGCAGGGCCTTCGCGCTCATCACCGGACTGTTCGTCATCGGGCTCAGCGTCGCCATCCTCACCTGGGCGAACTGGCTGGCGCGCGATCCGGTGGAGCGCACGCCCTACCGCGTGGTGTCGAGTGTTCCGGTGACCGGATTGAACGTGCAGGCGCAGGTGCGCTACCGCGGCATCAGCGTCGGGCGCGTCAGCGCGATCGGCCTCGACCGCAAGGACGCGCGCCGCATCCTGATCGACATCGAAGTCGATCCGAACATCCCGCTGACGCGCGGCACCTACGCCCAGCTCGGCATGGAAGGGATCACGGGCATTGCCTACGTTCACCTGCTCGATGACGGCAAGGACGCCGCCAGGCTGCGCGGCACGGCGCGGGCGCCCGCGGAAATCGCGCTGCGGCCGTCGTTCATGGATTCGGTGGCCGACGGCGCCGAGGGCGCGATCCGCGACGCGCGCGAACTGATGCAGAACCTCAATACGCTGCTGACGCCGGAGAACCGCAAGCACCTTTCGGGGACGCTCGCGTCGCTGGAGCGCGTCGCGGCGAACCTCGAGGCGACTTCGGCGCGGCTGCCCGGGCTGGTGACGCGCGCCGAGTCGTGGCTGGGCGAAGACCAGCGCCGGCTGGCGCACGCCACGCTGCAGCAGGCGAGCGAAGCGGCGCGCAACCTGCCGGAAATCACCCGCGATGCGCAGCGCCTGCTGCAGGACACCCGCATCCTGGTCGGTCAGTTCGGACAGCTTTCGGTTGAAGCGCAGGGTACCGTAGGCGTGGTGCAGGGCGAGACGCTGCCGCGCGTCAACGCGGTGGCGGATTCCGCCGACCGCGCCGCGCAGCGCTTCAGCGGCCTGGCGCACGAGCTCGAGCGGCGCCCGCAGAGCGTGCTGTTCGGTCCGGCGCCGGCGAGACCGGGACCCGGCGAGCCCGGGTTCGAATGAGAACCGTCGGGATCGTTCTGCTGGCGGCCGTTGCGGGCGGCTGCGCCAGTGGCGTTGGCGCGCCGCCGCCGCGGACCTACGATCTCGGCGTAGAAGTTCCTGCGGCGCAGCTGCCTGCGGTGCGCGTCGCGGCGATTCGTTCGGTCGCGCCGCTGGATGGCGTGGACATGCGTTATCGCCTGGCGTGGCGCAACGCGTCCGAGCTGGCTGCGTTTGCGCACAGCCGCTGGGCCGCGCCGCCCGCGGAGCTGCTGCGCAAACAACTGCTGCGCGCGACCCGCGAGGGCAGCGCCCGCTGCGGCCTCGAACTCGAACTGCACGAGTTCAGCCAGGTATTTGCGTCGCCGGGCGCGAGCGAGGCGCGCATCGAGTTCCGGGCCGCGCTCGTCGGCCCGCAAGGGCGCGTCGCGGCGCGCGGCTGGAACATTTCCGAGGCGAATGCGGGCGCCGATGCCGCGAGCGGGGCGCTGGCGTTTGCGCGCGGTGCGGACCGGGCGGTGACGGAGATCGCTGCTTGGGTTGGTACCCAGGCGGATTGCCGGTAGACAGTAACTGCGTTTCGTTTAGGGCGCCGAGCGCGCGCCGTTAGTCGGTAACCGACCGACTAAAGTCTTATTACCTAGCTGTAGACCTCCGCGTACCCTTGTTCGCAGTATCCGTGGGCCCCCGTGTCACAGAAACGGGGGCTGGGCGGCGTGCTTCTACTCGGCACTCCTGACAAGTGCCGGATATCACGGCGACCAAATGGCCAAGATGATGAATATGCGCCGTTTTTTGCAAATGACTGAACATGTTATTTCGCACTTCTGCTTATGATTGAATGTTAGCGCGCATATCGTGAACTCCAGGGTTTATCTGACGCTCTTTATTCTGGCGCTCGCGGCCCCATGCGAAGCCGCAGATACGTGGCGCTTGCTTTCGGACACAGAAATCTGGAAGTTGTCGATCGACGAAAGGACAATCCGCCGCAGTGGAGACGAAGTCTTCTTCCGCTATCTTCTTGAGCATCCGGTGGCCTACGAAAACCAGATAACGGGACGGAAATATCGGTCTGTCGTTGTTAACGCGAGAATTGATTGCCGGCTTCGAACCATGGCATATGGCGGAATTACGTCCTACGCGACGGCCGGGACGGATGGGGACGTCGCTGGCCGATTCGGTGCTTCGGGCGTATACGATCAACCTGACCCAATTGTGGCGGGTGGAACCGCTGACATCCTTCGTCGCCATGTTTGCCGCTCATGACCAGCGGAGCGGATTGGCGGCTTCTGCCACTCCGTCCGAGTGCGCGCTAACCGCACAATCGAGAGGGACGCGCGCAAGAGCGGCGCGCGCCCCTCATTGTGAGCGTTAGACAGCAACATATGACCGAGCCAATGCAAGCGCCCGATTCGTTCCCCCGCACGGCCCGTTGGGATTCGGTCGGCATCGACTGCTCGAAGTGCAGCCACTTCGGTGCGCCAAAGTCGTGGCCCGACACTGTCCGCACCAGTTTCTGCCGGCTCCACCAGCGCAGCCTCGCCATCGAGTTAGCGAACTCGGGCTACATGGAAGGCGAATGGTTTTGTCGCGATTTCTCAGCTACTGAGCGCGCTAACTCGAATGCAGTAGCCCACTTCACAACGGTCAAGTCGCAGTTGCCGGCCGGTCAGCTGTTGCGCTTTACGACACCTGGCGCGCGGCTGTCTGGCATCTCCTTTAGTGCACTACCTACCTCACACGGAGGGGCCGTTGCTGTCTAACAGCACGCCGCACACGGACGCGCGCGCAAGCGCCGCGCTTCATCAAGCACCATCGGCGCGCGCCGGTGGGCGTGGACGTTGGACATCAGGGGGACCTAATGACCAAAGAGACATTTACTTGGCTCTTCTTACGCATATTCGTGCCCGCAGCGCCGGTAGCAATTCAATACGGGCTTTCCGCGCTCGGGGCATATGCACCTCCGTTCCCGCAGCCAACGTACATCCTTCTTCTCTTCTCACTCTCCCTCGTCACCCTCACCGAATGGAAGGACTTTCGCGCAGTCGTTTCCTTATGTGTCGCCCCAGCGCTCGTAGGCGCGATTTTGTATACGGTTCACCTGACGTTGGTAACAAACCAGACCGTACAAGAACGCACAATGTACGTGGGGTTCGCGCTGTGGGCATTCCTACTAATCGTCAACACCTTCCGGGTTCTCAGCGAGGGAATAGTCCAGTATGTGAAAGGAAGGACCTAAAACGATGACTGATCTTGCCGTGTTTGCGCTTGAAGTCGTCATAGCCGTGGCTGCGGCAGTGTTCGCTCTCAGCGAGCTCGTGAGGTATGTGCGTGAAAATGCGGTCCTTACAAAACTGACAGAACTCTTTCCTGGACCGTCTGGGTTTTTTGTGTCCGAGCTGGTTCCAGCGGTAGCCGTTGTCGCCTTTCTCT
Source organism: Betaproteobacteria bacterium (assembly GCA_004298325.1). Classification (GTDB taxonomy): domain Bacteria; phylum Pseudomonadota; class Gammaproteobacteria; order Burkholderiales; family SG8-39; genus 2-02-FULL-66-14. The sequence continues at coordinate 3,116 of SCUF01000458.1, read as the reverse complement.
TTGCTTCAAGAGCGATCTTTGAAGAGTCCCTCCTGCCGTTGCACGACCAGTCGTCAGAGGCGGCAGTGCCCACCAACATCGTCCTAGACATCCTGCTCCTGGTTGCGCTTGTCCCCCTCGCTACTTTCGTGGGCCTCGACTTGAAGAAGCGAATTGACTCAGCCAAAGAACGAGATCGGCACTGATGCCCAACAACAGGTTTCACCGGACGCCGCCGCTTCGCGAAGGTTCCGTTATTCGCTTGCGCTCGCTCGGCGCCGGTGAACCTGGGCGTTAGCTCACAAGACTCAGCCGACGCACTATGCCGTTCTTCAATGGGCAGCTGCTTCCGACTCCAACTCTCGAGTACGTTGTGTGGTTGGACGTGATGGGCATACAGTCGTCGATGTCGCGTTCGCTTCCAATTACCGCGAACTTCATCTTTAAGCTCCACGCATCGGCACTGTTGGCGCCGAACGCCGGGGTAACGCTGTATCCGGTTATGGACGGGCTCTATGCAGCAACACCAAATCAGGCAACAATATTCGAATTCTTGCGCGCAGTCTTTGTTGAAGTGGCTAACGAGTTTAATCAAGCGGCCGATCCCCTTCACCGCTTCATAATTCGTGCCGCATTGGCATATGGCCCAGTGATTCACGGGACCGCGGTTCCGGCGAATGCGTCAAACCCATTTCAGTCGGCTGCTGGGACGGCATACAAGAACGCAATCCTTCTTGGCATCCCCATGGTTCAGGCGCATCAAGCCGAGCGAAATGCTCCTCCGTTCGGACTTTTTGTCCATGAGTCGGCGCGGGCGTTTTCGCCGGTGGGAACAAACCCGCTACATCACGTCTGGTGGAAGTGGGTCAATCCAAACAATGCGCAGATCTGGAACACGTTGCGTGGAAACCTGCAGACTTACTATCAGTGGGTCAAACAGCGACCCAATTTGCTTCTATACGATGCGGATCGCATCATAGTTCATGAAGGCTTGGTTGAGCAGTACTTCGCGTAGCGAGCCAACAACCGCGCGCTTACGCACGCGTGTAAGTGCGGCGCGCGCGGGTGGTGCGGGGCGTTCGGCTGCATTGAAATGAGTCGCAAACGGGAGATCTGAAGATGACAAAACCCTACGCCGAGCTTGTGGCACAGGCTGAGCACGCAGTTGCGGGTGTCAAAGACGCAGAGCTACGCCGCGTCGCGTTCGAGCGAATACTCAACGACCTCTTAGGTGGTGGGCATGAAGCGCAAAGTGGTAAGCCCGCAGCCGCAGCGCGCGCCGCCAAGCCCGCCCGCGCAAAGGCCACGGCCAAGAAGCGCAGCGGCCCCCAAGGGCATGTTGAAGAGATGATAGATGACGGATTCTTCAAGAAACCGAAGACCATTTCAGAGGTCAAGGCAGAGCTCGAGAACCGAGGTCATCACATCCCGCTGACTTCGCTTAGCGGCCCCATGCAGAAGCTTTGTCAGAAGAAGTTGCTGCGGCGGCAAAAAGCAGATGGCAAGACGTTTTCCTACTCGAACTGGTAGAGCCGGATGGCGCGGCCCATCTCTAATCGCCTTATCTCACCATCGCAAAGTCTTGAGCAACTTGCACGAGAGGCGACAGATACCGCAAAGAAGGCGAAACGTCATAGGAAGAGCCTTAGTGGTGATAACTTCTACGCAAACAAGCTAGCGGCGCTTCGCGCAGATGCAACCAATGCCTTCCGCGATCTAGCCCCAACCAGCGCAGGTGACTCGTCCGCAATTGCGGAACTGTTGGAGACGGTGTTTTCTCCGGCTTCAGACTCGAAAGGGAGGGCTTCGGCATCGCACGAACTTTCCTACAACCTGCGTACGATTTGGCGGTCCACCGCCGTTCCTATGGAGGACCAAGGTCTATTCCCACTGAATCTGCTCTCCCGGGCAGGGCGAGGCTACCTTGTAAGCGTGGGGCGGCAGATGAATGGCGCTTACGGCATGAACTGGTACGACGCCGCGGCAGTGATGATGCGGCGGCTGGTCGAAATATCGATCATCGAGGCCTTTGAAGCCAAAGGTGTCGAAGGGAAAATCAAGGATGCCGCCGGAAGCTATGTTCAGCTCTCCGACCTGATCTCGAAGGCCTTAGCTGAACCATCATTCGCTCTGTCTCGTAACGCAAAGAAGGCGTTACCCGGGCTGCGCGACCTTGGGCACATGTCTGCGCATGGCCGCTATTTCACAGCCCAGAAGTCTGACGTCGACGCCGCGCAGCCCGGTTGCCGCATCGTGATCGAAGAGTTCTTGCATCATGCGAAGCTTCTTTGACTTGCAGCCCAACAGCCGGTTGCAGTCGACGCGCAAGATGCGCGCGGCTGAAGCGGGACATTAAAGCAGCCGTACACTCAACAGCCAAAAACGCCCAGATTTGCCTTGGGCGGGGAGCCGATCAAGGCTCGAACCTCTGATCAGCGCATCCGATTAATCTGACCTCGGGGAAGTCGCTGTCTATTTCCAGAAATGGGCACGCCACTCATACAGTCTTCAACCCCGCCACGCGCCGCTTGAGTTCCTTCGCCGCCAGGAAATGCCCGCCGGCGGCGCCATCGATGAAGTGCAGGTGGCGGCCGGAGTAATCGAACACCAGGCAAGTCATGTGCGCCCGGTCCGCGACGTGCAGCCCGTAGACGAGCTCGCGCCGCGCGAAGCGCTCGTCGAGCCAGGCGGTGAGCGCCGCACGCTGCGCCGCGTTGCCCGCGAGGATCTGCCGGAAGCCGTCGCTGAACTTGCGCACATCGGCGTTGCGCACCAGAGTCTCCTTGTAGCGCCGCCAGTCGGTCTTACTCGTGCGCACGCCGAAATTCATGAAAAACCACCCGACCAGGACCCAGAAGCGCGTTTGCATGAGGTAAAGCCACCGGCCGAGCCGCCCGTGGCCCAGCGCACGCACGCCGACTTCGTTGCCCAATTGCCGGCTGGCGAGCGTGATGCGCAAATTCGGCGGATGGATCGGATGGCAGGCCTCGTCGCTGCCGTAGATCTCGCGCACCTTGGCGATCAGGTCGCGGTACACCGAAGCGCTGTCGCCCGCGAGCGCCCTGACCATGACGCTGACGGTTTCGCCGTGCGGACTCGGAATGTCCTGCCAGCGGCATTCCAGCCCGTCGAAATTG
>SCUF01000052.1 GCA_004298325.1 Betaproteobacteria bacterium | reverse complement strand
TGGCGATTGCGGCCGATATCTGCATCTACACCAACCACCAGCGCACGATCGAAGTGCTGGAGTGATGCCGTGAGCACCATGACGCCCGCCGAAATCGTGCACGAACTCGACAAGCACATCGTCGGCCAGGACCGCGCCAAGCGCGCCGTGGCAATCGCGCTGAGGAACCGCTGGCGGCGGCAGCAGGTGGCCGAGCCGCTGCGCCAGGAGATCACGCCGAAGAACATCCTCATGATCGGGCCCACGGGCGTCGGCAAGACCGAAATCGCGCGGCGGCTGGCGCGGCTCGCGGATGCGCCTTTCATCAAGATCGAGGCCACCAAGTTCACCGAAGTCGGCTACGTCGGGCGCGACGTCGACACGATCGTGCGCGACCTGGTCGAGATCGCCGTCAAGGGTGCGCGCGAGCAGGCGATGCGCCGCGTGCGCACGCGCGCGGAGGACGCCGCCGAGGATCGCATCCTCGACGCGCTGGTGCCGCCGGCGCGCGGCGTGGGCTTCCAGGAAGTCCCGGCTGAGGAGAGCGTGGCGCGGCAGAAATTCCGCAAGAAGCTGCGCGAGGGCGAGCTCGACGAGCGCGAGATCGAGGTCGAGGTTGCGGCCGCCTCGTCGCAGATGGAGATCCTCGCGCCGCCGGGGATGGAGGAGCTGACGACGCAGATCCAGGGCATGTTCCAGAACCTGGGGGGCGGGCGGCGCCGCACGCGCAAGCTCCGCGTGCGCGAGGCGATGCAGCTGCTCACCGACGAGGAGGCGGCCAAGCTCGTGTCCGACGAGGACCTCAAGAGCCGCGCGCTCGCCAACGTGGAGCAGAACGGCATCGTGTTTCTGGACGAGATCGACAAGATCACGAGTCGCAGCGAGGTCGCCGGCGCCGACGTCTCGCGCCAGGGCGTGCAGCGCGACCTGCTGCCGCTGGTCGAGGGCACCACCGTGACCACCAAGTACGGCATGGTGAAGACCGACCACGTCCTGTTCATCGCCTCGGGCGCGTTCCACCTCGCGAAGCCCTCCGACCTGATCCCCGAGCTGCAGGGGCGCTTTCCGATCCGGGTCGAGCTGGACGCGCTCGGCGTCGGCGATTTCGAGCGCATCCTCACCTCGACCGACGCCAACCTGATCCAGCAGTACCAGGCGCTGCTCGCCACCGAGGGCGCGCAGCTCGAATTTGCGCCGCAGGCGATCCGGCGTCTCGCCGAAATCGCGTTCGAGGTGAACGAGAAGACTGAGAACATCGGCGCGCGGCGCCTCTACACCGTGCTCGAGAAGCTGCTCGAGGAAGTCTCCTTCGACGCCGGCCGGCACGGCGCGCAGCGCGTGGCGATCGACGCCGGCTACGTCAACGCGAGACTCGCCGAGCTGGCGCAGAACGAGGACCTGGCCCGCTACGTCCTTTGAGCGCGCGGCCGCGGGGCCGCTCAACGTTCCGCGGTGGCGTCGTGCTCCGCCAGATGCGCCATCGCGCGGCGCAGGAATTCGAGTTGCCGCGCCGCGTTGCCGCAGCCCCTGCAGATCGCGAAATGCACGCGCAGCGCGGCGCGCTCGCCGAAGCCGAGCGAGCGGTCCTGGCCCTGCGATACGAGCCGCGTCGCTTCCTTGCAGGAAAGCATCATTTTCGGAACCAGTTTGCCTCCAGGCACAGGCGCAGCGCCATCCGGGCGCGGTACAGGAGCACCCAGCAATGCGTCGGGGTGATGCCGAGATCCTTACAGATTTCCCCGGTTTCCAGCCCCAGGTGCTCGCGCAGCATGAAGGCCCGCGCCGTGTTCGCCGGCAGCGCCGCGAGGCAGGCCTCGAGCGCTGCAAGGAACTGTTTCCGGTGCAACGCGCCGTCCGGGTCGTCCCAGGCCTGGGGCGGTTCCTGCCAGTGGCCGCGGCGATCGAACAGGGCGTCGAAATCCCCGGCGTCGTCCTCGTCGCCGGCAGCGAGCGGCTGCTCGCGGTTCGCGCGCCGGATCGCATCGACGATCTTGTGCTTGAGGATCCCGGTCAGCCAGGTGCGCAGTTTCGACTGCCCGGAGAACCCGGCGCCGCCCGCGAGCGCCGCCAGCAGCGCCTCCTGCACCGCGTCCTCGGCAGCGTCCGGGTCGCGCAGCTGGCGCAGGGCGTAGCGCAGCAGGTAGGGCCGCTCGGTTTCGACCTGGGCACGGAAATCGGCGGACATGGACGGGGGCTTGAAACCGTTTTGCCGGACCCCATTCTAGGACCACCGCATATGCAAGGAGGTACAGATGGCCAACATGACACGGTACGACCCGATCAACGAGCTGGTGGACGATCTGTTCAAGGGCTTCTTCCTGCGCCCCGTGGCCTTCGAGGGCCGCGGTACGCTCGCCGGCGAACTGCCGCGCCTGAAACTGGAGGTGGCCGAGAAGAACGGCGCCTATGTCGTCACGGCGGAACTGCCCGGCGTGAAGAAGGAGGACATCGACGTCGCGATCGACGCCAACCAGGTGACGCTCTCCGCCGAAGTGAAGCGCGAGCGCGAAGTCTCCGGCGAAGAGCGCATCCTGCACAGCGAGCGCAGCTTCGGCAGGCTGAGCCGCAGCTTCACGCTGCCGCAGGAACTGGACGAGACCAAGGCCGAAGCGAAGTTCCGCGACGGCGTGCTCGAGCTGACGCTGCCCAAGAAAGCCGCCACGGCACGCAGGCAGATCACGATCCAGTAACACCGCCCGTCCTGCGGGCGCGGGGCCGGCGCGGCAAGCGCCGGCTCGCTTTCTTCATTAGAATCGCAGCGCCATGAGCCAGAGTCCCGACGCGGCCGGCGGCGCTGCCGAGCAGGCGCGCATCCTTGCCGAGGCGCTGCCCTACATCAAGCGCTTCCACGGCAAGACCATCGTCATCAAGTTCGGCGGCAACGCCATGGCCGACGAGGCGCTGAAGACGGGTTTCGCGCGCGACGTGGTGCTGCTGAAGCTCGTCGGCATGAACCCGGTGGTGGTGCACGGCGGCGGGCCGCAGATCGAGCAGCTGCTCGCGCGGCTGGGCATGAAGGGCGAGTTCGTGCAGGGCATGCGCGTCACCGACGCCGAAACCATGGACGTCGTGGAGATGGTGCTCGGCGGGCAGGTCAACAAGGAAGTCGTCGAGCTGATCAACCAGGCGGGCGGCAAGGCGGTCGGCCTGACCGGCCAGGACGGCGGCCTGATCCGCGCGCGCAAGCTCCTGGTGGCGAGCGAGCAGAAAAAAAATGAACGCCTCGACATCGGGCAGGTCGGCGACATCGAGTCGATCGATCCGGGCGTCATTTCGGCGCTCGAGCACAGCGGCTTCATCCCGGTGGTGGCGCCGATCGCCACCGGTGCCGACGGCACGACCTACAACATCAACGCGGATCTCGTCGCCGGGAAACTCGCGGAAGTGCTGCGCGCGGAAAAGCTCGTCGTGCTCACCAACACGCCGGGCGTGCTCGACAAGGACGGCAAGCTGCTCTCGGGCCTCACGCCGCGGCGCATCGACGACCTGGTCGCCAAGGGCGTGATCTCCGGCGGCATGCTGCCCAAGATCAGCTCGGTGCTCGATGCGGCGCGCGCCGGGGTGCGCGCCTGC
>SCUF01000457.1 GCA_004298325.1 Betaproteobacteria bacterium | reverse complement strand
GCCGGATTGGCGCCCTTGAGAACGCGGTCGACGATTGCCGCGGTTTGAGGGTAGAGCGCGGCGTAGTCACAGTTATAGGACATCAAGCCTCCCTCGAGGACGGGGGCTTTATTCGTGTAGATCACGGGCAGGCGCTCGCGCGCGGCAAATTCGATCACGCGCGCCTGATGTTGCCGAAGAGTCGTGCTGCCGGTGACGACTTTCACGGCGTCCGGGCGCTCCCGCAGGATGCGGTCGAACGCGGCATCGAGTTCCGCGGCGCTGCCAACCTGAAGTTGCGTCAGCTTGATCCCCATCGACGCGGCCGCGCCCCTCGTCACCCGGTTGTACAGGTCCATCCCTGGGAAACCGGTTTCGTCGACCAGAAGAAACATGCGCGAAGCGCGGGGTACAGCGTCCCGGAGCATCTGAAGGATCTTCCCCGCAGTATCGGGATCTATGATTACGGTGCCGGTGACGTTTCCTCCGGGACGGCCGATCGACGCAACCATGCCCATTTCCACCGGCACCAGCCCCGCTAACATTACGATCGGAATTGTCGACGTTGCCCGCTTCGCTGCCAGGATCTCTGCGTTCGTCACGGCGACGATGAGATCGACTTTCTCGGCTACCAAGCTAGCTGCGAGCTCCGGCAGCCGGCTGGCCTGATAATTCGCGAACCGATACTCGAGCACGAAGTTGCGGCCCTCTTCGTAGCCAAGTTTGCGCAATGCGGCGGGTAATGCCACGAAGTTTTTCTGCGGAATGCCCTGCGTAAGGACGCCGATCCGATGGATCTTCTGTATCGGCTGCGCCCGCGCTGCGATCGGCGCAGCGAGCAGGGTGCCTGCGACTACGAGAAACTGCCTGCGCCGGAACTGGCCCATCTTCCCCCTCACCGAAACGAGCCCGGTGAAAAGTCTACGCCTGAGTGGCTGCTTTGGGTGAGAGCGGACGCTCGCCCATTCCGAAAGCCGCCGTTCCCCAACCCGCTACTGAATCACCTCGTCCGCGCGCAGCAATACGGGCCGCGGGATCGTGAGGCCGAGCGTCTTCGCCGTCTTCAGGTTGATCACCAGCTCGAACCGCGTTGGCCGCTCGACGGGCAGCTCGGCGGGTTTGGCACCTTTCAGGATCTTGTCCACGAAGACGGCGCCACGGCGGTACAACGCCGGGCGGTCGGGTGAATAGCTCATGAGCCCCCCGGCCAACACGTGATGTTTCGGCCCGAACAGCGAAGGCAGCTTGTGCCGCAACGCGAGTTCCGCGAGCGGCTTGGCCCCGGCGATGAACAGGGGGGTCGATAGAACCAGCACCCCGTCCGCGTGTTCTCGCACCATGGCCGAAAAGGCGGCCCCGTACTCCGTTGCGCTTCGCACGGGCACCGGTTGAATTCGGAGCCCCAGCGACGAGCCCGCGACCTCGATGGCGCTCAGGCCGGGACCATGCGACGGCGTCGCCGGATCCCAGACGACAGCGACGCGCGAGAGCCCGGGAACCGCCTCCTTGAAAATTTCCAGTCCCTTGACGTTGGACTCGGTCATCATGAGGGAGAGCCCGGTGATGTTGCCGCCCGGTCGCCCGAGGCTGGCAACGTGGCCGCTGCCCAGCGGGTCTGCGTGGCTCAGGAAGATGATGGGAACGCTCGAGGTTGCCCGCTTCGCCGCCCCGGTGTAGATCGAACTCGGTGCCATGATGACGTCGACATTGAGCCGGACAAGTTCCTCCGCCAGCTCGCGCATGCGCTCCGGTTTTCCCTCCGCCCACCGGTATTCGATGGCGATGTTTGTGCCCTCCACGTAGCCCAGTTCGCGAAGCCCTTGACGGAAGGCTTCGATGGCATCGGGAAACGCAGCCGGGCTGTCCCATAGAAAACCGATGCGGAAGACCTTCCCCGCGGGCTGCGCTCGAGCGGCAAGCGGCACGGCACCGAGCGCAAGAAGCAGTGCGAATACCGTTTCACGCCTGTTCATCGGATCCCCTTCCCGGTCATTGCGAGCCAGCGCCGGCACCGGGATCCGTGGGCGGAACGCCACAATCAATCCAAGTCGGAAGTCAGTCTACTCGCCGCACGGCGGCTTCGAGTCGATATTCGCCCTTTGGCAGACGATCAGGCGCGGCGCGGCCCGGGTTGGCCGTCGTCGACGACGAACCTCGCCAGCGTGCTGCACGGCGCGTCCGGTTTCTCCACCGATTCGATTGCACGCAGGTCGGCGTGCCATTGGCGCGGCGTCAATTCGACGCGCACATAGCCGCAGTGGCGGTTGTCCGCAAACTTGACGTGCGGGTTTTCGGGCAGCGATTGCTCGGCGCGCTCGCGCGGCGAGGACGGCTTCGCCGCGATCGAACTGGCGACAAATTCGCTGGCGACGACCTGCGACGCGGCATCCTGAACATCCGGCGTCAGGTCGGCGACATAGAACGCATGCGTGTCGCCCGCGATGGCCACCGGATTTCGGATCTGCTTCGCGGCCATGAATTCGAGCAGCTTCCTCCGGGCCGCCGGATGGCCGTCCCAGCCGTCGGTCCATGCCTGGCATCGCGGACCCGGCGGCTGTTCCAGGCGCGCCATCCGGGCCTGCTGCGTCAGAACATTCCAGCGCGCCGGCGTGAACTCGAGCGCTGTCTGCAGCCAGGCCTCTTGCCGCTTTCCGAGCAGGGTGCGCTCGGAGCGATACTGGCGACCATCGAGAATGTAGAAGCGCGCCAGATCCCCCCACCCCATCTGCGCGAAAATCTGCATCCCGTCGGCCGTGGGCCGCATGCCATTGCGGAGCGGCATGTGCTCGTAATAGGCCTTGTACGCCACCAGTCGCCGCGCGAGCCGTTCTTCCAGAGACACTTTCGTCTCCGGCGGGTTCGCTGCGTACTCATTCGCCGCCCCGTGGTCGTCCCAAGTGCAGATCCAGGGATACGCGGCGTGGGCCGCGCGCAGATCCGGATCGCTCTTGTACAGGGCGTGCCGTGCCCGGTAGCGGCTGAGGGTTTGCGGCCGCGAACTGGCGTGCGTCCTCGCGGCGTCCCCGGCCGCATCCTTGGCGCAGATGTAATCGCCGAGGAACGCGACCAGGTCGAGCTCGTCGGCGAGCATGTGGCGGTAGGCGCTGAAGGCGCCCTGCCCGAAGTGCTGGCAGGAGGCAAAGGCGAACCGCAGCCGCGAAGCCGGCGCCCGCACAGCCGGCGCTGTGCGCGTCCTCCCGATGGGGCTCTCGGAGTTTCCGGCCGCAAACCGGTACCAATACCAGCGATCGGCTTCGAGGCCCCTCACATCGACGTGCAGCGAGTGCGCCGAGGCCGGTACGAGAAACTCGAATCCCGAGGCGACGACGTTCTTCATCCTGTCGTCGGTCGCGACTTCCCAGTTCAGGCGCGTACGCACGGGATCGACGCCGCCCCCGGGTTGCGTCGGATCGACGACGAGCCGCGTCCAGAGGCTGAAGCCGCTGGGATCGGGATAACCCGAGGCAACGCCGAGGGCGAAAGGCGGCGCGGCGAAGCGCAGCCGCTCCTGCGTGTAGGCAGGCGTTGCACCCGTGACACCGAGTGCGGCCAGGGCCTGCAGAAATCTGCGACGATCGAACATTCGAACTGGATAACCCCGGCTGGCTCTTGCTTGTCGGTCACCGCGCGATCTCGTGACCGCGAGCGCCGAACGGGGACTCTACGCCGCAACGCTGTCGTGAAAAGGGATCGCGTTGATCTCGATTAACTGCGGATGCGCCTTTTGCCGCGAGCCGTCTCAATGCGCCGCTGCGTCGCGCGTGCGCCCTCTGAGCACTTTCTCGCCGACCAGGGCACCGACGACGACGACGGCCCCCACGATTTGCAGCGCTGTCAGCGCCTGGCCAAGCAGGAGGAATGCCGTTGCCATCGTGAATAGCGGCTCGGCGTACTGAAACAAGGTGGCTCTGGCAGGACCGATCAGCGAAATCGCGACAAAGAATCCGACCATCGCGATCCCCGAGAACAGCACGGAGCCGCCAAACCCCCACCAGCCGCTGACCGTATGCGGCAACAGGTAC
>SCUF01000456.1 GCA_004298325.1 Betaproteobacteria bacterium | reverse complement strand
TTTCGGTGGGGAACGCGACCAGTCCGCCGGCGCGGAGGATCTCCACCGCGCGCCGGACTGCGTCGTTCACAGCTTGAGCGGCGCGGCCTTGAGCACCGCCTCGGTCTGCTTGCGGCGGAACTCGTCCAGCTTGAGCGCGAGCTTGCGGTCCGAGAGCGCCAGCAGCGCGACGGCGAAGAGCGCCGCGTTGGTGGCGCCGGCCTCGCCGATGGCGAAGGTCGCCACCGGAATGCCCTTCGGCATCTGCACGGTCGAGAGCAGCGAATCGAGGCCCTTCAGGTGTTTCGAGGGCATCGGCACGCCGAGCACCGGGAGCGGCGTATGCGCGGCGACCACGCCCGCGAGGTGCGCCGCGCCTCCCGCGGCCGCGATGATCGCCTTGAGGCCGCGCGCGGCCGCAGCTTCGCTCCATTCGGCGACCGCTTTGGGGCTGCGGTGCGCCGACATGGCCTTGGCCTCGAAGGGCACGCCGAAATTTTCCAGCATCGTTGCCGCCGCCTTCATGGTGTCCCAGTCCGAGGTCGATCCCATCACGATGCCGATCATGCGAGTGTCTTCCCGGTGAGCCGCTCCAGCGCTTCGCGGTACTTGGCGGAGGTCCTGGCGATCACCTCGGCCGGCAGCGTGGGCGCCGGCGGCGTCTTGTTCCAGTCGAGCGTTTCGAGGTAATCGCGCACATACTGCTTGTCGAACGAGGGTGGCGAGGCGCCCACCCGGTACTGGTCGGCGGGCCAGAAGCGCGACGAATCCGCGGTCAGGATCTCGTCGATCAGCACCAGTCCGCCCCCGGGGTCCGTGCCGAACTCGAACTTGGTGTCGGCGATGATGATGCCCCTGCCCGCGGCGTAGTCGGCCGCCTCGCGGTACAGGCGGATGCTGATGTCTCGTACCTTCTGCGCGATGTCCTGGCCGACGATCTGGCACATGCGCTCGAACGAGATGTTCTCGTCGTGTCCCTCGGCCGCCTTGGTCGCGGGCGTGAAAATCGGCTCGGGCAGCTTCTGCGCCTGCTGCAGGCCCTTCGGCAGCGTGATGCCGCAGACGGCGCCGCTTGTCTGGTAGTCCTTCCAGCCCGAGCCGATCAGGTAGCCGCGCACCACCGCCTCGACCGGCAGCGGTTTGAGTTTCTTCACCACGACCGCGCGGCCGCGCACCTGCTGCTTTTCGGCCTCTGCCTGCACCACCGACTCCGGATCGATCCCGGTCAGGTGGTTGGGCACGACATGGGCGAGCTTCGCGAACCAGAAATTCGCCATCGCGGTGAGGACGCGGCCCTTGTCCGGGATCGGATCCGACAGCACGACGTCGAACGCCGAGAGACGGTCGGATACCAGGATCAGCATCTTGTCGGCGCCCACGGCATAGATGTCGCGCACCTTGCCGCGGCCGATGCGCGGCAGGCTCGTCAGGTTCGATTCGTACACCGTCGCGTTCACGCCGCCTGCTGTTCGAGCTCCGGCTTCCACTTGCCCTGGCAGGCGAGCCCATTCATGCGGGCGCGGTGATGGAAGGCCTTCTGCGCCGCGACGATGTTGCCCGACTGCCCCTTCCAGGTCTTGAGCGCCGGGTTCTGCAGCGCGCGCGAATAGGAAAACGTGAGCGGCCAGGGCAGGCCCTTCATCGCCGCCATGGCGTTCAGATGCGCGGTCGCCGAAGCATCCGATTGGCCGCCGGACAGGAACACCACGCCGGGCTGCGCCGCCGGCACCGTGCGCTTGAGCACGCGCACGCTGCGCTCGGCCACTTCGTCCACGCCCGCCTGGCGCGAGTGGCTCTTGCCCGAAACCACCATGCTCGCCTTCAGGATGGTGTGCTCGAACGCGACGTTGTGCGCCGCGAGCGCGGCGTAGGTCGCGCGCAGGGCGGCCTCGGTGACTTCCTCGCAGCGCTCGATCGAATGCGCGCCGTCGAGCAGCACTTCGGGCTCGATGACGGGGACGATCGACGCCTCCTGGCAGGCCGCCGCGTAGCGCGCGAGCGCGTGCGCGTTGGCGTACAGGCAGGTATGCGTTGGAATCGCATCGCCGATCGTGATGACGGCGCGCCACTTGGCGAAGCGTGCGCCGAGCCGAAAGTACTCGTCCAGCCGCTTGGGCAGTCCGTCGAGCCCCTCGGTGACCTTTTCACCGGGGCACAGCGGCAGTGCCTGTGCGCCCTTGTCGACCTTGATCCCCGGGATGATGCCCTTCTTCGCCAGGTAGCCGGCGAACGGCACGCCATCGTCGGTCTTCTGCCGGATCGTTTCGTCGAACAGGATCACGCCCGAGACGAACTGCTCGACCCCCGGTGTGGTGAGCAGCAGGCCGCGGTAGATGCGGCGGTTCTCCTCGGTGCACTCGACGCCGACCGACTTGAAGCGCGTTTCGCAGGTGCCGCTCGATTCGTCGGCGGCGAGAATGCCTTTGCCTTTCGCGACCATCGCAGCCGCGGTCGTTGCCAACAGGGTCTGGTCCATGTCCGTGTTCGCGCAGAAGTCCCGCCATTGGGAAGGCGCGATTTTACCTGCCGTGACACGGCGCGGCAGCACCGCGCGTCAAGTTTCCGCAAAAACGCCGGGATGCGCCCGGGCTGGCGGCGCCGAGCGGGCGGCGCCAATCGCGGGCTACGCTTTCAGCGCAGGCAACTCCCCTATCGCCAGCCCCTTGGCCTCCAGCCGGGCAAAATCCATGAAGGCCCGGGCGGTTGCCGAAAGCCGCTTGCCGATCGGATAGGCGAAGTGCCAGTGGTTTTCGAGCGGGAAACCCTCGACGTCCAGGCAAATCAGGCGCGGCGTCTCGGGTTCCAGTCCGAACGTGAAGCGGGACATGATCGCCACGCCCAGACCCGCCAGGATCGCTTCCTTGATGGCCTCGTCGGTGCTCAACTCCATGCGGATCCGGGAGGGCATTCCGCGCTGCTCGAACAGCTTCTGCGCCAGCCGCCGCGTCCCCGATCCGGGTTCACGCATCAGGAAGGGCTCGTGCGCGATGCGCTCGAACGCGATCCGCCCGGCACCGGCCAGCGGATGGTCGTCGCGCGCGAAAACCACCAGCGGGTTGGGCAGCAGCGCCTGCGTCACCACGTCGTCGCGCTCCAGCGGCGCGGCGAAGATGTACAGGTCGTCCTCGTTGTGCGCGAGCCGCTCGATCAGCGTCTTCCAGTTGTGCAACTCCAGCGCCGCATCCACCCCGGGATAGCGCTGCATGAAAGCGCCAAGCATGCGCGGCGCGAAATACTTGCCGGTCGAGCTGGCGGCCAGCCGCAGATGTCCGCTTTCGACCGCACGCATGCCGTTGAGCGCGTCCTCGAGCGCGCACAGGGCGCGAAACACTTCGTGGCAGCCGGCGTAGAGATGCTGCCCCGCATCGGTCAGGAAAATGCGCTTGCCCACCTGCTCGAACAAAGGCAGGCCGACGGTCTCGGTGAGCTTCTTGATCTGCACCGAAGCCGTAGGCTGGGCGATGTGAAGCTCCTCCGCGGCGCGGCTGAGACTTCCCAGCCGGGCGCTCGCCTCGAAAACGCGAAGCTGGGGCAGGGTTCCGTGCTTGAGGTAGCGCCGGATTTCCGCTTGCAGCATGGCGAGTCCTCCTCGAACCGGTTGCCATACCGCCATGCGGCAATCGCACAGCGGCCTTCACCTTGGGATGAAAGCCGTCTGTCCGGAACAGGCCTTCATCTCGTCGGCAAAGGTCTCGCTTGCACGTTGCAGACCTTGCTGACGCGACCGGGGATCGAAGCCCGTATTGACGGCCGCGTCACGGCAGCCACCGGCCGCCGAAGCTACTCCCCTTTGGAGGGGCACCCGGCATTCGCCGGGATACGCGATTTCCTTATACCAGAGGCGTTCCGCCCCATCAAGGCTTCGGCATCGCGACGATCCATCCGGAAACATAATGTCATCGATCAGGAAACCCCTGCCGGGCTGCATTTGTGTAATGCAATGCATCGCAAAGTTCAAATTACATTCCGGCGCGCGGCTGTCCATACTGGCCCGACACGCTTGGCTGCCGTTGCCTGCCCGAGTCCGCAAAGGAGTCTGACATGCAAGATCGCGAATCCCACGGTAAACCCATCGAGGAACTGGTCAGCGGCTTGCAGACCCACCTCGAACGCGGTCTGGCGCAGCAGCAGGCCCAGGAGCGGCTGCAGAAGTTCGGCGCCAACGAACTGCGGGAGCATCCCCGGCCGGGATTCCTGGCGCTGCTCTGGGATCAGTTCAACAACTACCTCGTGATCATTCTGATCATCGCGGCGCTGGTCTCGCTCGCGCTCGGCGAGTACGTCGACTCCGTCGCGATCATGTTCATCGTCGCGCTGAACGCCGTGGTCGGCGTCATCCAGGAATCGAAGGCGGAACAGGCCCTGGCGGCCCTGCAGAAGATGTCTGCGCCCAACGCGCAGGTCATACGCGACGGTCATCAGGTGACGCTTCCGGGCCGGGAGATCGTCGCCGGCGACATCGTCCTCCTGGAGGCCGGCAACTACGTTCCCGCGGACCTGCGGCTGGTGGAGAGCGTCAATCTCAAGATCGAGGAAGCCTCGCTCACGGGGGAATCGGTGCCCGTCGAGAAGAATGCGGCGGTCGTGCTGGACAAGGAGATCCCGCTGGGCGACCGCAAGAACTCCGCCTTCATGGGCACGCTGATCAGCTATGGGCGGGGACGCGGGCTGGTGACCGGCACGGGGATGAACACCCAGATCGGTCTCATCGCGGAGATGATCCAGTCATTCGAAGCCGAGGATACGCCGCTGCAGAAGAAGCTCGAGCACCTGGGCAAGGTCCTCGGAACGGCGTGCCTTGCCATCTGCGCGCTCGTGTTCATCTACGGTCTGTTCCGCGATACCCACCTGAGCGATGTGCTCGACAGCGGCTTCCTGAACTACCTGGAAGCCGAGAAGAAGGACATCATCAATCTGTTCATGACCGCGGTGAGCCTGGCGATCGCCGCGGTTCCCGAGGGTCTCCCGGCCATCGTCACCATCTGCCTCGCCCTGGGGATGCAGCGGATGATCAGGCACCACGCCTTGATCCGCAAACTCCCCGCCGTGGAAACACTCGGCTGCGCCACGGTGGTCTGCTCGGACAAGACCGGCACCCTGACGCAGAACGAGATGACCGTCGTTCAGGCCTGGGCCGGCGGCAAGCGTTTCCGGCTCACGGGCGAAGGCTACAGCCCGAGCGGGCAGTTCTTCGTGGGCGTGGATGCCTTCGATCCGCGAACGGATCCCGACGCCACGTTCCTGCTTCACGGCGCGCTGGTCTGCAACGACGCGAAACTGGAGGAAAGGAGCGACGAGGCCGGGAAGCGCTCCTGGCAGATCATCGGCGATCCCACCGAGGGCGCCATGGTGGTGGCTGCTGCAAAGAGCGGCTACCTGCGCGGCGAGGTCGAAAAGACGCTGCCCCGGATCCAGGAAATCCCCTTCGATTCGGAGCGCAAGCGGATGACCACCATCCACCGCCACGACGCCGCGGGGCGCGAGGCGTCTGCCTCCGGAATTGCCTATCCGCCGCTGATCGCCTTCGTCAAGGGAGCGCCCGATGTCATCCTCGATCTGTGCGGCCACACGCTGCACGAGGGCCGCAATGTTGGCCTGACGGAGGACCTGCGCAAGGCGATCCTCGAGCAGAACCGCGACATGGCGAGCAACGCCTTGCGCGTGCTGGCCGTGGCGTATCGCCCGCTGGCGGAAGTCCCGGCCAACGTCAACCCGGAAACGGTGGAGCGGGATCTCATCTTCATCGGGCTCCTCGGCATGATCGATCCGCCGAGGCCGGAGGTCGTCGAGGCGCTGAAGGTCGCCCGCGGGGCGGGGCTGAAGAGCATCATGGTCACCGGCGATTACAAGGACACCGCCGAGGCGATCGCCAGGGACATCGGCCTGCTGACCCCGGGCGGGCTGGTGCTCACCGGCGCGGAAATCGAAAAACTGAGCGACGCGGAACTGGCGGCGAAGACCGATACGCTCGAGGTGTGCTGCCGGGTTTCGCCCCAGCACAAGACGCGCATCGTCGAAGCGCTCAAGGCCCGCGACCATGTCGTGGCGATGACCGGTGACGGCGTCAACGACGCGCCCGCCCTGAAGCGCGCCAACATCGGCGTCGCCATGGGCATCACCGGCACGGACGTCGCCAAGCAGACCGCGGACATGGTGCTCACCGACGACAATTTCGCCAGCATCGTCGCCGCCATCGAGCAGGGGCGGATCATCTATTCCAACATCCGCAAGTTCGTGTACTTCCTGCTCGCCTGCAACGTTGGCGAGATCCTCATCATTTTCGCGGCCATGCTCGTCGGCATGCCCATTCCGTTGCGGCCGGTTCAGCTGCTCTGGCTGAATCTGGTCAGCGACGGCGCGCCAGCCCTCGCCCTGGGGCTGGAGAAGGGCGACAGCGACATCATGCGGCAGCCGCCGCGCTCGCCGAAGGAACCGGTCATCAAC
>SCUF01000051.1 GCA_004298325.1 Betaproteobacteria bacterium | reverse complement strand
CGCAGGCTGTGGAGGTGAGACCATGACCGACACCGATCAGCCGGCGACCCTCGCGGTGCGCGCCGGACAGCAGCGCAGCCAGTTCAACGAGCATTCCGAGGCGCTCTACCTGACCTCGAGTTTCGTGTTCGATTCGGCCGCGCAGGCCGCCGCCCGCTTCACCGGCGGCGGCGAGGGCTACGTCTATTCGCGCTTCACCAACCCCACGGTGACCATGTTCCAGGAACGGCTCGCCGCGCTCGAGGGCGCGGCGAGCTGCCTCGCCACAGCCTCGGGCATGGCGGCGATCCTGATGACGGCGATGTCGCTGCTCAAGGCGGGCGAGCACGTCGTGTGCTCGAACGCGGTGTTCGGGTCCACGGTCACGCTGTTCAGCGGCATCCTCGCCCGCTTCGGCGTCGAAACGACGTTCGTGCCAGCCACCGATGTTGCCGCCTGGCGGGCCGCGCTGCGGCCGAACACGCGGCTCCTGTTCCTCGAGACACCCTCCAACCCGCTCATCGAAGTGGCGGACATCGCGGCGCTCGCCGCGGTGGCGCACGAAGCGGGTGCGCTGCTCGCAGTCGACAACTGTTTCTGCACGCCGGCGCTGCAGCGCCCGCTTGCGCTCGGCGCCGACCTGGTGATCCACTCCGCGACCAAGTACCTCGACGGTCAGGGCCGCGTACTCGGCGGCGCAGTGTGCGGTGCAAAGACGCTGGTTGCGCAGGGGATGCTGCCGTTCCTGCGCACTGCCGGGCCGAGCCTGTCGCCGTTCAACGCCTGGGTGGTGCTGAAAGGGCTCGAAACCCTCGAGCTGAGGATGCTGGCGCAGTCGGAGCGGGCGCTGCAGCTCGCGCGCTGGCTCGAATCCCACCCGAAAGTGGCGCGCGTGCTCTACCCCGGTCTGGCGTCGCATCCGCAGCATGCGCTGGCGATGCGCCAGCAGCGTGCCGGTGGCGCCGTGGTGTCGTTCGAGGTGCGGGGCGGGCGCGAGGCCGCGTGGAAGGTCGTCGACGCGACGCGCCTGATCTCGATTACCGGCAATCTCGGCGACGTCAAGAGCACCATCACGCACCCCGCCACGACCACGCACGGCCGCATCTCGCCCGAAGCGCGTGCCGCGGCCGGGATTTCCGAGGGACTGTTGCGCGTGGCGGTGGGCCTTGAGGCGGTCACCGACATCCAGGCCGACCTGGGACGCGGGCTGGACTAGTAGCGCACCAGACGCGCGCCGGATGCGTCGATCACGAGATAGCCTCCAGGCCCGTACCAGTCGGGCAGCACCCAGCGCTCGCGGCGCACACCGTCGACTTCAAGCGCGTGGTGCGCCGGGCGATGCGTATGGCCGTGAATCAGGCGCTTCACCCCGTGCCGGCGAAACGCCGCTGCCACCGCCTGCGGCGTGACGTCCATGATGTCGGCCGGCTTCGCGCTGATGACCGACTTGCTGCGTTCGCGCAGCTGCATGATCGTCTCGCGGCGAGCGGCCAGCGGCTGGCCTAGGAACCCGCGCTGCCAGGCTTGCGAACGGGCGGTGCGACGCCAAGCCTGATAATCGAGGTCGTCGGTGCACAGCGTGTCACCGTGCATCAGCAGCGTGGGTTCGCCCGCGACCTCGACCACCACGGGATCGTCCAGCAGCGCGGCGCCGCTCGCGCCGCAGAACGCCGCGGCCATCAGGAAGTCCCGGTTGCCGTGCATCAGGTGCACGGCGCAGCTGCCATCAGCCAGCTGCCGCAGGCCGGTCGCGACGTGCCGCGCGAGCGGATCGCCATCGGCCGCGCTCAGCTCGTCGTCGCCGATCCAGTACTCGAACAGGTCGCCGAGGATGTAGAGCGCCGCGGCACCGGCAGCCTCGTCCTGCAGGAAGCGGAAGAAGCGTTCGCTGGTGGCCGGGCGCTCGCCCGCGAGGTGCAGATCGGAGATGAAAAGCGCGCGCGCCACATTACTTCTTGTCGGCGACCAGCGTCATCTTCTCGATGACGACCGCGTCGCGCGGCACGTCGCGCGGGAAGATGCCCGACGGGCCGGTCTCGACCTTGGAGATCTGCATCACGACGTCGAGCCCGGAGATCACCTTGGCGAACGCGGCGTAGCCGTTGCCGTCGCCACGCGCGTCGCCCCAGTTGAGGAATGCGTTGTCGGCGACGTTGATGAAGAACTGCGCCGTGGCCGAATGCGGATCGCGCGTGCGCGCCATCGCCAGCGTGCCGAGATCGTTCTTCAGGCCGGCCTTGACGCCGATCTCGGCTTCGTTGCGGATCGGATCGCGGGTGGCCTTCTGGCGCAGGCTGCGGTCGAAGCCGCCGCCCTGGATCATGAACCCGGCGATGACGCGGTGGAACACGGTGCCGTCGAAGTGACCGTCCTTCACGTAGCGCAGGAAATTCTCCACCGTCTGCGGGGCCTTCGCAGGATACAGCTCGATGCGGATGGTGCCGACGTTGGTCTTGATGTCCACCCTGGGATCGGCGGCGAGCCCGCCGGAGGCGGCAGCCGCAGCCGAAAGCGCGACCAGAGGCTTGAGCAGCGTCACGAGTTTCATGGGTTCTCTCTTCCGGATGCGTGGGGCGCGTGCGGCGCCATGCTATGATTTTTGCGGGCCTGCGATCGAACCGCACGATTTTAGACCGGCTCCTGCGCAACCACAATCATGCTGCGTCTCTACAACTCGCTGGCGCGAGAAAAGCAGGACTTCGTCCCGATCCGCCCGGGCGAGGTGCGCATGTACGTCTGCGGCATGACGGTGTACGACTTCTGCCATCTGGGCCACGGCCGCATGCTGGTGGCATTCGACATGGTGCAGCGCTGGCTGCGCGCGAGCGGCTACCGCGTGACCTACGTGCGCAACATCACCGATATCGACGACAAGATCATCCGGCGCGCGGTCGAGAACGGCGAGGCCATCGGCGAGCTCACGGCGCGCTTCATCGACGCGATGCACCAGGATCTTGCCGCGCTGGGGGTGCAGAAGCCGGACTACGAGCCGCGCGCGACCGATTACGTGCCGCAGATGCTGGCCATGATCGATCGCCTCGAGACGAAGGGGCTCGCGTACCAGGACGGCGGCGGCGACGTGAACTTTGCCGTGCGCAAGTTCCCGCACTACGGCGCCCTGTCCGGCAAGTCGCTCGACGAACTGCGCGCGGGCGAGCGCGTCGCGGTCGATGCCGCGAAGCGCGATCCGCTCGATTTCGCGCTGTGGAAGCGCGCCAAGCCCGGCGAACCGAAATGGCCTTCGCGCTGGGGTGAGGGGCGCCCCGGCTGGCACATCGAGTGTTCCGCCATGGGTTGCACGCTGCTCGGCGAGCATTTCGACATTCACGGCGGCGGCCAGGACCTTCAGTTCCCGCATCACGAGAACGAGATCGCGCAGTCCGAGGGCGCGAACGGTGTGCGCTTCGCCAACTACTGGCTGCACAACGGCTTCCTGCGCGTCGACGACGAGAAGATGTCGAAGTCGCTCGGCAACTTCTTCACCCTGCGCGACGTGTTGCAGACGGTCGACGCCGAAGTGCTGCGCTTTCTGTACCTGCGCACGCATTACCGCAGCCCGCTCAACTATGCGAACGCGCACCTCGCGGAGGCGCGCCAGGCGCTGGCGCGGCTCTACACCGCGCTGAAATCGGCGCCGGCGGCAAGCACGGCGTCAATCGACTGGAATCAGCCCTTCGCGGCCCGCTTCAGGGAGTCGATGGATGACGACTTCAACACGCCCGAGGCGATCGCGGTGCTGTTCGACATGGCGCGCGAAATCGGCAGGGGACGCATCGAGTTCAGCGCGCTGCTGCGCTTGCTCGGCGGCGTGCTCGGGTTGCTGCAGCGCGATTCGCAGGCGTTCCTTCAGTCGGAGCCCGGCGTGGCGGTGGCTGATGCCGGGATCCGGCAACGCATCGAGGCGCGGCTGGCGGCGCGCAAGCGCAAGGACTATGCCGAAGCGGATCGCATCCGCGCCGAGCTGGACGCAGCCGGCATCGTGCTCGAAGACGGTCCTGGCGGAACGACCTGGCGCAGGAAGTAGCGGCGCTAGACAGCGGTCCGCGGCTGCGCCGGGATCTTCAGCGCGACGCGGCGCGCGCCGTCTTTGGCGCGCACCTGCAACTCCGCGCCCGCGGGATAGAGCTGTTTGAGGCGCTCGCGCACCGGCGCGAGGTCGCCATCCGGAGCGGCGCCGACGTCGACCCCGTCGCTCTCGATCCGGACAATCAGGGCGCGCGCCGTTGCCGCGATGTCGATTTTCGCGTGCCGCGCGCCGCGCTCATCGAGCGCCCACTTCACCAGGGGCAACAGCAGCATGGCCGGCATCGGTTCCTGCCGCGCCGCCGGTGCGACGGCAAAATCGACCGTCAGGCCGCGATGGCTCCGCACCAGCTCGACGTAGGCTTCGACCAGTTCCTGCTCGCGGCCGACGCTCGAACCGCCGCCGTCGCCGGGCAGTGCCGCACGCAGGAAGCGGATCAGGGCGTCGAGCTGCTCCTGGCCGTCGGCGCCGTCGCGCGCGTAGCGCCGGTCGATTTCCAGCAGCGAGTCGAACAGCAGATCGGGATCGACGCGTGCCTGCATCGCCCGCAGCTCGCCTTCGACGAGATCGCGCTCGGCGGCGAGCGCGGCCATGCGCACGGCATGCAATTCGCCCTGTGCGCGACGGTTGGTCTCGAGGAGTTCGCACAGCACCACCAGCACGAGCGACCATTTCAGGGCACCGGACAGCTGGTAAACGATGCGATGCGCGGTGCCGGCGAAGGCCTTGCCTTCCCGCGCCATGAGCTGCTCGAGCCCGAGCGGCTCAGCCACCGCAAGCCCGATCAGCTGCAGCAGGGCCGTGGCGGCCGCCGTCGCCACCAGGATCGCGAGCGCAACGCGCCCCGCCGTGCCGATGCGGTGGCTCAACAGGTTGCGCGCGGCCAGCGCGCTCAGTTGCGCGGCGCTGCCGATCGCGAGGCAGGCCGCGATGTCGTAGAGGAGAAAGGGGATCAGGACCGTCTCGCCCAACGCCACGGAGAACAGCGACATCATCAGCGGGATGAAAAGCGCAAACATGGCGATCAACGTAAATTGCCGCCTGCCGAGACCCTGCAGCGCGCCGGTCCACGCGGCATGAGCCGGTGCGCCGCCTGCCGCCGCTGCGGTCAGCACACTGCTCATGGGGCGCCTGCTGCGCGCTGCAGCGGCAGCGTAATCGTCGCAACGACGCCCCGCGGGGCCGCCGCCTCGAGCAGCAAGGCGGCACGCCCGCCGTGCAGTTCGTTCAGCCGCGCGCGGATGTTGGCGAGTCCGACGCCGCTGCCGGAACCCGCCGCAAAGCCGCGGCCGTCATCGGTGACCTCGAGCGTCAGTGCGCCGGCCGCCGCGGCGGCGCGGACCCGGATCGAACCGCCTTCCGCCAGGGGGGCGATGCCGTGCTTGATGGCGTTCTCGACCAGCGTGGCGAGCATCATCGGCGGCACCCGGACGCCGCGCAGCTCCGGCGGCACGTCGATCTCGAATCGCAAGCGCTCGCCCATGCGGGTTTTTTGCAACCCGAGGTAGGCAGCGACGATCTCGATCTCGTCGGCCAGCGTGGCCTCCTCAACCCTGAATTTCGGCAGCGCGGCGCGCAGGTAGCGGGTCAGCTGCGCGAGCATCCGGCGCCCGGCCGCGGCGTCGGTCTGGCACAGGCGTCGGATGTTGGACAGCGTGTTGAAGAGGAAATGGGGTTCGATCTGCGCCTGCAGCAGGCGCAGGCGCGCCTCCTGGCGCTGCTGCTCGAGCGATGCCCGCCGCAGGACAGAGTTGTTGAGCTCCTCGCGTGCTGCGTGGGCACGGAGATAGAGCACGCAACCGGCCGCGAGCGCGAGCGCCGGAATGAGCCACGCGACGAACACCTTCAGGATGAACGCCGCGCCCTCGGTTGCCGGCGTGGCGCCGACGAGGTACCGCGTCACGGCGGCCACCACGCTGCCGAGCACCGCCGCGAGCACGGCCTGGCCGAAGCGCTCGCGGTCGGTCCGGCCTGCCGCGTTCAGGAACACGATCGCGGTCACGAGCAGGGTGACGCCGCCGACGAGGAAGACGGGAATGCGCGCCAGTGCCGACCGCGCCATGTCCCCGATGCCGCTGTAGAACGCGTCCTTCGACGGCATCGCCACGACCTCGAGCGCGGCGATGGCGCAGAACCCCAACACCAGCCCGAGCGCGGTCCATGACAGTCCGCGCAGCAGCGGCGGAGTGAAGTCCTGTCCGCGGGACGGGGCGTTCGGCCTGGCCTGATTCATGCGGCGCGGCCGCTACATCTGTCGGAACAGGTGCGCATAGGCGTCGCTCACCGACAGCAGCTCCGGGCGCCGCTTCAGGCGCACCTGCGGGCGGCCGCGCGCATCGCGCACGACTCCCGCGATCGCGTTCACGTTCACGATGGTGGAGCGGTGGATCTGCCAGAAGCAACCCGGGTCGAGCGCTTCCGCCAGCTCCCGGATCGGCTTGCGGATGAGCGATTCACCGTCGGCCGTGACGACCCGGGTGTACTTGCTGTCCGCCTCGAAGTAGTTCACGTCCTCGACCGTGATGAGGCGCACGGATTGGCCGTGGGACGCGTTGATCCAGCGCAGGTACCCCCGTTTCGCCGTGCCGAGCTCGCGCAGGATGCCGTCGATCTGGGGCGCCGGACGGCCGATCTTGCCCTTGAGGCGTGCGACCGTGGTCGCCAGGCGCGCCGCGCTCGCCGGCTTGAGCAGGAAATCCGCGGCGCCCTGCTCGAATGCGGCGACCGCATGCTGATCGTAGGCGGTGACGAAGACGACATGGCTGCGCCCGTTGACCTGGCGCGCCACCTCCAGGCCGGTCAGGCCGGGCATCTGGATGTCGAGGAACAGCACGTCCGGCGCGTGCTGTTCCAGGGCGCGCAGTGCGGCAATGCCGTCGGCTGCCTGCGCGACGATGTCGAGCTCCGGCCAGAGCTGGCCGAGCAGCTCCGCGAGCTCGTCGCGCAGCAGCGGCTCGTCCTCGGCGATGATGGCGCGCGGTCGGGTCATGGTCATCGCGGCCGCGGGGCCCGCTTCGGGCGCGCCCCCGGCCATGGCTGTCCGCTCGATCATCGCATGCAGCCGCCGCGCCTTCCAAGCCGCAACCATGCCGATCCCGTCAGAGCACTTTGGGCCCGGGACAACTCTGCGCCGAGGCAAGCGCGTGGGCGGCGGGCGGAGCAGTGACCACGATGCGAGACGGTCGCTGCAGCGCCAGTTGCTCGCGAGCGACGGTCTGCAGCATGGCCGCATGCAGCACTGCAAGCGCCGCCCCGTTCACCGCGACGGCCAATCCGAGCCCCAACCACCGAAACGTCCGTGTCATGGTCGATCTTCCTCCAGTCTCCGGGCGAGGTTACGCAGGGCGCCGCCGGGCTACAACCGCGTTGCGACGAAAGCGCCATCCGGCGGCACAGGCTGCCGGAAACGCGGACGGATGGGACCAGACGCGGGGGTCAGCCGTCTTCGCGGCGCGCCTTGCGCGAAGACCAGTGAATGTGCCAGATGCGCCAGCCATCCGGTGTGCGCCGCAACATCAGCGTTTCGGTGCTGATCAGGTCTGCCGACGGCGCGACGATGCGCGAACGCGTTGCGACCCAGGCACTCGATCCCTCGGTCGATACCACCTGCTCGAGTACGCGCACGCGGGCCTGCGCCAGAAAGGCCATGTCGGCACGCAGGTGGTGCGCCGCATACTCGGTGCGCGAGCGGTTCCGGTCACCAGACTCGTAGACCAGCAGCTCCGGCACGAGGAGCGCGAGCACCGCCTGCTCCCTGCCGCCTTCGAGGGCGCTCCGGAAGGCCGCGGCGGTCGCTTCCGGGGTCGTCACATCGTCGGCCAGCGGGCCCGGCGGCGCGGCGCCGATGACGATGACGAAGATTCCGCGGATGAACCAGTTCATGACTTGTCTCCCGCAACGTGTGCCGATCATTATGCCGCCCGTGGCATTACCTCCCATCGGCCGGGCATGCGGCTCATCGCGGCGTACAGGCAGTTCATCGCAAAACCATCGCCGTCGGTTCCGGCCCGGCCTACAGTGGCCGCGTCGATTTCTTTCGCACCGAAGCACGCGCCGCCGTCACATCGTAAGCTAGCGCAAATGACCACGACCGGAGCCATGAACGCATCACAGCCATCCGCAGCCCCCGTTGCCAATCCTTCCCGCTGGGAGCGGTTTTCTAGCGCCACGGCATCCGGCTTTCGGCGCTATGCGGAATGGCTGGTCAGCATTTCCTGGAAGAAGTTCTTCCTGCTTTCGCTGCTGTTGCTGATCGCCGCTGGAATTCTGGCCGAGATCCCGCCGTTCTCCCTGAAATTCACGGTCGGCAGCGACAGCGCACCGGAGTCGCCGGCGAAGCGGACCGAGCGGGCCAAGAAGCTCAAGGAAAAGTACGGTGAAGTCGATATCAAGATCGATCACCAGGGCATCCACATCAGGCGCCAGCGAAGCTCGGCCCCGCCGCCGGCACCGAAAGCTTCGCCGGACATGCCCCCGACGCCCTCCGCGTTGCCGGAGCAACCGGCCATCCCTGCGCCCCCGAAGAGCGTCGTCGAGATCGGGCGTGATGGCGTCACGGTGACCGTTCCGCCCGGCACCGCCGAGGAGATCCGCGCTGCGGTCGAAGAAGCGCGCGAGTCCATCCGCGAGGCGATCGAGGAGGAGATCGCGGCCGATGTCCGCAAGCCGAGGCTGCGAGTGATCCGGCTCGGCGGATTTCTTCCGCAGCTCGCCCTGCTGCTGATCGTCGTCTCGATGGTGATCAAGATCGTGTACGCCGGTCGCGTCAAGGCCGAGGTCAAGGCGGCCGAGGCGCAGGAGACTGCGGACTCGGAGAGCCTCAGGCGGCAGGTGGTGGAGGCGCGCATGGCGGCGATGCAGGCGCAGGTCGAACCGCACTTCCTGTTCAATACGCTGGCGAGCATCGACCACCTGATCGAAGTCGATCCGGCGCGCGCCAGCACCATGCAGAAGAACCTGATCGCGCTGCTGCGCGCGTCGATGCCCGGCATGCGCGAGGCCGAGACCAACCTCGGGCGCGAGCTGGCGGTGGTGCGGCCTTACCTCGAGATCCTGCGCGTGCGCATGGGCGACCGGCTGCAGACCGAGGTCAACGTGAGCGCAGGCCTGCATTCGGCCGAATTCCCGCCGATGATGCTGCAGTCGCTGGTGGAAAACGCCATCAAGCACGGGCTGGAACCCAAGCCCGAGGGCGGCACCCTGCGCGTGGACGCCGAAGTGGTGCACGGCAGACTGGAAATCTCGGTCGCCGACACCGGCGTCGGTTTCGGGCGCGCCGCCACGGCCGGCACCGGAGTGGGCCTGGCGAACATCCGCGAGCGCCTCAAGCTGCTTTACGGCGGCGACGCGGAGCTGCGCATCGCCGACCACGCACCGAGTGGCACGCGCGTCACGGTCGTCGTACCCTATAGGATCGCCAACAACACCAGTCGCGCCTGAGGGGGGCGTTTCGATGCAGGCACGCGCCGTGATCGCGGACGATGAGCCGCTGATGCGCGAGCAGCTGCGCGCGCGGCTTGCCGAAGTCTGGCCGGAGCTGGAGATCGTCGCGGAGGCGCGCAACGGCATCGAAGCCGTGGAGCGCACTGCGGCGCTGCGCCCGGACCTGATATTTCTCGACATCCGCATGCCCGGCAAGACGGGGGTCGAGGCCGCGCGCGAGATCGCGGCGCTGGCGTCGGCCGGCGATGTGTCCCTGCCGGAAATCGTTTTCGTCACCGCGTTCGATCAGTACGCCATCGAGGCCTTCGAGCAGGGGGTGGTGGACTACGTGCTCAAGCCGGCCGAGCGCGAGCGGCTTCAGCTCACGGTGGAGCGCATCCGCAAGCGGCTGGGAGAGCGCGCCGCACAACCCGGGCCGGGATCGGCGGCGGGGACGCAACAGGCCTTGCAGCAGCTGCTCGAGCGCCTGCAAAGCCAGTTGAATGGCGGTGGTGCGGCCGGTTTTCTGAAATGGATCCAGGCCACCGTGGGGCAGCAGATCCAGATGATCCCGGTGGACGAGGTGCTGTTTTTCGTCTCCGACGAGAAATACACGCGCGTGCAGACTGCGCAGCAGGAAGCCCTGATCCGCAAGCCGATCAAGGAGCTCATCGCCGAGCTGGACCCGAACCAGTTCTGGCAGATCCACCGCTCGACGCTGGTGAATGCGCGCGCGATTGCGGGAGTGAGCCGCGATTTTCGCGGCCGTCAGCTGGTGAGCATCAAGGGCCGGCCGGACAAGCTCGAGGTGAGCCGCAGCTACACGCACCTGTTCAAGGGCATGTAGGCCGGATCAGCCGGCGAAGAACTCCCGCACCTTGTCGAACCAGGACTTGCTGCGCGGATTGTGGCGCGCCGCGTCGCGCTGGCTGATGGTCTCGAATTCGCGCAGCAGCTCGCGTTGGCGCTCGGTCAGGTTGATGGGGGTCTCCACCACCACGTGGCAGAACAGGTCGCCGTGCTGCTGGCTGCGCACGCCGTGGATGCCCTTGCCGCGCAGGCGGAAAGTCTTGCCGCTCTGCGTCTCGGGCGGCACCTTGATGCGCGCACTGCCGTCGAGCGTCGGAATCTCGATATCCCCGCCGAGCGCCGCAGCCGCGAACGATACCGGCATCTCGCAGTGCAGGTCGTCGTGATCGCGCGTGAATACCGCATGCGGTTTGATGTGCGTCTGCACGTAGAGGTCGCCCGGGGGGCCGCCGTTCACGCCCGGCTCGCCCTCGCCGGTCAGCCGCACGCGGTCGCCCTCGTCGACGCCCGCCGGGATGCGCACCTGCAGCGTCTTGTGGTGCTTGAGGCGGCCCGCGCCGCCGCACTGTGCGCAGGGCTGCGCGATCACCTTGCCGGCGCCGCGGCAACGCGGGCAGGTCTGGGCGATGGAAAACGGGCCTTGCGATACGCGCACCTGGCCCGCGCCGTGGCAGGTGGGGCAGGTCTGCGGCTGCGTCCCCGGCTTGGCGCCGCTGCCATGGCAGGCGCCGCATTCGCTCATGGTGGGGACGCGGATCTTGGTTTCGAAACCGTGCGCCGCCTGCTCCAGCGTGATCTCGAGGTTGTAGCGCAGGTCCGCACCCCGGTACACGGTCGAGCGCCCGCCGCGCCCGCCGCCGAAGATTTCGCCGAAGATGTCGCCGAAGATGTCGCCGAAGCCGGCGCCACCAAAACCGGCGCCCGCGCCGGCCGAAGCCGCCGCGCTCGGGTCGACGCCCGCGTGGCCGAAGCGGTCGTAGGCGCCGCGCTTCTGCCCGTCGGACAGGATCTCGTACGCCTCCTTGGCTTCCTTGAAGTGCTCCTCCGCCTTGGGGTTGTCCGGATTGCGGTCCGGATGCCATTTCATGGCGAGCTTGCGGTAGGCTTTCTTGATGTCCTCGTCGGCCGCATCCCGGTTTACGCCGAGGACCTCGTAGTAGTCTCGCTTGGCCATTTCGTGGTATCCGTTTGATGCGAAAAAGGCCGGGATGAACGGCGCATCGTCGCCGTCCGGTCCCGGCCAGCTAAGCCGGCGCGTGTTTCGCGCCCGGCACTAGCCGGTCTTCTTTTCCTTCACTTCCGTAAACTCGGCGTCGACCACGTTGCCTTCGTCCTTGGCCGCGCTACCCGCCGCCTGCTGCTGCTGTGCGCCCGCCTGCTGCTGTTGTTGTGCCTGCGCATCGGCGTAGATCTTCTCGCCGAGCTTCTGCGAGGCCTGTGCGAGCGCCTGCGCCCTGGCCTCGATCTTTTCCTTGTCGTCCGACTTGAGCACGCTCTCGGCGTCCTTCAGCGCCGCTTCGATCGGGTCCTTCTCCGCGGCATCGAGCTTGTCGCCGTACTCCTTCAGCGACTTGCGCACCGAATGCACCAGCGCCTCGCACTGGTTGCGCGCGTTGACCAGTTCGAGCGCCTTGCGGTCGTCCTCGGCGTGCGCCTCGGCGTCCTTGACCATGCGCTGGATCTCCTGCTCGGTCAGCCCGGAGCCGGCCTGGATCTTGATCTTCGCTTCCTTGCCGGTCGACTTGTCCTTGGCGGCCACGTGCAGGATGCCGTTGGCGTCGATGTCGAACGTGACCTCGATCTGGGGCATGCCGCGCGGCGCGGGCGCGATGTCGGCGAGGTTGAACTGGCCCAGCGACTTGTTGCCCGCGGCCATGTCGCGTTCGCCCTGCAGCACGTGGATCGTCACTGCGGTCTGGTTGTCGTCCGCGGTCGAGAACACCTGGTGGGCCTTGGTCGGGACGGTGGTGTTCTTCTGGATCAGCTTGGTCATCACTCCGCCGAGGGTCTCGATGCCGAGCGACAGCGGCGTCACGTCGAGCAGCAGCACGTCCTTGACGTCGCCCTTCAGCACGCCGGCCTGGATCGCGGCGCCGACCGCCACCGCCTCGTCCGGGTTGACGTCCTTGCGCGGCTCCTTGCCGAAGAATTCGCGCACCTTGTCGACGACCTTCGGCATGCGGGTCTGGCCGCCGACCAGGATCACGTCGGCGATGTCCGAGGCCTTGACGCCCGCGTCCTTGATCGCGATGCGGCAGGGCTCGATGGTCCTTTCGACCAGGTCGTCCACCAGCGACTCGAACTTGGCGCGCGTGACCTTCATCGCCAGGTGCTTCGGCCCGGAGGCGTCGGCGGTCACGTACGGCAGGTTGATCTCGGTCTGCTGCGAGGAGGACAGCTCGATCTTCGCCTTCTCCGCCGCTTCCTTCAGGCGCTGCAGCGCGAGCACGTCCTTCGACAGGTCGACGCCCTGGTCCTTCTTGAATTCCGTGACGATGTAGTCGATCAGGCGCTGGTCGAAGTCCTCGCCGCCGAGGAAGGTGTCGCCGTTGGTGGACAGCACCTCGAACTGCATTTCGCCCTCGACGTCGGCGATCTCGATGATCGAGATGTCGAAGGTGCCGCCGCCCAGGTCGTAGACGGCGATCTTGCGGTCGCCCTTTTCCTGCTTGTCGAGACCGAAGGCGAGCGCGGCGGCCGTCGGCTCGTTGATGATGCGCTTGACCTCCAGCCCGGCAATGCGGCCCGCGTCCTTGGTGGCCTGGCGCTGCGAGTCGTTGAAGTACGCCGGCACGGTGATCACCGCCTCGGTTACTTCCTCGCCGAGATAGTCCTCGGCGGTCTTCTTCATCTTGCGCAGCACGTCGGCCGAGACCTGCTGCGGCGCGATCTTCTTGCCGCGCACTTCGACCCAGGCGTCGCCGTTGTCCGCCCTTACGATGCGAAAGGGCATCAGGCTGATGTCCTTCTGCACCTCCTTTTCCTCGAAACGCCGGCCGATCAGGCGCTTGACGGCATAAAGGGTGTTCTTGGCGTTGGTGACGGCCTGGCGCTTCGCCGGCGCGCCGACCAGGGTTTCGTCGTCTTCGGTGTAGGCGACCACGGAAGGGGTCGTCCGCGCGCCCTCGGAGTTCTCGATGACCTTCGGCTTGCCGCCCTCCATGATGGCAACGCAGGAGTTGGTCGTGCCCAGGTCGATGCCGATGATCTTTGACATGTGTCAGGTCCTTGAAGGTTGATCTAAGCCCGTGTCCGATATGGGGTTTCCGCCGCCGTTTTCAACCTTGGGAGACGTTCCCCCGGCGGCCTCCCGAGCCTTCGCCACGGTCACCAGGGCGGGCCGGACCACGCGTTCGTTCAGCAGGTAGCCCTTCTGCATCACGGCCACGACGGTATTGGGCTCGGCCTCGACCTCGACCACTGCCATCGCCTGATGGCGGTGCGGGTCGAAGCGTGCGCCCGGCGCCGGCGCCACTTCGGCCACACTCGCGCGCTCGAGGGCGGTGCGCAGGAGCCTGAGAGTCAGCTCGACGCCGCTGCGCAGCGAATCCGCCGTGGCGCCACCCGCGCTCAATGCGGCCTCCAGGCTGTCGATCACCGGCAGCAGATCGTCGACGAATCGCTCGATCGCGAACTTGCGTGCCTGCGCGACGTCGGCCTGGGCGCGCTTGCGCGCATTGTCGGCATCCGCCAAGGCGCGCAGCCAGGCTTGGTGCTGCTCTTCGATCTTGGCCTGTGCCTCGGCTAGGCGTGCCTCCAGCGGCCTCGGCTCGGGCGCAGGCTCGCCCGCATCGGTTTGCAGCACCTGGTCTGCTGTGGGGTCGTCTGCCATGGCGGAAGGATTCGGCAATCGGTCGCTATTTCAACGAGGTTCAATGGGGGCACATCCCGCGACTTCAAGGGGCCCGCCGCGGACAGAACCTGCCGCAGCGGGGTCAGGCGGTGCGGATGATCGCACCCAGCGCCTCGATCCAGCGCGGGTCTTCGTTCAGGCAGGGCAGGGCCCGGAACTCCTCGCCGCCGGCCGCGAGGAAGGCCGTGCGTACCTCCATCCCGATCTCCTCCAGCGTCTCGAGGCAGTCGGCGACGAATCCCGGGCAGACGACGTCGACCCGCTTCAGCCCGCCGCGTGCAAGCGCGACCAGCGTCGGCTGCGTATAGGGCTGCAACCACTCGGCGGCGCCAAAGCGCGACTGATACGTCAGCTGCCACTGTTGCGGCTTCAGCTCCAGCGCGGCAGCGAGCAGCCGCGCGGTTTCGCGGCACTGCTTCTCGTAGGGGTCGCCGCGTTGCACCGAGCGCTTCGGGATGCCGTGAAAACTCATGATCAGCAACTCGCCGCGGCCGCGCTGCTCCCACTGGCGGTGCACGCCGGCGGCGAGCGCCGCGATGTAGGCCGGGTGATCGTGGAACTGCTCGATCATCGTGACCTCGGCACCGATGACGTCGCGCACGCTTTCCGTGGTGCTGCGCGCGTACTGCGGATACAGCGGCAGCACGACGATGCGACGCCTGCCCGCGGCGCGCAGCCGCGCAAGGCCGTGGGCGACGCTGGGCTCGCCGTAGCGCATTGCGTGCTCGACGCGCAAGCCGCTCGCCGCGGCGAGCAGCCGCGCCTGCCGCGCGGTGTGCACTGCGAGCGGCGAACCTTCTGCGGTCCAGATCACGGCATATTTCCTGGCCGAGCGCGCCGGCCGGAGATTGAGGATCACGCCGTGGAGCAGCGGCAGCCAGAGCCAGCGCGGCAGCTCGACCACGCGCGGATCGGCGAGGAACTCGGCCAGGTAAGCGCGCACGGCCTGCGGCGTGGGCGCCGAGGGCGTGCCGAGGTTGACGAGCAGGACGCCGTCGCTCACCGGCCCGCGCCGCTCAATGCTGCGACAGCGCGCTCGACAGGAGCTTGGCGGTGACGTCGACCAGCGGCACGACCCGGTCGTAGGCCATGCGCGTCGGCCCGATCACGCCCACCGTGCCGACCACTTCGCCGTCGACCGTGTAGGGCGAGGTCACCACGCTCACCTCGTCGGGCGTCGAGACGCCGGATTCGCCGCCGATGAAGATCTGCACGCCTTCGCCGCGCAGCGACGAGTCGAGGATCTGCAGCAGCGAGGTCTTGTGCTCGAACAGCTCGAACAGCTGGCGCAGCCGCTTCATGTCGTGCGACAGGTCGTGCACCGAGAGGAGGTTGCGCTCGCCCGAGATCACGTAGGGAGCGGCGTTGTCGGCCATCGCCTGGCTGCTCGCTTCGAGCGCGGCGCTCATCAGCGCCATCATGTCCCGCCGCAGTTCGTGCAGCTCCTGGTGCAGGCGCTGGCGGATGTCCTCGAAGCCCTGGCCGGAATAGTGCTGGTTGATGAAATTGGCCGCCGCCACCAGCTCCGCCGGCGTGTAATCGCGCTCGGTGAGCAGGATGCGGTTTTGCACGTCGCCTTCCGGGGTGATCACGATCAGCAGCACACGCTTCTCCGACAGCCGCAGGAACTCGAGCTGGCGGAAGGTCACGGCGCGCCGGCGCGGCGTCCTGACGATGCCGGCGAACTGGGTGAGCTGGGAAAGCAGATTCGAGGCCGCCTGGATCACGCGCTGCGGATTGTCCGGGTGCAGCTCGCCTTCGAGCCGGTGGATCTCGCCCGTGCCGAGTGATTTCACCACCAGCAGGGTGTCGACGAAGAAGCGGTAGCCCTGCGGCGTCGGCACGCGGCCGGCGGAGGTGTGCGGGCTGGTGATGAAACCGAGCTCTTCCAGGTCGGACATGACATTGCGGATCGTCGCCGGCGACAGGTCGAGTCCGGAGTAGCGCGACAGCGTACGCGAACCCACCGGCTGGCCCTCTTCGATATAGCGTTCGATGAGGGTCTTCAGCAGGAGCTGGGCACGCTTGTCGAGCATGCGACCAATTCTACACATGCCGCTACAATGCCAGCGACCCCTTCAAGGCCACGCACTGAACGCATGCCGCCCGCTTTTCGCCGCGTCGCGCTGATCGGCAAGCAGACACCGCAGATCGCGGAGTCGCTCCAGGTTCTGCGCCAGTTGCTGCGCGAGCGCGGTTGCGAGGTGCTGGTGGAGCGCGAGACCGCGCGCAGCGTGGGCGACGGCGAGTCGGCGGCCGACTTCGAGGCCATCGGACGCTCGGCCGACCTGGCGATCGTGTTGGGCGGCGACGGCACCATGCTGTCGGCGGCGCGCAACCTGGTGCGCCACGGCGTGCCGCTGGCCGGCATCAACCAGGGACGCGTCGGCTTCATGACCGACATCGCGCTCTCGGACATGCGCGAGTCGGTGGGCGCCATCCTCGACGGCCGGCACAGCATCGAGGAGCGCTCGCTGCTCGATGCCGAGGTGCGGCGCGGCGGGGAGGTGCTGTTGCGCACCCTGGCGCTCAACGAGGCGGTGGTGGGCAAGGGTTCGCAGGGCCGCCTGATCGAATTCGAGCTGCGCATTGACGGCGAGTATGTCTACCGCCTGCGCGCCGACGGCGTGATCGTGGCGACCCCGACCGGCTCCACGGCCTATTCGCTCTCGGCGCAGGGACCGATCCTGCAGCCCACGGTGCCGGCACTGGCGCTGGTGCCACTCAATCCGCACGTGCTCTCGGCGCGGCCGGTGAGCGTGAGCGACGCCAGCGTGATCGAGATCGGGCTGCTGCGCGCGCTCGATGCGCGGGCCCACTTCGACGGTTTCGCGCTGGCCGACCTGCAGCAGGGCGACAGCCTGATGCTGAAGCGCTCCGCGGACGCGATCCGCTTCGTGCACCCGCCGGGCTACAGCTACTTCGTGATGCTGCGCGAGAAGCTGCGCTGGAGCGAGAACCCGGCGTCGCCGCTGCCGGAGGACTGACGGTCCCGTGCTGCGAGCGCTCGGCATCCGGAATTTCGTCATCGCGGAGCGGGTCGAACTGGAGACCGCGCCGGGATTCACGGTGCTGACGGGCGAAACCGGCGCCGGAAAGTCGATCCTGGTGGATGCCATCGAGCTGCTGGTCGGCGGCCGCGGCGACGATACCTTGGTGCGCGAAGGCGCCGAGCGCGCCGAACTTTCGGCGGAGTTCGATCTGGATGTCCGCTCGCCGCTCGCCGCGTGGCTGGCCGAAAGCGGGCTCGAGGGCGATCCCGGCATCCTGATCCTGCGGCGCACGATCGAGCGCGACGCACGCTCGCGCGGCTTCATCAACGGCCACGCCGCCACCCTGGCGCAGCTGCGCGAGGCCGGTGAATCGCTGCTCGACATCCACGGCCAGCATGCGCATCAGTCGCTGCTGCGGGCTGCCGGGCAGCGGGATCTGCTCGATGCGCATGCCGGGGCCGCGTCCCTTGCCGCCGACACGGCGGGCGCGTTTCGCGACTGGCAGCGGCTGCTGCGGCTCGCCGCGGATGCCGAGAAACAGTTCGCGCAGCGCGAGGCGGAGCGCGCCGAGCTGGGCGAGCGCGTGGCGGAACTGGCGCGGATCGCGCCCCGCGAAGGCGAATGGGATGCGCTCGCGGCTGCGCACAGCCGCCTCGCGCACGGCTCGAGCCTGCTCGCGGGGGCGCAATCGTCGCTGGAAGCGCTTTCCGAAGCGGAGGGCGCCTGCCTGCCGCAGCTGGCCGCCGTCGCCAGCCGCCTGCGCGCGCTGTCGGATCACGATGCGCGCCTGCGCGCGATCGCCGAGCTGCTGCAGTCGGCCGAAGCCCAGGCCGGGGAGGCGGCACGCGAACTGCGCGGCTACGCCTCGCGCGTGGAGCTCGATCCCGAGGCGCTGCGCGAGACCGAGCAGCGGATCGAGGCGCTGCACGCGGTGGCGCGCAGGCACCGGGTGCGTCCGCCCGAGCTGCCGCAGAGGCTGGCCGAATGGCGGGCGAGGCTGGCCGAGCTCGAACTGGCGGCCAGTCCCGAGGCCCTGCAGCGCGAAGTTGCGGCCGCGCGCGAGCGCTTCGGGTCGCTGGCGAAACGTCTTTCGGCAAAGCGCAGGAGCGGCGCGCAGGAGTTGTCGCGCGAAGTCACGGCCCAGATGCAGGGGCTGGCGATGAACGGCGGCCGCTTCGCGGTGCAGTTGAGGCCGCTCGAGGCGCCCGCGGCGAGCGGGCTGGAGCAGGCCGAATTCGAGGTCTCGTCGCACCCGAGCCTGCCGCTGCGGCCGCTCGCCAAGGTCGCTTCCGGCGGCGAGCTGTCGCGGCTCAGCCTGGCGATTCAGCTGGTGGCGAGCAAGATCTCGCCCGTGGGCACGCTGGTCTTCGATGAGGTCGATGCCGGCATCGGCGGCGCCGTGGCGGAAACCGTAGGGCGCGCGCTCAAGCGCATCGCGCGCGACCGCCAGGTCCTGTGCGTGACACACCTGCCGCAGGTGGCGGCGCAGGGCGATCAGCAATGGCGGGTGACGCGCGCCGCGGACGAGCGGCGGCTCGGCACGGCAGTGCAGCGCCTGGACCGCGCCGCACGCATCGAAGAGTTGGCGCGCATGCTGGGCGGGCAGGCGATCACGGCCACCACGCGCAAGCATGCCGCGGAGCTGCTGCGCGGCGGCTGATGCGGCACGCGTTGCCGGGCACCGCGCCGACCGCTATAATCCGCCGCCTCCACCGATTCAACCGACCGATACCACGATGAGCCGACAGATCCTTGTCCTGAACGATCGCCGCAAGCGCGGCGGTGCGGCTCGTGGCCTCTGCATCCTCGGCCGCATCGCCTTCGGCGAACGCTGACTCCGGCCGGGCCGCTTGCGCCGCCGGTTTTTTCAAGGCGGATGCGGTGGCTCCGACAAGCTAGCCCCGAATCCGCCCCGCAATTCGCGTGGCGCGCCAGCGCGCCCGCGCAACGCAAGGGAGCCCGGGCCCGCGCGGGTCCGAGGAATGGCAAATGTTGACGCTGCTGCAACGCCTGATACTGCAACCCCGCTTCACGGGACTGTGGCGCAACCCGGACTTCGTCAAGCTCTGGGGTTCGCTCACGATCGTGCACTTCGGCGGGCATATCACGTTCCTCGCGCTGCCGCTTACCGCGGCGCTGATGCTGAACGCATCGGCGTTGGAGATCGGCGTGCTGACGGCGCTCGAGGCTCTGCCTTATCCGCTGTTCGGCCTGTTTGCCGGCGTGCTGGTCGATCGCTCGCGCAAGCTGCAGGTGATCATCTGGTCCGACATCGCGCGCGGCCTGGCGCTGCTCGCGGTGCCGCTGTGCGCCTGGCTCGGCGTGCTCAGCATGCCGGTGCTGTACCTCGCCGGATTTCTCGTCGGCACCGGGACCGTGATCGGCTGGCCGGCATATCAGGTTTTCATGACCGAGCGCGTCGGACGCGACAACCTGGTCGAGGCCAACGCCAAGATCGGGATTTCCGATTCGGCGGCGCAGCTGATGGGTCCCGGGCTTGCCGGGGCGCTGATCCAGTGGCTGACGGCACCGATCGCGATTCTGCTCGATGCGTTCGCCTTCTTCGCCTCGGCCGCCGTGCTGCGCGGAATTCCGCCCGCGACATCGGACGTGCCAAAGGTCACGGCCTCGGGCGTGCTCGCCGAGATCCGCGAGGGCTTGAAGGCGGTCTGGGCCGACCACACGCTGCGCACGCTCGCCTGGGCGCTCGCGGCGTGGCAGATCTTCCGCCATGCGTTCATCGCCGTGGTGGTGCTGTTCGCGGCGCGCGAGCTGGGCTTCTCGGCCGGTCACGTCGGGTTGCTGTTCATGGCCGCCGGCATCGGTTCGCTGGCGGCGGCCGGGTTTGCGCAGCGCTTCAACGCGCGCTTCGGCTTCGGTCCGACGATGCTCGGCGCGATGGCCGGTACCGGGGTGGCGTGGCTGGTGCTCGGGTCGGCGACCGGCTCGCATGCGGTGGCGTCGATGATCTTCGGCACGGGACTGTTCCTGCTGGATTTCAGCGCCATGACGTTCTTCATCAACTACCTGACGCTGCGGCAGACCGTGACGCCCGATCACCTCCTCGGCCGCGTCACCGCGACGATGATCGCGCTGACGGTGTCGACCGCGCCGCTCGGCGGGCTCGCAGGCGGCTGGATCGCCGAGCACTGGGGCGTGCGCGCGGCGATCCTGATGGCCGGGATCGGTGCGCTTGCGCTGGCGCCGCTGGTCGCCTGGACGTCGCCCATCGGCCGCATGCGCGAGCTCGATACGCGGCGCGAGCCGGCGCTGACCGAGAGCGTGGCGGAGGAACTGCCCGGGACTTAGCGCGCGGCGAAAATCAGGACGGCGCGCGCAGCCCGAGCGCTTCGGCCGCCGCGCGGTGCGGGCAGTCCGGCTTGCTGCAGTCGGCGTAGAGCGCGAGCGAATGACCGCGCAGCTCGAAGCCGCGCTCGCGCGCGATCGTGCCCTGGCGCTTCTCGATCTCCGGGTCGTAGAACTCCTCGACCCGCCCGCACTGCAGGCACACGAGGTGATCGTGGTGTCCGCCCTGGTTGAGTTCGAACACCGCCTTGCCGGTCTCGAAATGCTGGCGTGACAGCAGGCCCGCCTGCTCGAACTGCGTCAGCACGCGGTAGACGGTCGCCAGCCCGATGTCGATGCCCTCGGCGATCAGCGTCCGGTAGACGTCCTCCGCGGAGAGATGGCGCACCTTGCTCGATTCGAACAGCTCCAGGATCTTGCGTCGCGGCAGGGTCGCCTTGAGTCCGGTGCTCTTGAGACTCTGTGTTGAGCTCATCGTGGAGGCGTCTGAGGCCAGGGAAGTGGCGGGCTTCGGCTATGATATCGGCTTTACCCTGTCTTGAGAATCAAGCGCCGTGCGTTCCGTTTTCCGCGGGCTGTCTGCTGCCCTTGCGTTGCTGCTCGCCGCATGCGGTGTGCCGCAGCTCATCACGCCCTATCGCATGGACATCCAGCAGGGCAATTACATCTCGCAGGAAATGGTGTCGCAGCTGCGCCCCGGCATGACGCGCGAGCAGGTCCGCTTCGTCCTCGGCACGCCGCTGCTGGCGGACATCTTCCATGCCGACCGCTGGGACTACGTTTTCTACCGCGACGTGCTCGGCGGCACGCGCGAGGAACGCAAGCTCGCGGTGATCTTCCAGGACGGCAAGCTGGCGCGCATCGAGGGCGACGTCGTGCCGGCTGCCGCGCCCGAGGCGGCGGCGACGCCGGAGCGCAAGCCGTGAGGCTGGCGATCGCCGGTGCCGGCGGCAAGATGGGCCGCGCGCTCATCGAGGCGGCGCTCGCGGACCCCGCGCTCGCGATCGGCGCGGCATTGGAAGTCGCCGGCAGTCCCGCTCTCGGCAGCCATCTGGGCGGCGTGCGCGTCGGCTCGGACATCGTCGCGGCGCTCGCCGCCAGCGAGGTACTGATCGATTTCACCCGGCCCGACGGAACGCTGGCCCATCTCGCCGCCTGCGCCGCCGCCGGCAAGCCGATGGTGATCGGCACCACGGGTCTTTCGCCGCCGCAGCTGGCGGCGATCGAGGCGGCGGCTCGGCGCATCGCCATCGCCATGGCGCCGAACTTTGCGGTCGGGGTCAACGCGGTGTTCAAGCTGGCCGAAACCGCGGCGCGCATCCTGGGCGAGGATTTCGACGTCGAAATCGTGGAGGCGCACCACCGGCAGAAGGTCGACGCGCCCTCCGGCACCGCGCTCAGGCTGGGCGAGATCGTCGCCGGCGCCCTGCACCGCAAGCTCGACGCGGTGGCCGTGCACGGCCGCCACGGCGACACGGGCGCGAGGCCCGCGCAGCAGATCGGGTTTCACGCCATTCGCGGCGGCGACATCGTCGGCGAGCACACCGTGATCTTCGCGGGCCAGGGCGAGCGGGTCGAAGTCGCGGTGCGTTCGCAGAGCCGCGCCACCTATGCGCTCGGCGCGCTGCGCGCCGCGAAGTGGCTGCGCGGGCGGGCGCCGGGACGGTACGACATGGCGGACGTGCTCGGCCTCAAGTAGCGTATAATTCCGGTCTCAAGCCGAGCGGGAAGGGCGCGAAGCCCCTCCCGCTTTTCACGTCTACTCCTGGAGTCTCGCGTCTTGGCTGCGCTCGAACCCGCCCTGCTCGTCCTCGCCGACGGCACGGTGTTCCGGGGCCGCTCGATCGGCGCGCGCGGCATGGCCCCGGGCGAGGTGGTGTTCAACACCGCGATGACCGGCTACCAGGAAATTCTCACCGATCCCTCGTACTGCCGGCAGATCGTGACGCTCACCTATCCGCACGTCGGCAATACCGGAGTCAACGCCGAGGACGAAGAATCGGCTGCGGTGTACGCCGCGGGGCTGGTGGTGCGCGACCTGCCGCCGCGCGCCTCGAGCTGGCGCGCGGAGCGCACGCTCGGCGAGTATCTGGCGGCGAAGCAGGTCGTCGCCATCGCCGACATCGACACGCGCAGGCTGACGCGCATCGTGCGCGAGAAGGGTGCGCAGAACGGCTGCCTGATGGCGGGCGACGTGGACGAGGCGGAGGCGCTCGAGCGCGCGCGGGCCTTCCCCGGGCTCGCGGGCATGGACCTCGCCAAGGTCGTGACCACGGCTGCGCCCTACGAGTGGCGCGCAGGCGCCTGGGAACTCGGCAAGGGATTCCGCCACGGCGCCGAAGCGGCCGCGTTTCACGTCGTCGCCTACGACTACGGCATCAAGCGCAACATCCTCCGCCTGCTGGCCGAGCGCGGCGCGCGCATCAGCGTGGTGCCGGCGCAGATGCCGGCGCGCGAGGTGCTGAAAATGAAGCCGGACGGCGTGTTCCTGTCGAACGGCCCCGGCGATCCCGAGCCCTGCGGCTACGCCATCGAGTCGATCGGGCAGATTCTCGACGCGAGCGAGGTGCCCGTGTTCGGCATCTGCCTCGGCCACCAGCTGATGGCGCTGGCCTCGGGCGCGAAGACGCTGAAAATGAAATTCGGCCACCACGGCGCCAACCATCCGGTGAAGGACCTCGATACCGGCGCGGTCGTGATCACCAGCCAGAACCACGGCTTTGCGGTGGACCCGGCGACGCTGCCCCGCTCGCTGCGGCCGACGCACGTGTCGCTGTTCGACGGCTCGCTGCAGGGGCTGGCGCGCACCGACCGGCCCGCGTTCTGCTTCCAGGGCCACCCGGAGGCGAGCCCCGGACCGCACGACATCGGCTATCTCTTTGACCGCTTCGCCCGGCTGATGCGCGATGCCCAGGCGCACTGACCTCGAGAGCATCCTGATCATCGGCGCCGGGCCGATCGTGATCGGCCAGGCCTGCGAGTTCGACTATTCGGGCGCGCAGGCCTGCAAGGCGCTCAAGTCCGAGGGCTACCGCGTGGTGCTGGTGAACTCGAACCCGGCCACCATCATGACCGACCCCGGGATGGCGGACGCCACCTACGTCGAGCCGATCACCTGGCAGACGGTGGCGCGCATCATCGAAAAGGAGCGGCCCGACGCGCTGCTGCCGACGATGGGCGGGCAGACCGCGCTCAACTGCGCGCTCGACCTGGCGAGGAACGGCGTGCTGGAGCAATACGACGTCGAAATGATCGGCGCCTCGCGCGAGGCGATCGACAAGGCCGAGGACCGCGAGAAGTTCAAGCAGGCGATGAGCCGCATCGGGCTGGCGAGCCCGCGCTCTTCGCTCGCGCACTCGATGGAGGAGGCGCTGCAGGTGCAGGCCGGCATCGGCTACCCGGTGGTGATCCGCCCTTCGTTCACGCTCGGCGGCACGGGCGGCGGCATCGCCTACAACCGCGAGGAGTTCGTGGCCATCTGCGAGCGCGGCCTGGAGGCCTCGCCGACGCACGAGCTGCTGATCGAGGAATCGGTGGTGGGCTGGAAAGAGTACGAGATGGAGGTGGTGCGCGACCGCAAGGACAACTGCATCATCGTCTGCTCGATCGAGAACCTCGACGCCATGGGCGTGCACACCGGCGACTCGATCACCGTGGCGCCCGCGCAGACGCTCACCGACAAGGAATACCAGATCCTGCGCGACGCCTCGATCGCGGTGCTGCGCGAGATCGGCGTCGACACCGGCGGCTCGAACGTGCAGTTCGCGATCAACCCGCGCGACGGGCGGCTGCTGATCATCGAGATGAATCCGCGCGTCAGCCGCTCCTCGGCGCTCGC
>SCUF01000455.1 GCA_004298325.1 Betaproteobacteria bacterium | reverse complement strand
GTGCAGCGCGTGGCGATGCTGGAGCACGAGAACATCACCGACGCGCTCACCGGACTGCGCAACCGGCGCTTCCTCGACCTGCGCCTGGCCGAGGAAATGTCGCGCGCCGCGCGCTACGGCTCGCCGGTCTCCGTGCTGCTGCTCGACATCGACCATTTCAAGAGCGTGAACGACACCTGCGGCCACGCGGTCGGCGACCGCGTGCTCGCGGAGGTGGGGCGCATCGTGCGCGAAACCGTGCGCAACACGGATCTCGCGGCGCGCTACGGCGGCGAGGAGATGGCGATCATCGCGCCGCAGACGCCGCTGTCGACCGCGGTGATGCTGGGCGAGCGCCTGCGGCGCAACATCG
Source organism: Betaproteobacteria bacterium (assembly GCA_004298325.1). Lineage (GTDB taxonomy): Bacteria > Pseudomonadota > Gammaproteobacteria > Burkholderiales > SG8-39 > 2-02-FULL-66-14. Next base: position 7,956 of record SCUF01000455.1, on the reverse strand, counting down.
AAACCAAGGCGGCCGACGCGGTGCCCGAGGTAGCGGTACTCGAGCGGCCGATCACGGTCAGCATCGGCGTCGCCAAGAGCTCGTCGCCGCCGGAATCGGCGAGCAAGCTGCTGTGGCGCGCGGACAGCGCGCTTTACGAGGCCAAGGGCGGCGGCCGCAACCGCGTCGTCGCCGACTCGCCGCAGGGGCCGAAGCAGGCGTCTATCTGAGCGCCGGCCCGGCGGCGAACAGCGCCTCGATCGCGGCGCGGTCGAAGCGGTACTCGTGGTTGCACATCTCGTTGCGGATGCGCAGTTCGCCCTGCTCGGCGAGCATCGCTTCGACCTCGGCTCGCCCGAGCCCGCGCAGCATCTGCTTGACGCGCTCGGGATCGTACGGGCAGTGGTATTCGACCGGGTCAAGGCGAAATACGCGCAGCAGTTCTTCGGGAAACAGGCGCACCAGCAGGTCGTAGGGCTGCGCGTTCACGGTTTCGCGCAGCGCGAGCGTGGCAGCGAACTGCGTGATGCGGTTCCAGCCGTCGGCGTCGCGCAAATCCGCCCCCGGCAGCTTTTCCAGCAGCAGGCCGCAGAGCGCGCGGTCATCGGCGTGCAGCCGCAGGAACGCCGGCCGCTGTTCCGACTGCGCCAGGTAATGCTCGAAGATTTCCGCCAGCGATGCGCCCTCGAGCGGCACGATGCTCTGGTAGATCTGGCCGCTCGCCCCGTCTTCGAGCGAAAGCGCGAGCTTGCCGTCGCCGAACAGCGCCCGCTCGGTCGGTGCATCAGCCGCGTCGAAGCTCGCCATGCCCCGGATTCTCAGCTCCGACGTGCAATCGGCCACCAGCAGCCGGACCGGGCCCCGGCCCTGGACCTGCAGCGTGCTGCGCCGCGCGCCCTTGCGGCTGGCGCCGAGCAGCACCACGAGTGCCGTGGTATGCCCGAGCAGGGCGGCGATTCGCGCCGGATAGGCGCGCCCCTCGAGCATGCGCTGCCACGCACCGGTGAGGCAGACCAGGCGGCCGCGGATGTCGAGTTGCTCGAAGAGAAAGCGCTGGACGTAATCGGTCGTCATCGGCGGGTTCTGTCGCCGTATTTTCGAACATCGCCGATGCGCTGCACAACAGCGCCGGCGCGCGCGGCATCGTAGGACGGACGCGGACAGCGTCCGCAATAGCGTCCGACATACGGACCCTGCCCGATCGCCAACAATGGGTCGCACCCGACCGCGACCGTGGCCGGGACGACCACATCCAGGAGGCATCCACCATGTTGAAGCGTGATTTGAATTGGAAAGTTGCGACGGCAAATGTGGCCAAACCGGCAGTTTGCGTGCTGGCGGCATTGGCGTTCGCCCAAACCGCCGTGGCGGCCGGTCCGGCCGGCGCGGGCGCTGCGGCCGGCGTCCAGGCGGGCGCAGGCGCGAACGTGAGCGTGCCTCGCGTCGGTGTAGGGGCAGGCGTTGCCGGCGGCGCCAGTGCCGCTGCCGACGCCCCCGCGCCCAGCACGCGCGCGCTCGAAAACTCGAACGGCAAGCTCGACGAGGACCGCAAGTTCGGTCTCGATCGTGCCAAGGAGCGCATGAGCGAGCAGGGCGCCGCGAAGCAGAAGGCCACCGAGAAGCAGAAGGCGGCCGAGGCGAAGAAGAAAGGCGACGCCCAGCGTGCCGGCGGCACGGCCGATACGAAATCGGCCACCTCGGCGGATACCAAGACGGGCGCCGAGTCGAGCACGGCGAGCGGCAGGCGCTGAGGCTCAGCCGCAGCGCGGCGCGATCGTCCCTTGGAGGAAATCCACTTGGAGGACATCCATCATGTTGACGACAACTCTTGCAAATCGTCTCTGCATCACGGCGATCGCCGCCGCGCTGGCGGCCTGCGCCAGCAACCCCACCCGGCAGGAACTCAGCACCGTGACCGGCGCAGTGGTCGGCGGTGTGGTCGGCTCAGCGCTCACCGGCAGCACGACGGGTACCGTCGTGGGCGCAGGCGCCGGGGCCTATGTCGGCCACCAGATCGGCAAGGACCTGGACCGCAGCCGCACCGGCGGCCATTGACGCGCGGCTAGGAAAGGCCGCGCTGCGCCGCGTGCCGGGCGATGAGGTCGCCGATCGCCTCGAAATCGCTCGACTTGTCGAAGAACCAGGTCGCGCCCAGCTCGGCGCAGCGCTTGCGGATCGCCGGCGTGGCGAAGTTGGTGAAGACGATGACGAGGGCGTCGGCCTGCGAATCCTGCAGCATCCGCAGCACGCCGAACCCCGTGCCTGCGCGCAGCTTCAGGTCGACGATCACGACCTCGTAGGCATGGCCGCGCAGCTCGGCGATCGCGTCGGTCTCGTTGTCCACCGCCGCGGCGATGCAGGCGTGGCCACCGGATTCGATCAGCTCGGCGACGGCTTCGCGGATCAGCAGCGAATCCTCGATGAGCAGGACCCGCAGCGGGCGCGCACCCGGCAGATCCTCCACCGGGGCGCCACGAACCAGTTCGAGGCGGACAGCCATAATCGGATTCTGGGCGCCTCGCCGTGCGGCGTCAGTAGGACGATCACCGACAGCGGGCGCGGCGGGCGGGCATCAGACCAGCCCGTTCTTGACCGCGTAATGGGTCAATTCCGCGTTGCTGCGCATGCCGAGCTTCTCGAGCACGCGGCTGCGGTAGGTGCTCACCGTCTTGACGCTGATGAACAGCTCGGCCGCGATCTGCGACACCGTCCGCCCCGCGGCAATCTTGCACAGTACCTGGAACTCGCGTTCCGAGAGGTCCTGATGCAGCGGCCGCGTGGCGTCCGGGCGCAGCTGGCTGACCAGCATCTCGGATACCGCCGGGCTGATGTAGCGCCCGCTCTGCAGCACCTGGCGGATGGCGCGCACGATCTCCCCGCCCGGCGCGTCCTTGCGCACGTAGCCGCTGGCGCCGGCGCGCAGCAGGTTGATGGCGTACTGCTCCTCGGGGTAGGTGCTCAGCACCAGCACCGGGAGGTCCGGATAGGCGCCGCGAATCAGCTTCAGCGTATCCGCGCCGCTGCGGTCGGGCAGGGCGATGTCGAGCAGCACCAGGTCGCAGTCGGCCTGCCGCAGGCGTGCCAGGGCGTCGGCGCTGGTCGCAGCCTCGCCGGCGAGCTCCATGTCGGGCTCGAGCTCCAGCAGCTGCCTGAGGCCCGTGCGCACGATTTCGTGATCGTCAACCAGCAGGATTCGGTGTTTCTGCATGTGGCCGGGGCGCCTTTCCGGCGCGCGCGTGGGTTGATGGTATCGTAGACCACGCGGCATCGCGAACCTGGCCGCCGCGTCGGCGCTGAGTGCCGGCGCCTGCCGGGCGGTGGCGCGCAGAGGAGTCAGCCATGGTCCCCATCAGGTTAACGGATTTCGCATCGCAGCTGCGCGAACGCATGGACGCACTGGGTGCACCGGTCGAGGCCTTCTTCGGCCGGGTCGCCGGGACGCTCTGGGCGCTGCCGGTGGCGGTTGCCGCGGCGCTTGCCGTGCTGTGGATCGCGGACACCGGCTTCGAGACGCTCAACCGGAGCTTCGCCGACGTTTCGCGCGCCGGCGCGGTCGTGCGGGCGACGCGGGACCTGCGCCTGGCGCTGGTCGACGCCGAGACCGGACAGTTCGGCTACGCGCTGACCGGCGATGTGCGCTACCTCGAGCCGTACACCCACGCGAGCACGCGCTTGCCGGAAATCCGCCGCCGCCTCGGCCAGCTGGCGACCGGCGATCGCGACGAGCGGCTCCTGTTCCGCGAGATCGAGGCCAACCTCGAGCGCATGCTGATGCACTGGCAGATCACGATCGACTGGGTCAGGAAGGACGACGCCCTGCGCGCACAGGCCGTGATCCAGGGCGGCCAGGGCAAGGCGATCGTGGATCAGCTGCGCGAAGACATCGCGCGGCTCGAGCGCATGCACGAGGTCCGTGCGACGCGCTTCAATGAAATCTGGGGGCAATCGCTCGCCGCCGTGCGCGTGGTGCTGATCGTGCTGCTGGTCCTGATCGTCGGACTGTTCCTGCTGCTGACGCGTTACGCGCAGGGCGCAGTCGAGAACGAACGCCGGCAGCGGGCGCTGGTGAAGCGCGAGCGCGACCGGCTCGAGCAGGCCGTGCGCGAGCGCACGCTCGAGCTGAGCGAGCTGGCCGGGCACCTGCAGCAGGTGCAGGAACGCGAACGCTTCAACCTGTCGCGCGAACTGCACGACGAGATGGGTTCGCTGCTGACCGCCTCCAAGATGGCGGTGGCGTGGCTCCTGCGCCAAGGCATGGAGTTGCCGGCGCCGGTGCTCGAGAAGCTGCAGAAACTCGACCGGCTGCTGGAGCAGGGGGTGCAGCTCGGGCGGCGCGTGATCGAAGGGCTGGCGCCGAGCGCGCTTTCCAATCTCGGTCTCAAAGCGGCCCTCGACGGGCTGGCCGAGCAGCTGGCCACGGCGGGCGGTCCCCGCGTCACGGTGATCGCCCGTGGCTTGCCGCAGGAACCCGCGCCGGAAACCGCGATTGCGCTCTATCGCGTGGCGCAGGAGGCCCTGACCAACGCCCAGAAGCATGCGCGCGCGACCGAAGCCTGGATCGAGCTCGACTGCGGCGCCGACTGGATCGAGCTGCGCGTGCGCGACAACGGCGCCGGTTTCGACGCGGCGGGCGGCGGTGGCGCCAAGGCGCATGGCCTGCGCGGCATGCGCCAGCGGGCGGATTCGCTCGGCGGCACGTTCGCCGTGACTTCGGTCCCCGGCCAGGGGACCAGCGTCCTCTTCAGAGTGCCCTCGACAGCGGCGATTCCGGCGTAGCGGCAGCGCGGGGTCGGCGCGCGGTTGCGGCGCGCGCCCTGCCTCAGCCGGTGTAGGACAAACGATGACCGCGCCCAGCGCCTGGTCCGACAGACCGGGTACACCCTGCTGCATACCATGACAGCGATATCAATCCGGTATACCGGGGGAGCACGGACCTATGACATCGAATCGGCTACAGGCATTGCGCGTTCTGGCCATCGGGTTCCTGACGGCGTTCGCGGGCGCCGCGCCGGCGGCCACGGAAGCACCCGACGTCCTCGTCAAACGCACGGTCGAGGAAGTGCTGCAGGTGATCCAGCAGACGCCCGAGCGCGCCGCGCTGCACCGGATCGCCGAGCAGAAGGTGCTGCCGAATTTCGATTTCCGCGAAATGACGCGGCTCGCGGTCGGCGCCAACTGGCGCAAGGCCTCGCCGGAGCAGCAGGCCGCGCTCGAAGGCGGTTTTCGCAAGCTGCTGGTGAACGTCTACACCACGGCGCTGACCAAGTCCGGGCCGAAGGGTGCCGGGCGCACGCTCGAGGTGAAGCCGCTGCCTGCGGCGAAAGGCGACGAAACGGTCGTCAAGACCGTCATCAAGGAGCCTGACGGACAGCGCGTGGCGATCGATTACCGGATGGCGAGCCGGGATGGCGGCTGGAAAGTCTACGACGTGGTGGTCGAAGGCGTCAGCCTGGTCACGAGCTACCGCTCGTCGTTTGAAAGCGAAGTCAGCAAGGGTGGCGTCGACGGCCTGATCAAGGCGCTCGAGAACCGCAATCGCGCCCCCGTCAAGTCGTAACGCTGCTGCGGCAGCTGCAGATCAAAGGAGGATTGCCATGCGCAAGACGATGCAGCGAAGCGGAACCTGGATGCGGACCACGTGCGCCGTGGCGGCGCTGCTTGCCGCCGGCGGCGCGCCGCAGTTCGCGCTCGCGCAGCAGAGCGCCGCGCCCGATGTGCGGCCCGAGCTCGGCCGCGTCGAACGCTATGTCGAGGACAGCCTGCTGACGGCCCGCGTCAAACTGGCGCTGCTGGATGCGCCGGACGTGAGCGCGCTGGACATCGGCGTGCAGACCCATCGCGGCGTGGTGCAGTTGAGCGGCTTCGTCAACGACCAGCACCGCGTGCGCCGCGCCCAGGAAATCGCTACCCGCGTACCGGGCGTGGTCACGGTGCGCAATGCCATCCAGTTGAAGGACCCGGCGTCCAAGGACCCGGCGTCGTAGTGCAGGGCCGCATCGCCTGGAGCCCGACATGAACGGTCTATCGAACAAGCTGCAACCGGTCTTTTTCGTTGCCGCGGTGAGCGTGATCATCCTCAGCGCGGTCGGCATCGCCGCGCTCACCGGACACCTTCCGGGCGCAACTTCATCGCCCGCGGTGTCGGCGCCCGCGTCACCTTCGGGCGCACCGGCGCCGGCGGCCTCCGCGCGGCGCAACGCGGCGCCGCCGAACGTCGTGGCGGGGCGCTGCGGTGACTGCGGCGTGATCGAGGAGATCCGCGCCGTGCAGGTGACGGGCGACACTTCGGGGCTCGGCGCGGCCGCGGGCGGCATCACGGGCGCCATCGTCGGCAGCCAGTTCGGGCGCGGCGACGGCCGCACCATCGCCACCATCGCCGGCGCCGCCGGCGGCGCCTACACCGGCAACACGATCGAGAAGAACATGAACAAGCGCGTGGTCCACCGCATCACGCTGCGCATGGACGACGGCACGCGCCGCGTCCTGACGCAGTCCGCCGCTCCCGCCTACGCGGTGGGCGAGCGCGTGCGGGTGCAGGACCGCAGGATCGTCGAGCGCGTCTGAGCTGCTGCGCGGCTAGAGCCCCAGGTAGGCCTGGCGCACGCGGTCGTCGTGCAGCAGCTGCTCGCCCGAGCCGCTCATGACGACGCGGCCGTTCTCCAGCACGTAGGCGTGCTGCGAGAGCTTGAGCGACACCGCGACGTTCTGCTCCACCAGCAGGATCGTGAGGCCGCGCTCGTGCAGCACGCGGATGGTGTGCAGCACCTCCTGCACCACCGTGGGCGCGAGCCCGAGCGACGGCTCGTCGAACATCACCAGCTCGGGCTGGCCCATGAGGCAGCGGCCGATCGCGAGCATCTGCTGCTCGCCGCCCGACATCGTGCCGGCGAGCTGTCCGCGCCGCTCGGCGAGCGGTGGAAACATGACGAAGACCTCGTCCATCGTTTGCTGCAGGTGTTTGCGCGCGCGCGGCAGCATCGCGCCCATTTCCAGGTTCTCCTCGACCGATAGCGACGGAAACACCTGGCGCCCTTCCGCGACCTGGCCGATGCCGAGATTGCAGACCTGGTGCGATTCGAGCCGCGTGATGTCGCGGCCGGCAAAGCGGATGCGTCCGGCGCGCGCGCGCTCGATTCCGGCGATGCAGCGGATGAGCGAGGACTTGCCGGCGCCGTTGGCGCCGATGATGGCGACGATCTCGCCCTTCGGCACCTGCAGCGAAATCCCGGCGAGCGCCTGCGCGTCGCCGTAGTAGAGATCGAGCTGCTCGATCGAGAGCAGGGCGCTCATACCTCGGCCTCTTCGCCGAGATAGCACTCGAGCACCGCCGCATCGCGCACCACCTGCTCCGGGGTGCCGCGCGCGATGATCTCGCCGTGGTGCAGCACCACCACCTGCTGCGCGAGCGCCATCACCGCGCGCATCACGTGCTCGATGAGCAGGATGGTGAGGCCGTCGGCGCGGTTCAGCTCGCGGAACACGCCGACCATGAGGTCGCATTCCGTGGGCGTGATGCCCGCCATCACCTCGTCGAGCAGCAGCAGCCGGGGCCGCGTCGCCAGCGCGCGCGCCACTTCGAGGCGCTTGCGATCGGGCAGGGTGAGCGAAGCCGCCGGCAGATCGCGTTTCGCCCCCAGTCCCAGCCCTTCTACGATCTCGGCGGCATGCCTTCTTGCCGCCGAGACGCTTTGCGTTCGCAACAATGCGCCCACGGTCACATTGTCGATCACCGTCAGACCCGCGAACGGCTTCACGATCTGGAACGTGCGGCCGATGCCCGCGGCGCAGATCTGGTCCGCGCGCAGCCCGCCGATCGGCTGGCCCGCGAACAGGATCTCGCCGCCGTCGGGCGCGTACACCCCGGCGACCATGTTGAAGATGGTCGTCTTGCCGGCGCCGTTCGGCCCGATCAGCGCGACCAGCCCGCCCTGCGGCACGTCGAACGACGCGTTCTGCACCGCCTTCAGGCCGCGGAAC
>SCUF01000454.1 GCA_004298325.1 Betaproteobacteria bacterium | reverse complement strand
GCTCGGGCGCGCCGCGCACCCGCGCTCGGGCGACCTGTCCTACCCGATCGTGCGGCTGGAAGGCTGCACGCAGTGCAAGCGCTGCACCGTGGAATGCCCGTTCGGCGCCATCGACGAGGACGCAAAGACCTACCCGGTGTTCAACGAAAGCCGCTGCCGGCGCTGCGGCACCTGCATGGGCGCCTGCCCCGTGCGCGTGATCTCGTTCGAGAACTACTCGGTGGACACCGTCGGCGCCCAGATCAAGGCGGTCGAGATCCCCGACGAAACGGAGGCAAAGCCCAGGATCCTGGTGCTCGCCTGCGAGAACGACGCCTATCCGGCGTTCGACATGGCGGCGATGCAGCGCCGCGAGTACAGCGCCTTCGTGCGCGTGATCCCGGTGCGCTGCCTGGGCTCGGTGAACGCGATCTGGGTGACCGACGCCCTCAACGGCGGCTGGGACGGCATCATGCTGATGGGCTGCAAGCACGGCGACGATTACCAGTGCCATTTCGTCAAGGGCTCCGAGCTCGCGACCACCCGCATGTCGAAGATCGACGACACGCTGAAGCAGCTCGCGCTCGAGACCGAGCGCGTCGCGACCTACGAGGTGGCGATCACCGACCTCGAGCGCGTGCCGCAGCTGATCGAGGAGTACGCCGGGGTGATCGAGCGGATCGGGCTGTCGCCGATGAAAGGGTTTGCCTGATGGGCGCGCCGAACGAGCTCAACCTCGCCGCACTGGCGAGATATTCCAACGACTTCCTGCGCGAAGTCGAAACCCACGTCGAGGACGGCGAGTGGGTCAAGATGTGCATGCAGTGCGGCGTCTGCGCGGGGTCGTGTCCCTTCGGTCCGCACTGGGAGCATTCGCCGCAGAAGATCTTCATGATGATCCGCGCCGGCAAGCGCGAGGAGGTGCTGAGCTCCGATTCGATGTGGATGTGCACCTCCTGCTACAACTGCGTGGTGCGCTGCCCGCGCAAGCTCCCGATCACGCAGATCATGCATGGCCTCGCGACCTACGCGCACCGGCTGGGCCTGGCGCCGAAAATGCAGCCGACGCGGCAATGGTCGCTGCAGTTCTGGGACAACTGCACCCGCACCGGCCGCGTCAACGAGCTGAAGCTGACGCTCGGCCTGTACTTCAGGGACGGCCTGCTCGCCGGCGTGAAAAAGGCCTGGGCGATGCGCGCCGTCGGCTTCGGGCTGCTCCGGGCGAAGCGCCTCAATCCGTTCGAGCTGCTGCGCGGCCACGAGTGCAAGGACCAGGCCGGCATCCACCGCATGCTCGCCAAGGCGCACGAAATCGAGGCCCGGCGCATCAAGCTCGACAGATTCAAAGCCTGAAGAGGTCATCGCGCCATGGCGAAAAAGGAATACGCGTTCTACCCGGGCTGCTCCTCGCAGCTGCGCGGCTCGGCGTCGAACTACCTCACCAGCGTCAACTCGATGTGCCAGACGCTCGACATCAAGATGACGCAGATCCCGGACTGGAACTGCTGCGGCGCCTCGATCGGCTACGCCGGCAGCGGCGAGCTCGCGCGCCACGTCATGAACGCGCGCAATTTCGCGCTCGCCGAAACGCACCTGCCGGGCCAGGACGTGGTGGCGACCTGCGCCGCCTGCTGGCTCGGCGCGCGCGAGACCAAGGACAAGCTCGACGCCTCGTCGCAGCTGATGGCCGAAACCAACGAGGCGCTGAAGGAAGCCGGGCTGCAGTACAAGGCGCAGGTCGGGGTGCGTCACATGGTCGAGGTGCTGATCGAGGACATCGGCTACGAGGGCATGGCGCAGCCGATCGTGAAGCCGCTCGCGGGCCTGAAGATCGCGGGCTACGTCGGCTGCCAGACCAACCGCCCCTTCGGCATCGCCGGCGAATCGTTCGAGAATCCGATGTACCTGGACAAGCTGGTCGAGACGCTCGGCGCCGAACCGCTCACGAAATACGAGCAGAAGGTCACCTGCTGCGGCGGCGCACTCGCCTTTTCCGAGCCCGAGAAGAGCCAGCAGCAGATCAAGGACATCGTCGAGTCGGCCTACGACCACCAGGCCGACCTGATCGTCACGCCCTGCCCGCTGTGCCAGGCGAACGTCGAGATCTACCAGTCGGAGATCAACAAGCGGCACGGCACCAGGCTCGACATGCCGGTCGCCTATTACTCGCAGCTGATGGCGGTGGCCTACGGCGCCAAGCCCAAGGCCGCCGGCCTCGACGGCCACGTCATCGCGCCGAAGAAGCTCCAGGACATCGCGGTCAAGGTGGTGCCGGCGAAGAAGTAGCCGGGGCCACACGGCGCAGCGTGCCGGACGCCGCGTCGTCCGGCAACTAGTGCTTCAAGTCGCTGGGAAAATACAGCGCGATCTCGCGCACGCCGCGAAAGGCCTTGTCGCTCGACACCAGGCAGTCCACCTTCAGCCGTAATGCCACTGCGAGCACGACCGCATCATTGATCAGGAGGCCATGCCTTTCCTGAAGCGCGAATGCCCGCTCGGTCAGGTCGGCGAACAGGCAGGATTCGAACCCGAATCCGAGGTCGCGCAGCGACTTCACTTTCGCCCGATAAAGCCTGAGGCTGCGGACCGTCTCGGGCCGCGCCGCGAGTTTCGCCGCGGGATTGCCTCCGGAGACCAACCCGCGAGACTGGGCTTCGGCCAGCATCAGCTTGTGCGCAAGTTCATGCCAGACCGTTTGCGGCAATACCGCGCTGATTTCGCCGTCGGCGCTGCGACGAATCAAGCGCTGCGCCTGCGCCGACGTGCCATGTTCGGCATACAAGAGGATATTGGTGTCGACGACGCAGCGACTGCCGGCAGGAATGTCGTCGAGGCCCACGCTCAAGCACTCCAGGCGTCGTGCTCAAGCAACGCCTTGAACTGCCGGGGTGCAAGACGAATCGGCTGATTGCAAAACAACTGATAGGCGGCCTCGCGCCGGGTCGGCTCTGGGGATCCCTGCGCAAGATAGCGTTCCAGCGCGTCCTGGATCACTTCGCTCAGCGCCCGGCCCCGTTCGGCCGCGTGAAGTTTCGCCCGCACGAGCACGTTCTTGTCGAGGACAGTTCCGATCTTCTGTTTCATGGCAGTCGTTTTCCACAGGCCACGTACCGATCAGAATTATGCCAGATTTCTAGATGCTTCTAGATCCGTCTCGCGCGAAGCGCTCCAGCGCCTCGCCCGTCAGGCGGCAGATCTGCCAGTCGGGCAGCACTGCGGCGCCGATCGACCGGTAGAAGTCAATCGCCGGCCGGTTCCAGTCGAGCACCGCCCACTCGAAGCGGCCGCAGCCGCGCTCCAGCGCGAGACGCGCGCAATGCCGGATCAGCGCCTTGCCGAAACCGCGACCGCGCGCTTCCGGGATTACGAACAGGTCTTCGAGATACAGGCCGCGCCGCGCGAGGAAGGTCGAGTAGTTGTGAAAATACAGCGCGAAGCCCGCGGCCAGCTCGCCGTCCCAGGCGATCACCGCCTCGATGACGGGAGTCGCGCCGAAAAGTTCGGCGTGCAACTGCTCGCTCGTGCCGGTGACGTGCTGGGTAAGCTTCTCGTACTCGGCCAGCGCGCGCACCAGGCCGTGCAGCGTGTCGCAGTCCTGCGGGCGCGCCGGCCGGATCTCCACGTCCGCTACTCGGGACTGATCTTCGCCTCGCGCACGACACGGTCCCACTTCGCGAGATCCTTCTCCACCAGCGCGCGCACGGCCTCCGGCGTCGACGACACCGGCTCGAGCCCCTGGGCCTGGAACGACTTCCGGATCTCGGGCAGCGCCAGCAGCGTCTTCAGTTCCGCGTTCAGCCGCGAAATGACTTCGCGCGGCGTGCCTTGCGGCGCGAAGAACGCGTACCAGATGTCCGACTCGACGCCGGGGAAACCGCTCTCGGCAAGCGTCGGCAGCTCGGGCGCGAGCGTCGAGCGCCGCGGGCTGCCCACCGCGAGCGCCTTCAGCTTGCCGGCGCGCACCTGCGGCAGCGCGACGTGAATCGGCAGGAACATGAGATGGATCTGGCCGCCGAGCAGATCGGTCACGGCGCCCGCCGTCCCCTTGTAGGGAATGTGCACGACGTCGATGGCGGCGACGTTCTTGAACAGCTCCATCGCCAGATGGTGCGGCGTGCCGACGCCCGGCGAGCCGTAGTTGAGCTTTCCGGGATACGCCTTGGCCGCGGCGATCAGTTCCGCGACCGACGCGTACGGCACCGAAGGATGCGCGGCGACGAGCAGCGTGCCCCAGGCCGAGAGCGTGATCGGCGCGAAATCCTTCGCCGGATCGTAGGGCAGGTTCTTGAACAGCGAGCGGTTGGAAACGAATGTGCTGGCGGTGACGAGGATCGTGTGCCCGTCGGGCTTTGCCTTGGCCACGAGTTCCGTGCCGATGTTGCCGCTCGCGCCGGCGCGGTTCTCCACCACCACCGGCTGGCCGAGCCGCGCGGCGAGCCGCGGGCCGGCGGTGCGCGCGATGATGTCGATGCCGGTGCCCGGCGTGAACGGCACGATGAAGCGGATCGGCTGGCCGGGCCAGGCCTGCGCCAGCGCCAGCGGGGGAAACGCTGCCAGGGCCAGCGCAGCCGTCAGGAATCGCAACATGGAATGCCCTCCTCCGTTGAGTTCAAGCCAGTTTCAGCAGCCTGCGCGCATTGCCTTCGTAGATCGCGTGCCGTTCCTCGGGTGAAAGATCGAGCCGCTCGATGATCTCGATCGTGGTGCGGGTGTACATCGAGCCCTTCTCGGGGTCGAACGGCGAATCGGAGGCGAACAGCACGCGGCCGGGGCCGAAGAAACGCAGTCCGCACTTGGTGGCTTCCCAGGCGCCGAACAGCGCCGTGTCGGCGTAGAACAGGCGGAAGTAATCGAGCGGGCGGCGCTTGAGCTTTTTCAGCAGCCGCGTGTAATCGACGTCCGAAGTGCGCTTGCCGAGCTGGTCCCAGCCCGGGCCGACGCGGCCTTCGAAGTACGGAATCATGCCGCCCATGTGGTGGGTGATGACCTTGAGCTCGGGGTGGCGGTCGAACAGCCCCTGGAACACGATGTGCGCCATCGCGGCGCTCGTCTCGTAGGGCCAGCCGAAGGTCCACCAGATCTCGTAGTGGCTCTTCGTCTCCCCGGCGTAGTCGGGAAAATCGGCGCCGCGCGCCGGATGCAGCCAGATCGGCAGGTCGAGCTTCGCCATCAGCTCGAAGAGCGGCAGCGTCGCGGGCGCCGTCAGCGGCTTGCCGAGCACGTTGGTGAACACCTGCACGCCCACGGCGCCGAGGTCCTTCACCGCGCGCTTCGCCTCGCGCAGCAGGCCCTGCGGGTCGTTCATCGGCAGCGAGGCGATGAAGGCGGGAAACCGCTTCGGGTGCTTGTGCACCAGCTCGGCCATGCCGTCATTCGCCAGTCGCGCCAGGTCGGTGGACAGCGGCGGCGGACCGAACACCTCGATCGGCGGCGAGCCGAGGCAGATCACCTGCGCGTAGTCGCCGAAGCGGTCCATGATGCGGAAGCGCTCGCCGAGGTCGACGATGCTCGGGATCTCGCGAACGCGCCGGTGCATGTCCTTGCCGCCGGGCGCCACCTTGAGCATGCGCTCGTAGTACTTGCGCGGGAAGATGTGGTTGAAGATGTCGAGCTTCATCGGCTGGCGCTCCGGATTCCGCTGGCGAAGGCAAACGCCCGCATGATGCCAAAGTTCGCCGTGCCGCGCAGCCCTGGCGCCGGCTCCTATAATCGGCGTTGAGAACGATTTCGCACATGGAGCTGCTGACCCTTTCGCGGGCGGCGCGCCTCGCCGGCGTCACGCGTGGCGTGCTGCAGAAGATGGTCCGGGATGGCGAGCTCGCCTCCTTCGAGGGCCGGGTGCGGATCGATGCCCTGGTGCGGGCCTTTCCGGACGCGGCGCTCGAGGACAACGCCGAGCTGGCGCGCGTCAGCCGGATCAAGGAGCGCGCCTTTGCGCGGCGCGTCTACGAGCGGGCGCTGCCCGACAAGGAGGTGCTGGCGGCCCGCCTGGGCGCGCTCAGCCTCGAGCTGGCCGAAGCCAGGGCGCGGGCGGCGCGGTTCCAGGCGCTGCTCGGCGGCCTCAGGCAGCGGCTCGAGGGGCAGGCGCTCGGCGCCTGGCTGCAACTGGAACTGGAGGCGGGCATGGCTGCAAACGAAGACGAGCGCCGCGTGCTGGCGCAGGACGGCGTCATGCGCGTCATGGCGCCGCACGTGAAGCTCGTGCCCGACGGGCAGGAATTCTTCGTCGAGGGCGCGGACACGGTGCTCGACGCGGCGCTGCACGCCGGCCTCGGCATGGCTTACGGCTGCAGCGCGGGCAACTGCGGCGAGTGCAAGGCGCGCGTCGTCGCCGGCAGCGTGCGGCAGGTGCGCCACCACGATTACCGCCTGAGCGAGGCCGAAAAGGCGCAGGGTTTCGCCCTGCTTTGCTGCTGCACGGCGCTCACCGACCTGGTGCTCGAGGCCAAGGTGGCGCGCTTCGCCGGCGACATCCCGCTGCAGAGCATCACGGCGCACGTCAGAAGGATGGACCGCCTGAGCGCGGAGGTGATGCAGCTGGAATTGCTCACGCCGCGCACCAACCGGCTGCGTTTTCTCGCCGGGCAGAGCGCGCGCATCGAGCTCGGCGGGGCGGTGGCGACCTGGCCGATCGCCAGCTGCCCGTGCGAGGAGCGCAGGCTCCAGTTCCATCTGCACCGCCTGCCGGGCAACGTGCAGTCGGATTACGCTTTCGACCGGCTCCGGGTCGGCGAAGCCGTCCAGGTCTCGGGTCCGGTGGGCGATTTCGTGCTGCGCGAGGACGGTGCGCGCCCGCTCGTCTTCATCGCCTGGGGCTGGCAGGGCTTCGCGCCGGTGAAGAGCGTGATCGAGCACGCGCTGGCGCAGGAGGCCGCCGAGTCGATCGACCTCTGCTGGATCGGTGCTTGCGCCGCCGATCACTACTACCCCAAGCTGTGCCGCTCCTGGGCCGAGGCGATCGACAACTTTCGCTACACGCCGCTGATCGCCGGCGCCGGGCTGCACGGCGAGGTGACGCAGACCGTGCGCGGCGCGCTCGCCGCCGCGCTGCGCGAGCTGCACCCGCTGGCGCAGCGCGACGTCTACGTCGCCGGCGATCGGGCGCAGGTGGCGGCCTCGCGCGCCTACCTCGAAGAGCAAGGGCTGCCGCCGGCACAACTCGTCAGCTGGGATGCGCACGGATGACCTATTTCGTCTACCGGCTCTTCGAGACCCCGCTGCGTCGCGTAGAGCCGCTCGGCGCATTCGAGCGCTATGCCGAGGCGAGCCGGTTCGCCAAGGCGAGACGCGCCGAGGAGAGCGCGGACCGTTCGATCCGGATCGTGTTCGGCGCCAACGCGCTGGAGGCGGAGGAGGCGCTCATGAACCCGCAGCCGCCGCCGCCGCGCATCGGCGACGACTACTGAACGCTGCGGGCGGTTCGCGCGCGATGACCCGCGTAGAATGAAGTCGGCCCAGCCATGCTCGATCTGAACCGCCTCATCGAAAGCGTGCAGCGCAATTGCGACATCGCCGACGCGCGCCACGGGCGCGACGCGACGCTGTGCAACTACCTGCTGCAGATGCGCGAGCTCTACTGCTGGGAGGAGGACCTGCCGCTCGCGGCGCAGCCGGGGCGCGAGGCGCTCGCGACCTGGCTCACTGCGCGCGAGGCGCGCTGGAACGGACTGGATGACCTGGACTATGAAGCGCTCGCGCCCGCGGCGGTGCGGCACGATGCGTTTGCGCAGGCTGCGATCAACCGCGAATTGCTGCCGCACAAGCTCGTCTACGGCGCGGGCTATGGGCGCTTTCGCCGACCGCATTTCTTCCTCGCCGCGCTCGAGCGCCGCGACACGCGCGAGGGCGTCGAGATCCTCGTCGCGGGATGCGAATACGCGCGCGACCTGGTGGCGGTGCCGGCGGCGTTTCGCGACCGCACGATCGTCGTGCGACGCGAGGCGCTGCGCCGCTGGCTGTGGGAGAAAGTGGCGTTCTGGCGCGCGCGGCGCGGCGACGGCGCGCTCGCGCGCGCGCTGGCGACCTGGGACCTCGAGGCGGACGACGCGGCCGGGTTCGAGCGCATGGTCGCGGCCGAGACCGAAACGCTGATCCTGCACGAACTGGGCGAAGCGCGCGCCGGCGGCCTGCTCGGCGCGCGCTGGGAAGAGACGCTGGCCGCCCTGAGCGAGCAGCGCGCGGAACTCCTGGTGCGCGCGGTGCGCGACAACCTCGCCGACTGCCTGAGCACGCTGCCCGGGCTGCTCGAGCGCGAGGCACGCGCTTCGATCCATTTCTACTTTTCGCAATTCGACGGCCTGCGCAGGGAGCTGTTCCCGGCGCTCACGAGCGCCTACCAGGATTGGCGCGAGACCGGCGCCGCGGGCGCGCTGCGCCCGGCGATCGAGCGCGGCTCCGAACATTGGGCACGCGTCGCCCGTGACCTGCTGTCGCG
>SCUF01000453.1 GCA_004298325.1 Betaproteobacteria bacterium | reverse complement strand
CGCGGAAGATATTAAGCTAAAATCAACACGATACGTCATGTCCCTGGAAGTCATCGTACTCGCGGCCGGGCAGGGCAAGCGCATGCACTCGACGCTGCCCAAGGTGCTGCATCGACTCGCTGGACGACCGCTGCTCGCGCACGTGCTCGCCGCGGCGCAGGCGCTCGCGCCGCGGCGCATCGTGGTCGTGCACGGGCACCGTGGCAGCGAGGTGCGCGCGGCGTTTGCGGGCGCCGGCATCGACTGGGTGGAACAGGCGGAACAGCTCGGCACAGGGCACGCGGTGATGCAGGCGCTGCCGCACATCGACGCCGGCGCGGAAGTGATCGTGCTTTACGGCGACGTGCCGCTGGTGCACGCCGACACGCTGCGGCGCCTGGCGGACGCCGCGCGCGGCGGGCTCGCGATCCTGACCGCGGAGGCGCCCGACCCCGCGGGTTACGGCCGCATCGTGCGCTCCCCGGGCGGCCGCGTGGAACGCATCGTCGAACACAAGGACGCGACCGACGCGGAGCGCGCGATCCGCGAGGTGAACGTCGGTTTCCTCGCGGCGAGGGCCTCGAAGTTGCGGGCGTGGCTCGCAAAGCTCGAGAACCGGAACGCGCAGCAGGAGTACTACCTGACCGATGTCGTGGCGCTCGCAGTCGCCGATGGCACCGTGGTGAGCGCGGTCAAGGCCGCCGACTGGTACGAGGTCTCGGGCGTCAATTCGCGCCACGATCTGGCGCTCCTCGAGCGCGCCTACCAGAATGCGGGCGCCAAGCGGCTGCTGGAGGCGGGGGTGGCGCTGGCCGACCTGTGGCGCATCGACGTGCGCGGACATCTGGAATGCGGGCGCGACGTGTCGATCGACGTCAACTGCGTGTTCGAGGGCGAGGTGCGGTTGGGCGATGGCGTGAGGATCGGACCGAACTGCGTGCTGCGCGACGTTGCGGTCGCCGCGGGCAGCGAGATCCATGCCTTTTCGCTCCTGGAGAATGCCGAAGTCGGCGCGCGCTGCCGGATCGGGCCGTACGCGCGCCTGCGGCCGGGCGCGAGCCTGGCGGAGGAGGTGCACATCGGCAACTTCGTCGAAGTGAAGGCGAGCCGGCTCGGCGCCGGCTCCAAGGCGAACCATCTGGCGTACATCGGCGACGCCGAAATCGGCAGCCGGGTCAACATCGGCGCCGGCACCATCACCTGCAACTACGACGGCGCCAACAAGCACCGCACCGTGATCGAGGACGACTGTTTCATCGGCTCCGATGCGACGCTGGTGGCACCCGTGCGGCTGGCGAAAGGCTCCTACATCGGTGCGGGCTCGACCATCAGCAAGGACACGCCGGCCGGAGAACTCACCGTGGCGCGCGCCCGGCAGACGACGGTGCCGCGCTGGAAACCGCCGAAGAAGGTCTGAGGCCATGTGCGGCATCGTGGGCGCCGCGGCGCGGCGCGACATCGTTCCGGTCCTGATCGAGGGACTGCGGCGGCTCGAGTACCGGGGTTACGATTCCTGCGGCGTCGCGGCGCTGCGCGAGGGGACGCTGGCACGCGCGCGCAGCGTGGCGCGCGTTGCCGACCTTGCCGGACAGGTCGCCTCCCGAGCGCTGACGGCGGAAACCGGGATCGCGCACACGCGCTGGGCAACGCACGGCGCGCCCCTGACGCGCAACGCGCATCCCATGTTCTCGCACGACGAGATTGCGCTGGTGCACAACGGCATCATCGAGAATTACGAGGAACTGCGCGCCGAGTTGAAGGCGCAGGGCTACGCGTTCGAGAGCCAGACCGACACCGAGGTGATCGCGCACCTGGTGCACAGCCTGTACGCGGGGGACCTGTTCGACGCCGTGCGCCGCGCGGCGAAGCGCCTCGCGGGGGCCTATGCCATTGCGGTGATGACGCGGCGCGAGCCGCACTGCGTGGTGGGCGCGCGCGCCGGCAGCCCGCTCGTCGTGGGGGTCGGGGACGGCGAGATGTTCCTGGCTTCGGACGCGCTCGCACTCGCCGGCACGACGGACCGCATTGCCTATCTCGAGGAAGGCGATGTCGCCGAGATCCGGCTCGATGGCTATCGCGTGCTCGACAAGGCCGACCGGCCCGTCACGCGCGAGACGCGCATCGTCAGGGCCGGAAGCGGCGCGGTGGAGCTCGGGCCGTACCGGCACTTCATGCAGAAGGAGATCTTCGAGCAGCCGCAGGCCGTGGC
>SCUF01000452.1 GCA_004298325.1 Betaproteobacteria bacterium | reverse complement strand
GGGCAAGGTCGTCGACTGGCTGACCGATCATGCCCAGGGCGTGGTGCGCTTCCAGGGCGGGCACAACGCCGGCCATACGCTCGTGATCGCCGGCAAGAAGACGGTGCTGCACCTGATTCCGTCCGGCATCCTGCGCGGCCACGTCGATTGCTACATCGGCAACGGCGTGGTGCTCTCGCCGCAGGCGCTGATCGAGGAAATGGACGAGCTCGAGCGGGCGGGTGTGGAAGTGGCGCGCCACCTGCGGATTTCAGAGGCCTGCCCGCTGATCCTGCCGTATCACGTGGCACTCGACCAGGCGCGCGAAGCCTCGAAGGGGGAGCAGAAGCTCGGCACCACCGGCCGCGGCATCGGCCCGGCGTACGAGGACAAGGTGGCGCGCCGCGCCATTCGCCTGCAGGACCTGCTCAATCCGGCGCGCTTCGAGGAGAAGCTCGCCGCATTGCTCGAGTTCCACAATTTCGTACTGAAGCACTACCACCACCAGCGGGAGGTGGACTTCCGCCAGACGCTCGATGCTGCGCTGACGCTCGCGCCGCGGCTCGCGCCGCTCATCGCGGACGTGCCGCGCGCCCTCTATGAAGCGAACCGCGCGGGAAAGAACCTGCTCTTCGAGGGCGCTCAGGGGAGCCTGCTCGATATCGATCATGGCACCTATCCGTTCGTCACCTCTTCCAATTGCGTCGCGGGCGCGGCGGCCGCGGGTGCAGGCGTGGGGCCGCAGCAGCTGCATTACGTGGTCGGCATCACCAAGGCCTACACCACGCGCGTCGGCGGCGGCCCGTTTCCGACCGAGCTCAGCGACGACGTCGGCGAGCGGCTGCGCCAGCGCGGGCACGAATTCGGCGCCACCACCGGCAGGCCGCGGCGCACCGGCTGGTTCGATGCCGCGGCGCTCAAGCGCTCGATCCAGCTGAACGGCGTCTCGGGCCTGTGCGTCACTAAGCTCGACGTGCTCGATGGCGTCGAGACCGTGAAGCTGTGCACCGGCTACCGGGTCGACGGCGAGCTGAGCGACATCCTGCCGGTGGGTGCCGAGGCGCTGGCGCTCTGTGCGCCGGTGTACGAGGAGATGCCCGGCTGGCAGCAGAGCACCGTCGGCGTGCGCGAGCACGCAGCGCTGCCGCGCGCAGCACGCGACTACCTGGCGCGCATCGAGTCGCTCTGCGGCGTGCCGATCGATCTCATCTCGACGGGTCCCGACCGCGAGGAGACCATCGTGCGCCGGCATCCGTTCAAGGCGGCGTGACAGCAGCCGCAGCGCAACGCGCGGAGCTGCCGCCTTCGCGGTAAAGTGACGCCTGTGCAGTTCGACATCGGGACTTTCTATCTCGCCGGCGCCCTGGTGAGCGCGCTGCTTGGCGCGGCAATCGGCGCCGGTGGCGGGCTCGCCAGCCGCCACAACGGGCTGGCCACCGTGGTCTACGCCACGCTCGCGCTGGCCGCGGGATTTTTCGCCATTGGCCTGGGCGCACCCGCGGACAGCGCGGCGCTCGAATGCCTCGGCATTTCACTGGTTGCAGTGGGCGCCACGCTGTTCCGGCTGGCGGTGGACCAGTTGCATGGCCAGTCGAAGAGCCCGCGCACGCCGTTGTTCATCCTCGGCGCGATGCTGCTCGCCGTATGGGGCAGCCTGGTGGGCGGAACGCCACCGGAGGTGCGCGCAGCGGTCGGCGCGTTCGGCATCGCGGTGGTGTTCCTGCTGCCGGTGGCGCCGCTGTTCCGGGCGCAGGAACCGGGTGCCGCCGGACGTGCGCACCAGCTGGCGCTGGTGGTGTTCGTGTTTGCCGCCTCGGTGGCGTTCACACGCGGCGTCGCCGTTGCGACCGGCGCGGCGCCGGCCGGTCCGCTCGCGGCCTCACCGGTCAATGTGCTGTTCGCGCTGGGCCTGCTCGGCGCGCTGGCGGCGGGGGCATTCGCCTTCCTCATCCTGCTGCGCCAGCGCGACGTCGAGACGCTCGCGCTGCGCGACGGACTCACCGAGATCCTCAACCGGCCGGCGCTGCACGAGCAGATCGAGCGTGTGCTCTCGCTCGCCCGGCGGCGCGGCTTCTCCTGCAGCGTGCTGCTGGCCGACCTGGACCACTTCAGCCAGATCAATGTCGAACAGGGGCACCGCGGCGGCGACGAAGTGCTGCGCCATTTCGTGACGCTGGCGCGCGGCGTGGTGCGTCGCGAGGACGTGCTCGGCCGCTACGGCGGCGGGCAGTTCGCCATGCTGCTGTTCGCGACCCCCGCGACCGGCGCCCTCGCGCTGGCGCGGCGCTTGCGCACCGCGCTGGCGGCCAAGCCGCCGCGCATCCAGGGGCTCGGCGTGGCGCTGACCGCGAGCTATGGCGTCGCCGAGTCGCGCCCGGGCGAGGAACTGACGGCGGCGGAACTGCTGCGTCGCGCCGATGCCGCGCTGGCGGAGGCTAAGGCGCGAGGACGCGATTGCGCGGTGAGCCACGACGAGATCGGGTCACCGCCACCGCGGACGTGATGCGCCGCGGGCGGGCTGCGATCTGGTGCCGAGGAAGGGACTCGAACCCCCACAGTGTTGCCACCGCATGGACCTGAACCATGTGCGTCTACCAATTCCGCCACCTCGGCAGGGGAGGCGCATTGTATTTAGGGGTC
>SCUF01000451.1 GCA_004298325.1 Betaproteobacteria bacterium | reverse complement strand
CGAGCGCTGCGTCAAGGGCATCACCGCGAATCGCGAGCGGGCGCGCCGTTTCGTCGACGAGTCGACCGGCCTGGTGACGGCGTTGAACCCGGTGATCGGTTACGCCCGCGCGAGCGAGATTGCGCGCGAGTCGCTCGCCAGCGGCAGGCGCGTCTATGACCTGGTGCTGGAGAAGAAGCTCATGACGCGCGCGCAGCTGGACGAAATCCTGCGGCCGGAAGTTCTGACCCGGCCGCATTTCGGCACCGTTCCGCACGAACCACGATAGAGGCCAGCGATCATGCAACCCAGCCCCACCGACCCCATCTGGCAGCCGAGCGCGCAAGCGATCGAGCAGGCGCAGATGACCCAGTTCATGCGCCACTGCGCGCGCCGCTACCGCGTCGAACTCGACAGCTACGCCGACTTCCACCGCTGGAGCGTGGAGCAGCCGGCCGAGTTCTGGGGCGAGGCGTGGGATTGGTGCGGCGTGATCGCCTCGAAAAAGGGCTCCCCGGTGCTGCTCGACGGCGAACGCATGCCCGGCGCGAAGTGGTTTCCGGAAGCGCGCCTGAATTTCGCGCAGAACCTGCTGCGGCGCGGCGACCGCGGCGACGCGCTGGTGTTCTGGGACGAGACCGGTTTCCGGCGGCGCGTCAGCTACTCGGAGCTGACGAGCGACGTTTCGCGCGCGGCGCAGGCGCTGCAGCAGCTGGGCCTGCGCGCGGGCGACCGCGCCGCGGCCTTCGTGCCGAACATCCCGGAAACCGCGATGTGCGCGCTGGCGGCGCTCTCGCAGGGCATGGTCTGGACCTCGTGCTCGCCGGATTTCGGCGTCGAGGGCGTGCTCGAGCGCTTCGGCCAGGTCGAGCCGAAGATCCTGTTCTGCGCCGATGGCTACCGCTACGCCGGGCGCGAGCACGATTCGCTCGAGCGCATCGCCGAAATCGCAGAGCGGCTGCCGAGCCTGCGCAAGGTGGTGGTGATCCCTCACCTGCGGGCCAAGCCGGACATCACCGCGATTCCCAGGGCCGTCCTGCTCGAGGAATGGCTCAGGCGGCACATGCCGGCGGAAATCGACTACGTGCAGCTGCCGTTCGATCACCCGGCCTACATCCTGTTCACCTCCGGCACCACGGGCGTGCCGAAATGCATCGTCCATGGCGTCGGCGGGGCGCTGCTCTCCGGCCTCAAGATGTACAAGCTGCAGTTCGATGTCCGGCCCGGCGACCGCTTTTTCTACTACACCACCTGCAACTGGGTGATGTGGAACCTGCTGTTCGAGGGCCTCGGCGCCGAGGCTGCGGTGCTGCTCTACGACGGCTCGCCGTTCGAGCGCGGCGGCAGGATCCTGTTCGACTACGCGGCGGCCGAACGCTGCACCCACTTCGGCACTTCGGCCAAGTTCATCGACGCCATCGAGAAACGCGACCTCAGGCCCGCCGAGACGCACGATCTCGGCAGCCTGCGCATGATCCTGTCGACCGGCTCGCCGCTGGTGGCCGAGAGCTACGATTTCGTCTACCAGCACGTCAAGCACGACGTCTGCCTGTCCTCGATTTCCGGCGGCACCGACATCATGGCGGCGTTTGGCGACGCCAATCCCGTGCTGCCGGTGTTTCGCGGCGAGCTGCAGTGCTGCTCTCTCGGCATGGCGGTCGAAGTGTTCGACGAAAACGGCGCTGCCGTGGTGGGACAGAAGGGCGAGCTGGTCTGCACGCGGCCCTTTCCCTCGATGCCGCTCGGCTTCTGGAACGACCGCGGCGGCGAGAAGTATCACGCGGCCTATTTCGCGCGCTACCCGAACGTCTGGTGCCACGGCGACTGGAGCGAACTCACCGAGCGCGGCACGCTGATCGTCTACGGGCGGTCGGATGCGACGCTCAATCCGGGCGGCGTGCGCATCGGCACGGCGGAAATCTACCGCCAGGTCGAGAAGATCGACGAGATCGAAGAATCGGTCGCGATCGGGCAATTGTGGCCGCCCGACAAACCGGTGGATACCCGCGTCGTGCTGTTCGTGCGCCTGCGTCCGGGCTACACGCTGGATGAAGCGCTGGCGGAGCGCATCCGCAAGCGCATCCGCGACAACACCACGCCGCGGCACGTGCCGGCGCGCATCCTCCAGGTGCCCGACATTCCGCGCACCAAGAACAACAAGGTGGTGGAGCTCGCGGTGAAAGCGGTGGTGCACGGCATGCCGGTCGCGAACACCGACGCGCTCGCCAATCCCGAAGCACTCGAGCTGTTCCGCGACCTGCCGGAACTGGCCGCCTAGCGCGGCGCGCGGCTCAGTGCAGGGTCGCCCGCCGGCCCTCGTAGATGCCCTGCAGCAGCCGCAGCGAGCCGCGGCAGATCGCCTCGTTGGTGAGCGCGTGGCCGAGGTCCTCGATCACGTCGAGGGTCACCGGGACGTGCAGCCCCGCGAGCACGCGCGCGGCGCGCTCGGCGTGCACGCGCGACACCACCGAGTCGTAGCCGCCGTGCACCAGGTGAATGCGCGCAGCGATCCGCGTCCCGGTCCGCGGCAGCCGCGCAAAGCGCGCCGCGTACGCGACCACTGCGCCGGCCAGGGCGGGGAAGGCCTTCACGCTCTCCAGCGCCACGGTGCCGCCCTGCGAATAGCCGATCAGCACGGTGCGCTCGCGCGGCACGTCGTAGTTGGTCTGCTCGCGGCGCACCA
This sequence comes from Betaproteobacteria bacterium, assembly GCA_004298325.1. GTDB lineage: Bacteria > Pseudomonadota > Gammaproteobacteria > Burkholderiales > SG8-39 > 2-02-FULL-66-14. The sequence continues at coordinate 5,275 of SCUF01000451.1, read as the reverse complement.
GCTGCTCGATGCGCGGCAGGATCGCCGCAACGCGCGCCAGGCGATTGTCGTCGTTCAGTCCGCGGCTCGAGTACCACTGCTGCGATTCGACGTCGCTGTCGTAGCGGGCGAAGCCGCTCGGCACGATCAGCGCCGCGCTCGGAAAGCGCGCCTGGAACTTGAACGCGGCTGGAATCATGGAACGGGCGCTGGCGCCGCTGCCGTGCAGGAAAACGAAGAGATGGCGGGCGGAGTGCTCCGGCGTGGGGCCGAAGCGGTAGAGCTGCTGCATGGCGGGCATTCTCGCCCTGCCGCCGCCCTGCTGTAAACAGCCCCGGGGCTGGCTTCAGCCCAGGATGATGCAGGTCGTGGAAGCGTGCGCGTAAAGGGTCCCCGATGCGTCCTCGAGCCGGCCTTCCGCGGTCGCAGTGCTCTTGCCGGCGTGGACGACCTGGGCCACGGCGCGCACGAGGCCTGACTTCAGGGTCACGCCGCGCACCAGGTTGACCTTGAATTCGAGCGTGGTGTAGCCCTTTCCCGCCGGCAGCGTCGAATGAACCGCGCAGGCCATCGCCGAGTCGAGCAGGGTGGCCGCAATACCGGCGTGGGCCACGCCGATCGGGTTGTAATGCTGCTCGGCGGGCACCAGCTCCCAGACCGCACGGCCCGGTTCCACTTCCGCCAGCTTCATGCCGATGAGCTGCTGGATCGGGGCGGGTGGCAGACGGCCGTCGCGCACGGCACGCAGGAAATCCAGGCCGGACAGGCTGCGTGCCGCCTCCGCCAGGGGCATCGGGTCCTGCCAGGCGACGCTGATCGAGCGCTTCATCTCTGCCGCTCCCGTTTCGAGTTAGGCCACACGCCGTCCGGCATGGGCCAGGGCCTGCTTGAGATAGTACCCAGTGTGGCTCCCGGGGACCACGGCGACCTGTTCCGGTGTGCCTTCGGCAACGATGCGGCCGCCGCCGTCGCCGCCCTCGGGCCCGAGATCGATGACCCAGTCCGCGGTCTTGATGACGTCGAGGTTGTGCTCGATCACGACCACGGTGTTGCCTGCGTCGCGCAGCCGGTGCAGCACCTGCAGCAACAGCTGAATGTCGTGGAAATGCAGGCCCGTGGTCGGCTCGTCGAGGATATAGAGGCTGCGGCCGCGCTCGCGCCGCGAAAGCTCCTGCGACAGCTTGACGCGCTGGGCTTCGCCGCCGGAAAGGGTGGTGGCTGACCGCCCGAGCTGCAGATAGCCCAGACCGACTTCGGCCAGGGTCTGCAGCTTGCGTGCCACCACCGGCACGGCGCCGAAGTGCTTCACTGCCTCCGCCACGCGCAATTGCAGCGTGTCGTGGATGCTGTAGCCCCTGTACTTGATCTCGAGCGTCTCGCGGTTGTAGCGGCCGCCGTGACAGACGTCGCAGGCGACATAGAAGTCCGGCAGGAAGTGCATCTCCACCCGGATCACGCCGTCGCCCTGGCAGGCCTCGCAACGACCGCCCTTGACGTTGAACGAGAAGCGCCCCGCGCTGTAGCCGCGCGCACGCGCCTCGGGCACGCCGGCGTAGAGCTCGCGAATCGGCGCAAACAGGCCGGTGTAGGTAGCGGGGTTGGACCGCGGGGTGCGCCCGATCGGGCTCTGGTCGACGCTTACCACCTTGTCGAAATGTTCCAGCCCGAGGATGGCCTCGTGCGGCGCGGGATCGGTGGCACTGCCGTAGAGCTGGCGCGACGCCGCGGCATACAGCGTGTCGTTGACGAGCGTCGACTTGCCTGAGCCCGAGACCCCGGTGACGCAGACGAACAGGCCAATCGGAATCGCCGCGTCGACCTGCTTCAGGTTGTTGCCGCGCGCACCCTGAATGACGACACGGCGCGCGTCCGGGCGATTGCGCGGGCACGGCACCTCGATGCGCAGCGTGCCGTTGAGATAGCGGCCGGTGAGCGAGTCGGGCGAGGCCATGATCGCCGCCGGTGGACCCGCGGCGACGACATGGCCGCCGGCCTCGCCGGCGCCGGGACCCATGTCGACGACGTAGTCCGCGGCGCGGATCGCCTCCGCGTCGTGCTCGACGACGATGACCGTGTTGCCAAGGTCGCGCAGGCGCCCGAGCATGTCGATCAGGCGGCCGTTGTCGCGCTGGTGCAGACCGATCGAGGGTTCGTCGAGCACGTACATCACGCCGGTCAGCCCGGACCCGATCTGGCTGGCCAGCCGGATGCGCTGGGCCTCGCCGCCCGAAAGCGACTCCGCCGGGCGCTCGAGCGTCAGGTAGCCGAGGCCGACGTCAACCAGGAATTCCACTCTGCCGGCGATTTCGCGCACGATGCGCCCGGCGACCTGTCCGCGGGCGCCTTCGAGCGAGAGGCCCCGGAACAGCGCCAGCGCAACGTGCAGCGGCAGCCGGCCGATTTCGTGCAGTGCATGCCCGCCAACCCGCACGTGGCGCGCCTCGCGCCGCAAGCGCGCGCCGCCACACTCCGGACAGGCCTGTGTGTTGCGATACTTGGCCAGCTCTTCGCGCACCACGATCGAATCGGTCTCGCGATAGCGGCGCTCGAGGTTGGGGATCACGCCCTCGAACGGATGCTCACGTGTCTGCGCGCGGCCGCGCGCCGCCAGGTACTGGAACGCGATCTTTTCCTTCCCCGAGCCATGCAGCACCAGTCGCTGCACCCCGTCGCTCAGCATCTCCCACGGCTGCTCGACGTCGAAGCCGTAGTGCCGCGCCAGGGACTGCAGCATCGAATAGAAAAAATGATTGCGCCGGTCCCAGCCGCGCACCGCGCCTGAGGCAAGCGACAGGTTGGGGTGGGCGACCACGCGGCGCGGGTCGAAGAATTCCACGGCACCGAGGCCGTCGCAGCGCGGGCAGGCGCCGGCGGGATTGTTGAACGAGAACAGGCGCGGCTCGAGCTCGGCGAGCGCGTAGCCGCATTGCGGGCAGGCGAAGCGCGCCGAGAACAGGTGCTCACGGCCGCTGTCGGTCTCCACGGCAATCACGCGGCCGTCGGCGTGGCGCAATGCCGTCTCGAAAGACTCGGCGAGCCGTTGCGCCGAATCGGCTCGCACCTTGAGGCGATCGATCACGACTTCCACGGTGTGCTTGAGGTGCTTCTGCAGTCGCGGCGCGGCGCCGAGGTCGGCCACCCTGCCGTCCACGCGCACTCGCGAAAATCCCTGAGCGCGCAGCTCTTCGAGCAGCCCGGCCTGCTCGCCACGGCGTGCGGCCACCACCGGCGCGAGCACCATCAGCCGCGTCTCGGCGGGCAGCGCCAGCACGTGATCCACCATCTGCGAAACCGACTGCGCCTGCAGCGGCAGGTCGTGGTCGGGGCAGTAGGGCGTCCCGGCGCGAGCGTACAGCAGCCGCAGGTAGTCGTGGATTTCGGTGACCGTGCCGACCGTCGAGCGCGGATTGTGGCTGGCGGCTTTCTGCTCGATGGCGATGGCGGGGGACAGGCCCTCGATCAGGTCGACGTCGGGCTTTTCCATCATCTCGAGGAACTGGCGCGCGTAGGCCGAAAGCGACTCCACATAGCGGCGCTGCCCCTCCGCATAGAGCGTGTCGAAAGCGAGCGAGCTCTTGCCGGACCCCGAGAGACCGGTGATCACGACGAGCCGTTGGCGCGGCAGCTCGAGACTGATGTCCTTCAGGTTGTGGGTGCGCGCCCCGCGGATGCGGATCAGGTTCAAGCGAGAGGGGCCGAAAAGTAAACTTGCTAATATAGACGCTTTCCGCGGCAGTACACGACCCCCTCATGCAGTCCGAAGGAATGACCCGGGCCGAACTTCGCTCTGGCGCAAGCCTTGCCGGCATTTTCGGCCTGCGCATGCTGGGGTTGTTCCTGATTCTGCCGGTGTTTGCGGTGCACGCGCCACGGCTTGCCGGCGGCGACAACCTGATGCTGGTCGGCATCGCGCTGGGCGCGTATGGCCTTACCCAGGCCGTGCTGCAGCTCCCGTTCGGCATGGTGTCGGATCGCTGGGGCCGCAAGCCCGTGATCGTTGCCGGGCTGATCATCTTTGCGGCGGGCAGCTTTCTCGCCGCGTCCGCAGAGGATATCTGGACCGCGATCGCGGGCCGCGCCCTGCAGGGGGCGGGTGCGATTTCGTCGGTCGTGGTGGCGCTGGCCGCGGACCTCACGCGCGAGGGCCATCGCACCAAGGTCATGGCCATGATCGGCGCCAGCATCGGTCTGGCATTCGCACTGTCGCTGGTGGCAGCCCCAGCGCTTTACCGCAGCATCGGCATGGGGGGGCTGTTCGCGCTCACCGGGGTGCTGTCGCTCGCGGCGATCTGGGTAGTGCTAGCGCTGGTCCCGGACGCGCCGGCCCACGTCCACGCGGCACCCGGGCCGGGCGGCCTGGAAGCGGCGTTTCATCCTGAATTGTTGCGCCTGAACATCGGCATCTTCGTGCTGCACCTCGTGCAGATGGCGATGTTCGTCGTGCTGCCGGGCCTGCTGGTGCAATCCGGGCTCGCGCTGCCGGAGCACTGGAAGTTCTACTTGCCGGTGGTGTTGCTGTCCTTTACGCTCATGGCGCCCGCGGTGTTCCACGCCGACCGCCGCAACCGCACCAAGCCGATCATGATCGGTGCCATAGTGCTCCTGGCCGGCGTACTGCTGCTGCTGGCATTTGCCGGGGCCAGTCTGCCTGCGCTGGCGAGTCTGATGCTGGGATTTTTCGTCGCCTTCAATGTGCTGGAGGCGCTGATCCCGTCGCTGGTGACGCGCATTGCCCCGGCGCGCTCCCGGGGCGCGGCGATCGGCGTGTACAACACGATGCAGACCCTTGGCTTGTTCGTAGGTGGTTTCGCCGGCGGCTGGATCGCCGGCCGTTGGGGACCGGGCGGTGTCTTCGGTACCTGCGCGGCGCTCGCGCTGCTGTGGCTGGTGGTCGCAGCGCGCATGCGTGTGGCAACCCCTGCACCGGTCAACGGCGCCGGCGCTGTGGCGTTTGGCGATCAGCGGCACATTTGATTTCAAAGGGAGGTGGCATGGCTTCAGTGAACAAGGTCATCCTGGTGGGTAATCTCGGCGCCGATCCGGAGACGCGCTACCAGCCGAGCGGCGAGGCGATAACCAACATTCGCGTCGCGACCACCGACAAGTGGAAGGACAAGGCCAGCGGCGAGATGAAGGAGGCCACCGAATGGCACCGCATCGCGTTCTTCGGGCGACTGGCCGAAATCGCCGGCGAGTACCTGAAAAAGGGTTCGCAGGTCTACGTCGAGGGTCGCATTCGCACGCGCAAGTACCAGGACAAGGACGGCAACGAGCGCTACAGCACCGAGATCATCGG
>SCUF01000450.1 GCA_004298325.1 Betaproteobacteria bacterium | reverse complement strand
CTGCAGGAAGCGGCGGCCGTTCTTGTTCAGCAGCACGCCGCCTTCGCCGCGGCAGGCCTCGGTCAGCAGCGTGCCGGTGCTCGGCAGCCCGGTGGGGTGGTACTGCACGAACTCCATGTCCTTCAGCGCGACGCCGGCGCGGTAGGCGAGCGCCATGCCGTCGCCGGTCTTGATGGCGCCGTTGGTGGTGAAGGGGAATATGCGCCCGGCGCCGCCGCCGGCGATGATCACGGCGCGCGCGTGGAATGCGCGCATCTGGCCGCTGCGCATCTCGATCGCGACTGCGCCGACGCAGCGGCCCTCGTCCACCAGCAGCTCGGTGACGTAATACTCGTCGAAGCGCTGGATCGAGGCGAACTGCAGCGAGGTCTGGAACAGCGTGTGCAGGATGTGGAAGCCCGACTTGTCGGCGGCGAACCAGGTGCGCTGCTTCTTCATGCCGCCGAAGGGCCGCACCGCCACCGAGCCGTCGGCTTCGCGGCTCCAGGGACAGCCCCAGTGCTCGAGCTGGATCAGCTCCTTGGGCGCCTCCTGCACCAGATAGTCGACCGCATCCTGGTCGCACAGCCAGTCGCCACCGCCCACGGTGTCGTTGAAATGATGCTCGAGGCTGTCGTCGGGCTTGATCACCCCCGCGGCACCGCCTTCGGCCGCGCAGGTGTGGCTGCGCATCGGATAGACCTTCGAGATCAAGGCGATCCGGAGTTTCGGATCGGACTGCGCCAGCGCGATCGCGGCGCGCAAACCCGCGCCTCCCGCGCCGACTATAGCTACGTCGGACTGGACCGATTCCATCGTGGCGACATGTTGGGCAAGATCGCCACGGCCGGTTTGATTTCGATCAAGTCCCCGTCGCCTGACGCACGGCAGCGGCGATTTCCCGGGCGGCGGCGTCGATCGCCGCGCGCGGCTCGCCCTCGACCATCACGCGCAGCACGGGCTCGGTGCCCGAGGGCCGCAGCAGCACGCGGCCGCGGCCGTCGAGCGAACGCTCGGCCCGGGACTGCGCCGCGGCGATCGCCGGGTGCCGCTGCCAGTCGAAGCCCGGCGGCACGGCGACATTGAGCAGCACCTGCGGCAACATCACCAGATCGGCGGTCAGCTCGGCGAGCGTGCGGCCGCTTTCGCGCATCGCGGTCAGCACCTGCAGCGCCGAAATGATGCCGTCGCCGGTCGTGTGCTTGTCGAGGCAGATGATGTGACCGGAGTTCTCGCCGCCCAGCTGCCAGCCTTTCTCGCGCAGCAGCTCGAGCACGTAACGGTCGCCGACGCGCGCACGCGCGAACGGCAGCCGCAGGCGCGCGAGCGCCTGTTCGAAACCGAGGTTGCTCATGAGCGTGCCGGCCACGCCGGCGACGCTGCCCTTGGCGGCGCGATGCCGGGCGATGGCGTAGAGCAGCTGGTCGCCGTCGTAGCGCCGGCCGCCGCCGTCGGCGATCACGAGCCGGTCGCCATCGCCGTCGAGGCCGAGCCCCAGGTCGGCACCCGCGCGCTTCACCTCCGCCTGAAGCTGCTGCGGCGCCGTGGCGCCGCAGTCCTGGTTGATGTTGACGCCGTCCGGTGCGACGCCGATCGCCACCACGTCCGCGCCCAGCTCGTGGAAGACGTGCGGCGCCACGTCGTAGGCCGCGCCATGGGCGCAGTCGACCACGAGCTTGAGCCCCTTCAGGTCGAGGTCGCTCGGAAAGCTCGCCTTGCAGAATTCGACGTAGCGGCCCTGCGCGTCGTCGATGCGGCGCGCGCGCCCGAGCCGCGCCGCCTCGTTGCAGCCCATGGGCGCGGCGAGCGCGCGCTCGATTTCGGCTTCCACCGCGTCGGGCAGCTTGTAGCCGTCGCCGGAAAAGAACTTGATGCCGTTGTCGGGATACGGGTTGTGCGAGGCGCTGATCACCACGCCCGCGGAGAGCCGCAGCGCGCGCGTGAGATACGCCACGCCCGGCGTCGGCAGCGGACCGCACAGCAGCACGTCGATGCCCGCGGCGGACAGGCCCGCCTCGAGCGCCGCCTCGATCATGTAGCCGGAGATGCGCGTGTCCTTGCCGATGAGGACCGCCGGATGCTGGCCGTCGCGCCCGGCGAGCACCTTGCCCGCGGCGTAGCCCAGGCGCAGTACGAAGTCCGGCGTCATGGGAGCCGCACCCACAATGCCGCGAATGCCGTCGGTGCCGAAATGCGATCTGCTCATGGTGTGGCGAGCGCCTGCCAGACGGCGAGCGCGTCGCGGGTCTCCCGGATGTCGTGAACGCGCAGTATTTTCGCTCCGCGACCGGCCGCGAGCAAAGCGGCCGCAAGGCTCGCCGCCGTCCGGTCCGCGTCCGGCCGGCCGAGAATCGTGCCGAGCATCGACTTGCGCGACAGCCCCGCGAGCAGCGGCACGCCGAGCGCCGCCAGCTCGTCCAGGCGCCGCAGCAGCTCGAGGTTGTGGGCGAGCGTCTTGCCGAAGCCGAACCCGGGATCGATCACGAGGCGGCTGCGCTCGATGCCGGCCTGCTCGCACGCCGCGATGCGCCCGGCGAGGAAAGCCTTGACCTCGCCGACGACGTCGGCGTAGCGCGGCGCCTGCTGCATCGTCCCCGGTTGCCCCTGCATGTGCATCAGGCAGACCGCGCAGCCGCTCGCGGCGACCGCGTCGAGCGCGCCCGGCGCGCGCAGCGCCTGCACGTCGTTCACCATCGAGGCGCCGGCCGCCAGCGCCTCGCGCATGACGCGCGGCCGGCGCGTGTCCACCGAAAGCGGAACCGCTGCGCCGCGCAGCGCCTCGATCACCGGCAGGACGCGGCGCAGCTCCTCGTCCTCGGCCACCGCGGCGGCGCCGGGGCGCGTCGACTCGCCGCCGACATCGACGATGTCCGCGCCCTCCTCGGCCATGGCCTGCGCGCGGGCAACGGCGCGCTCGCGCTCAAGATAGCGGCCGCCGTCGGAAAAGGAATCGGGCGTGACGTTGAGCACGCCCATGACGAGCGGCCGCCCGAGCCTGAGCTCGAAGCGGCCGCAGCGCAGTCGATCGCCCGCCGCCTTGGCGATGGCGGGATCAGCCCGCAGCCGGCGCCGCAGCGCCCTGGGCGCTCTCGCTCGCGGCGGCACCGCCGCTGCCGGTGCTGCTGCCTTGCGAGCCGCTGGACTTGGGCGGGCGCGGCGGCTTGCCCGCCATGATGTCGGCGATCTGGTCGGCGTCGAGCGTCTCGAGCTCCAGCAGCGCGCCGGCCAGCGCCTCGACCGTGTCGCGGTTGTCCTCGATCAGCTTGCGCGCCAGCCGGTACTGCGTGTCGATGATGCGCCGGACCTCCTGGTCCACCTTCTGCATCGTCGCCTCGGACACGTTCTTGTGCGTGGTGATCGAGCGGCCGAGGAAGATCTCGCCCTCGTTCTCGCCGTACACCATGGTGCCGAGCTCGTCCGACATG
>SCUF01000050.1 GCA_004298325.1 Betaproteobacteria bacterium | reverse complement strand
CGAAACGCTTTACCTGCGCGGCGCGCGCTCGCGCGTGCCGGGGCGCTTCGAGCCCGAAGCGCGCGAAGCGTTCGACGACGGCTGGACGCGCGATGACGCGCCGGCGGCGCCGCTCGAGACGCGCGTCACGCTCGAGCGCGCGCGCTCGATCATCGCCACGAACGATTCGCCCGACATCCCGTTCGAGCGCTCGATCAATCCGTACCGGGGCTGCGAGCATGGCTGCGTCTATTGCCTTGCCGGTGACACCAAGATCCTGATGGCAAACGGCGGCACGAAAGCGCTGGCCGACGTGCGTGCAGGCGACGCGATTTACGGCACGGTCCGCGAAGGCTGGTACCGCAGGTACGTGAAGTCACGCGTTCTGGCGCACTGGAGTGTCATCAAGCCGGCGTTCAGGATCACGCTGCAGGACGGCACGTCTCTCGTCACCGGGCCGGATCACAGGTTCCTCACCGAACGCGGCTGGAAGCACGTGACCGGGGCAGGAAGCGGCGAGGCGCGCCGGCCGCATCTGACGACGCGCAACAAGCTGATGGGCACGGGCGCCTTGGCAAACCCCGTGCAGCAGAACGGGAATTACCGGCTGGGCTACCTCTGCGGAATGCTCCGCGGCGACGCCCTGCTCCGTTCCTACCGCTACGAGCGCGTCGGCCGGATCAGCGGCGATCAGCATCGATTCCGACTGGCATTGTGCGACGATGAGGCGCTGCGGCGCACGGAAGAATATCTGCGCGACTGGCGTATTCCCACGCAACCGTTCGTCTTCCAGCAGGCAACAGCCAGACGCCGTGCGATGCATGCGATCCGGGCGAGCGGCCGGACGCAGGTCGCGGATATCCGCGAGCTCATCGACTGGCCTCGCGCGCCGTCGCCCGAATGGGCGGCCGGATTTCTCGCGGGAATCTTCGACGCCGAAGGCAGTTATGGCGGCGGGATCCTGCGCATCAGCAATACGGATCGCGAAATTGTCGCCTGGATCGAATCCTGCCTGCGTGATCTCCGGTTCCGCTATGTGCTGGAGCACACCCAGCCGGACAGGAGCAAGCCGGTCGCCGTCGTGCGCCTGCGCGGCGGACTGCGGGAGCATCTCAGATTCTTCCACACCGTGGACCCGGCGATCACGCGAAAGCGAGACCTGTCGGGCCAGGCGGTGAAGAGCGGCGCCAATCTGGCGGTCGCGAGCATCGAGCCGCTGGGCAAGTCGATGCGGCTCTACGACATCGCGACAGAAACCGAGGATTTCATTGCCGACGGAATCGTGAGTCACAATTGCTACGCGCGCCCAAGCCACGCCTACCTCGAGCTTTCCCCGGGGCTCGACTTCGAAAGCCGGCTCTTTGCCAAGACCAACGCAGCGCAGCTGCTGCGCGAAGAGCTCGCCAAGCCGGGCTACGCCGTAAAGCCGATCGCCTTCGGCACCAACACCGACTGCTACCAGCCGATCGAGCGCAGCCACCGCATCATGCGCGCGATTCTAGAAGTGCTTGCAGAGTGCGAGCACCCGTTCTCGATCGTCACCAAGTCGGCGCTGATCGAGCGCGACCTCGACCTGTTCGCGCCGCTCGCGCGCAAACACCTGGTCAAGGTATTCGTTTCGATCAACACGCTCGACCGAGGGCTCGCCCGAAGGGTCGAGCCGCGCGCCGCGAGCCCGCAGCGACGGCTGGATGTGCTCCGTGCCCTCGCCGCGGCCGGCGTGCCCTGCGGCGTGATGGTGGCGCCGGTCATCCCCGCGCTCACCGACAAGTCGATCGAGGAAGTACTGGAGTCTGCCGCGGCGGCGGGAGCGCTCACCGCCGGCTACATCCTGATGCGCCTGCCGCGCGAGGTGAAGCCGATCTTCAAGGAGTGGCTCGCGGCGCACTATCCGCAGCGCGCCGGTCACGTCATGAGCATCGTGCGCCAGCTGCGCGGTGGGCGCGAGAACGATCCGAATTTCGGCACGCGCATGACGGGCACGGGAAATTACGCCGAATTGATCGCCAGCCGCTTTGAGATTGCCTGTCGCCGATTCGGGCTGAATCAGAAGCGGCGCGGCGAGGAACCGCTCGATTGCAGCCGCTTCCGGCCACCCGAGCACCACGGCCAGATGCAACTCTTCTGAACAGACGGCGCCGCGATTCTCCTCCACATGCTACGATGTTTATGCAGTGGTCAATCAGTATCGCTAGATTTCAACAAACGCACATATCCGCGGATCGCAGAATCACCACTAACATGCGAGTCACAGCGGATCATAAGGTCTAGATGCGGGTCGCATACAGCGGAACGCTAATAGAAGCGCGAGCAGACGCCCAGTCGGGTTTGCTTCCAGATCGGATCACTCAAGGTTTCCGCGCGACGTACCGAAGAGAACCCGGACGCGAAGAGGTCAACACTTGGCGTGACACTCTGCCAATTGTTCTGGATTCGGTGGCAAGCGCCGCGTCTGGTGGATGCGGCGTTCTCGTCGAATACGGATTACCGTTCAACGATCAGCGAATTGACTTGCTGCTGATCGGCGGCAGGAACGGAATGCCTGCTGCGCACGTTTTAGAGCTCAAGAACTGGGATACGTCTCGGGCCAGCCCACGACTGGAGCACTTCGTGGAGGTGGGCGGAGGCGTGACCCCACACCCCTCCTACCAAGTATTGAACTACGCAGGGAAGCTTTCGTACCTGCATTCCTTCGGACCAAGCCTCGAAGTCTCGCAAAGCGCTGTGATCGTGGATGGAGGACCGGCGCGGCATAAAACATTACTCTCGTCGCAGTTCGCCCGATTTCTTTCCAACGCACCTCTTTTTGTCGCGCCAGACCTGGATGGACTGAAGGCATTGATCGCCGAGAAGTTGCCGCAAGCACCGTCGAGTGAATGGATCGAGTCTGTGTTGCAGGGACGGTACACGCAGTCCGCACGCCTTCTTGATGCCGTTCGGGAGAGGCAACCAGCCCTCATCGCGCGGGCTTCCGAGGTGCTGGCAACATGCGGATGGGGCCTTTCGAAGGACCAGCTCCAGATCTGCGATGAGATCCTCGCAGCCGTTCGCCACGGCGAACGCATGGTGTTTTGCGTTGCCGGGGGACCGGGATCTGGAAAGTCGTTGCTTGCGATGCACGTCTTCCTCGGTGCTGTCGGACTGGGACGCAGATCCGTTTTGGCGGTGCGAAACAACCGTCTTAATGCAGCCTTGCGAGCGATCCTCAATGACGAATTACTGGGCGCTCAAGGGATGGTGAAGTATTTCTCGACTGGAAGCGCGGGTGTCGAGGACGATAGCAGTCAGGTGGCAGATGTAGTGGTTTGCGACGAGGGGCAACGGCTTGCTCTGCGAAGCCCAAATGTTTTTCTGCGCGCCCCAGTAGTCGTCATCCTTTACGACGAAGAGCAGATTCTCAACGAAGCGGAGCGCGGCACCAGCAAGAACTTCGTAACGCTATGCGGCAAGATTGGCGTCCAACCTGAACTCCGAAGACTCGATACTCCGCACCGATGCCGTGGAGGCGCAGCGTATCTACGGTGGGTGAACACGCTCCTCGACGATCCGAGCAGACTTTGCGGCATCCCGCGCGATTGGTCTGACCAGTACATCTTGGAAGTTGCCGAATCTCACCAGGATCTGCTCAGTCGCCTTCGCTTCCGCCCCGGCAGAGTTGGACTCATGGCGTCGTTCACGCGATCTAGTGGACGGGACAACCCCAAGAATCTTCACGATCTAGGAAAGATCCGGGTGCCCGAAACGCTGCCGCCGATTCGGTGGCTCATGGAACCCAGGAAAGAATATGTACCCTTTTATCTTGAGGGAAGATCAAACGAATTGAATACTTGTGCGTCCATCTATGGGGCCCAAGGATTCGAGCTTGATTATGTTGGGCTTATCTGGGGAACGGATATGGTGATCCGGGGCGGTAAATGGGCAATCGGCAATCCGGACGAATGCTACGACAGAACACCGGGAGCAAGAGCTCTGTCTACCTTGATGCGCGAGGACTTGGAATTGGCCCTCGCATTGCTGCGCAACAGGTACCGAATTCTGCTCACGCGCGGCATTCTGGGAACGGCGGTCTACTGTGAAGACCAGGAAACCAATCAATTCCTTGGAGCGCTCCTCAATCCCTAGCGATCGGGTGTCACGCCAAAATATTCGGACGCGCCGCGTCAAACGCCCCGCAGTTGAAAACAGACTTTATCTGCTCAGGTTCAAAGACAACATATGAATCTTCGTTGGTGTTCGCGGTACCTCCCTCGTGCACGTTCGCGTAGATGATCCCGTCGTAACCGGCTCCGCCAAGCGCCACCACGATCCGGTCGTAAGCTTCACGCGTAGATCTAGCTTTGTAGACCCTGTCCCGCACGGCCTTTTCAAGAACACCTTCCCTTACGAGCAAGTGCGCAACTTCATCCGCGCCAGCCGGTCCGCGGTCAAATACATCAGGCGTTCGGAGCGGATTCTCAATCCGCAAGTAGCATGGCAATATCGTCCCGCCACGTAATGGCCGACGTCGCCCGCAATAGCCGGCGAAGAACTCCGCCTGCAAAATGGACCCGAAGTGAAATCCCAACGCTGGATTTCGCGCTTTCGGGCGAAAAACATCGAAATCTGCCCTGGTGCCGTGATAAACGACCTTTGGCGTACCGTTCTTGTCGACAATTTTGCTCTGACCGAACCAGCGGATGAACGCCAAAGTCGTAGCGCGATCAAGTCGGCCCAACATATCGGTGTTGTACGCGTTAACGCGTATGTCCCCAATGCTATTTCGCACACCATGCCGATCTTGCCAATGGCAATAATCGCATGTCGCTCACTCTACACCGCAAATCCAACCGACTAGCGCGATGGCGACCGCTTTGGATTGCAGTCGGCTGGCTGATCGCTGCAAGTATCGTCTGGCTTTCGCTCACGCCCTCGCCACCGAAGATCGATTTTGAGCAAAGCGACAAGCTCGGTCACCTCGCTGCGTACGGCGCGCTCATGTTCTGGTTCTGCCAGCTCTATGCGAAGCGCGCCACACGCTTCGCATACGCCATCGGCTTCATCGCCATGGGCATCGCGCTGGAATTCATCCAGGGTGCTACCGGC
>SCUF01000449.1 GCA_004298325.1 Betaproteobacteria bacterium | reverse complement strand
ATGAAACGCGTGCAGAAGGGTTTCACCCTGGTGGAAATCGCGATCGTGCTGGTGATCATCGGCCTGCTGCTGGGCGGCATCCTCAAGGGGCAGGAAATGATCATGCAGGCGAAGATCAAGAACGTGGTGGCGGATTTCAGCGGTGTCTCGGCCGGGTACCTCGGCTTCCAGGACCGCTATCGGGCGCTGCCGGGCGATGACGGCGGCGCCGCCGCACGCTGGGCCACCGCGCCTGCGGCAGTCTCGGGCAACGGCAACGGGCAGGTGGCGGGGAGCTACAACGCCGATTGCGCCGCCGCCTCGCCGCCGGAGAGCTGCCAGTGGTGGGATCACCTGCGGCGCGCGGGTTTCCTCTCCGGCTCGGGTGCTCGACAGCCGAGCAATGCGCTCGCGGGCCTGGTGGGGGTGCAAGTCGGCGACGCGGGCGCGACCATCGGCCCGGTGCTTGGCGCCGACACCTCCGGCAGCGGCGGCTTCACCGGCCTGATCCTGTGCTCCGCCAACCTGCCCGACAAGATCGCGCTCGCGATCGACGCGCAACTGGACGACGGCGTGCCCTCGAGCGGCAGCGTGCGCGCCCAATTGCAGTCGGAGCCGAATCCGGCAGTGGCGAAGCAGGCCGCTGCGGCCTACGCCGAGACCGGCAGCAATCAGTACCTGGTCTGCAGGACGCTGTAGAAGTGACCGCGCCTCAGCGCGGCAGGGCCTTTGCATCGTGGGCCAGTTGATCGCAATCGCTGTCGCTTCCCGGGCCGGCGTCGACCAGGGGGATCAGCGCCAGCCAGGGGTTGAACAGGCCCAGCCCGACCGCGCCGAGCGCGCGCGCGGCCATGCGCCCCTTGTCGACTGCAACCTCGGGCATGGCAAAGCTGCCGCGGACATGAATCGGGCTGCGCAGCGTCACGGGACTGAGGTGTTTCGTCTTCTGAGTGAGCGTCAGGTCCAGCTTCTCCTGTCCCAGATCGACGCTGCCGGTACCGACAATGGTGGTGAGCTCGGTGTCGACGATCAGCGCATTGGTGCGCATGGTGCCCGCCTTGACCTCGACATCGGCCACCCCGCAGCGCAGCTTGACGCGCTTGTCGCCGGTCACGTTGAGTTCCAGGATTTCCCAGAGATGCAGGCCGATCTGTTCCATCATCAGCTGGCTGATTTCGCCGCCGGCGACGACCAGCCCCACCTTGCCGTTGGAGGTCGCCAGCATGCGACCTACGGAGTTGCCCTCGCCCGCAAGAATGAACTCGCCGTTCACCTCGCCAATGCTGGCCTTGTTCAGTTCCACCGTGGGAAACAGCTTGGCAAGGTGAAGCTTGCTCGCGCGCACGTGGGCGCGCGCCTGAATCGGGTCGGTGCGTCCATCCAGTGAAATCAGGGCCGTGAGGCGACCTCCGGCAACGCCGAAACTGAGCGGATCGAGCGTCAGCACGGAATCACGCAGGCGCATGCGCGCCACCAGGTTTTCAAGCGGCAGCTCCTTCGCGCGGCGGAGGGTCCCGGCGCGCAATTTCACGTTCGCGTCGACGCTGTCCCAGCGGTCGGTATTGAATGGCAGATCGGGCAGCACGCGCGCTGCCGCGGGCGTGACGGCTTGAGACGGCGGTGGAGCCGCCCGTGCGGCGGCTTGCATGCGGCCGCGCCTGGCGCCGATCAACGGGCCAAGATCTGCGACATCGAGCAACCGGGAGACCAGGTCCGCCTCAATCACCGGGCGATCGCCACCCATGTCGACCTGAAAGCTGCCTGCGATGTCGCTGTCACCGATGCGGCCCGCGAACTTCTCGTAGCGCCATCGATTTCCGCTGTGCGACAGATGACCCTCGGTGGCGTAGGCGCGCGTTGCCGGGAACGCGAAACCGAGCAACGGATAGAGCTGCTCGAGGCTGTCCCCGCTGAGTGCGAGACGCAGATCCATCGCCGAGAATTTGAGCAGGCTGGTGATGGTCCCGTCCGCGCGCACGCGCGTGCGTCCCACGGCGGCGTCGACTTTCAGGGGATAAGGCGTGCTTTCGTCGCGCATCGCCAGCACCGGCCCGCCGCTGCCGCGGGCCTTGAAGGCAAGTCCCTGGAATTTCCCCTGGGCGCTGAAAATCAGACCCGGGCCGCTGCTGCCGTCCGGCTGCGTGCTCGTAGTCGAGAGATCCGACCGGATGCGGGTCTTGTTCGCGGCATCGTCGTAGCCGAGGATTCCCTGATCGAGCGTCAGGCGCCCGATCCGGATCCTCGCCCCTTCGTCCTGCTGCTCGAGATCCAGCAGCCAGTTTTTCCGGCCCTCACTGCCCTGCTCC
>SCUF01000049.1 GCA_004298325.1 Betaproteobacteria bacterium | reverse complement strand
TAGCCGACCGGGCGGCGCAGCTGGATAGAATGCCGCGAGCGCATGCGGCGAATCCACCTGATCGTCAATCCGCGCGCCGGACGCGGCGCCGCGCAGCGCCTCGCCCCCGCGGTGCTCGCGCGGCTGTGCGGGCACGGCCTGGCGTGCGAGGTGCGCGCGACGCGCGCGCCGGGCGACGCGTCGCAGCTGGTGACCGAAGCGCTGCGTGCCGGCGCGGAGTGCGTGGCGCTGCTGGGAGGCGACGGCACGGTGAACGAAGCGGTCAACGGCTACGTCGGCCTCGCGCGCGAGGCGCAGGCCCTCGCCTTCATTCCCGGGGGCACGGGCAACGACTTCGCCAAGATGCTCGGCGCCGACGGCGACTGGCGTAGCGCCTGCGACCGCATCGCCGCGGGCGGCACACGCCGGGTGGACGCCGGCCGCTGCAACGCTCGACATTTCGCCAACGGCGTCGGCGCCGGATTCGACGCTCAGGTGGCGATCGAGGCCAATGCACTCGGCTGGCTGCGCGGCAACGCGGTGTACGGGGTCGCGGTCGCCAGGACGCTGGCGCTGCGCTACGCCACGCCGCTGGCGCGCATCGCGCACGACAACGGGGTGCTCGAGGGCCGCATCACCATGCTTGCCGCGGCCAATGGCAGCACCTACGGCGGCGCGTTTCGCATCGCCCCCGGTGCCGACGTGGCGGACGGCCTGCTCGAGCTGATGGTCGCCGACCGCCTGTCGCGCGCCGGCATCATCGGGTTCATTCCCCACGTGCTGCGCGGCACGCATGTCGGCCGCCGCGGCGTGACCTTCCTGCGCACGCGGTGCCTGACGGTCGAAACCGAGCAGCCGCTGCCGGTGCATGCCGATGGCGAAATCATCGATCGCGCCGCGACCCGCCTGGAGATCGAAGTGCTGCCCGGTGCGCTGCGCGTCGTCGCCTGAGCGCCCGGCTCAGCCCTTGCGGAAGGACATCAGGATTTTTCCCGCGCGGCCCGCACGCGCGGCGTGCGCAACCGCCTGCCTGATGTTTTCGATCGGGTAAACCGCCTCCACGTCCACCTGGAGGGTGCCATCGGCGATCAATGCCGCGAGCTTGCGATAGAGCGCCGCGATCTCGCCGGGCGGCGTGACCATGAACCAGCGGCGCAGCCAGAAGCCGCGCAGCGAGATGTCCCGAAACACGGTCTCGCGCCCATCGATCAGGCACGGCTCACCGCTCAGCAGGCCATAGTTCACCACCGTGCCGCCCTCCTGCAGGCAGCGCGCCAGTCGCTGCGTCGCCGAGCCGCCCACGGCGTCGATCGCGAGCGGCAGCGCGCCGTCGCCGATCGCGGCGCGCACGCGCGCGTCCAGGTCCGGACCGTCGATCAGCACCACGTCGCCGCCGTAAGCGCGCAGCGGCTCGAGCAATTCGCTGCGGCGCACGATATTCACGGTTTTCACGCCCGCTTCGCGCGCGAGGCGGATCAGGCAATGCCCGACGCCGGAGTTGGCGGCGTTCTGCATCACCCAGTGGCCCGGCTTCACGCCCACGCAGTCATGCAGCATCAGGTACGCGGTGGGCGGGTTGACGCGCAGCATGGCGAGCTGCTGCGGATCGACGCCGTCGGGCAATGCGAACACGGCCTTGGCGGGCACTTTGAAGCACTCACGCCAGGTTCCCGGTCCAGGCAGCAGCACGCGGTCGCCCGGCTTCACGTGGCTGACGCCGGCGCCGCACCTGGCGATGCACCCTACGCCTTCGGCTCCGGGAATCAGCGGCAGCTTCGGCGGCTCCGCACCGTACCTGCCCTCGAGATTGAGCACGTCCGCCGGATTGATCGGGACGAACTCGGTGTCGACGATCACCTCGCCGGTCGCGGGCTCGCCCGGGTCGGGCTGTTCCACCACATCGATGACCTCTTCGGCTCGACCGAAATGCGCCAGCTGTGCCACCCGCATGATCAATCTCCGTCCTCGAGTGCGGCGAGTTCCTCTGCGACCGAAAGACCTGCCGGGAACGGCAGCTTTGCCTGACGGTACCAGTAGTGCGCATTATCCATGTCGCCCTCGATGCGGTGACACAGCGCATGGATACGGCAGGCGAGAGGGTCTTCCAGCGCCTGGACGATCCGGTGGGCCGCCTGCCAATCCCCATCGCGCAGGCGGGCGATCGCCGCGCGGTGCTCGCGCCTCAGCGGCGAAGCCATGGCCTCAGGCGAGGCGGCGCATCCGGTACTGGTTGGCGACGAGCAGCGCGAGCACGCACGAGGCAATCCGGCTCTCGACCGAGTCGCCACGGTTGGCCAGCACGATCGGTACGCGCGCGCCGAGCACGACGCCGCCGGAAATTGCATCCGACAGGTGCTCGAGCTGCTTGGCGAGCATGTTGCCGGATTCGAGGTCCGGCGCAAGCAGCACGTCGGCGTGCCCCGCGACCGCCGAGCGGATCCCTGCGGTGCGCGCCGACATCAGCGAGACCGCGTTGTCGAAACCGAGCGGCCCGTCGAGGATGCCGCCGCTGATCTGTCCGCGGTCGGCCATCTTGCACAGCGCCGCAGCGTCGAGCGTGGCGCGCATGCGCGGCGTCACGGTCTCGAGTCCCGCCAGGATCGCGACCTTGGGCTCGGGCACACCCATCAGGTGTGCAAAGTCGATCGCGTTCTGCACGATGTCGACCTTGTGCGGCAGCGTCGGCTCGATATTGACCATCATGTCGGTGATGATGATCGGCCGGGGGTGGGTCGGCACGTCGATATAGAGCACGTGCGACAGGCGCCGCGCAGTGCGCAGGCCCTGCGGGGCGATCGCTTCGCGCAGCAGCTCCTCCGTCGTAAGGCTGCCCTGAACCAGCGCCTCGATTTCGTCGTTGCGCGCCAACTCGACCGCGCGCGCGGCCGCCGCATGGCTGTGCGGCACGTTCATGATGCGGGTGTTTCCCAGTTTCAACTTGTGCTGATCGATCATCGCGCGAAGGCGCGCTTCGGGGCCGATCAGCACCGGCACCATGAAGCCCGTGTCGCGCACCGACAGGGCCGCCTGCAGCGAATTGATGTCGCAGGGATGCACGAAAGCGGCGGTGACCGGCTTGAGGCCCTGCGCCCGGCCGAACAGCCTGCGATAGCGCGCGTCGCGGTCGGATATCGTGATCTCGGGCATCGCCATTCGCGCGCGCTTGATCTTCTCGGTGGGCGCCAGCACCTCGGCCTCGCCGCCGATCACCTTCAGGCCGTCCTGGTTCGTGCACAGGCAATCGAAGATCATGTGCTTGTTGTGGTCGAACTTCTGCGTGCAGGTGACGGTGATGGTGATCGTGTCGCCAACCTTG
>SCUF01000448.1 GCA_004298325.1 Betaproteobacteria bacterium | reverse complement strand
TCGGGATCATGGAGCCCGACGGAATCTTGAACGGCTCGACCAGGAACGAGCGCAGCAGGAACACGATCAGGATCACCGGGAAGAAGCTGATCGAATACTCCGCCCACCACGGCTGCGCGGCGCCGGCGGCACGCCGCTTCGCGAACCACAACGCTTCCAGCGCCCAGACGACGCCCGTCACCACCAGCAGGATCAGCAGGAACAGCGCGAAACTCACTTGTTCTCCATCTGCAGCACGGCGAGGAAAGCCTCCTGCGGGATTTCCACCGCACCGACCTGCTTCATGCGGCGCTTGCCCGCCTTCTGTTTCTCCAGCAGCTTGCGCTTGCGCGTGATGTCGCCGCCGTAGCACTTCGCGAGCACGTTCTTGCGCAGCGCCTTGACGTTCTCGCGCGCCACGATGTGCGCGCCGATCGCGGCCTGGATCGCGACGTCGAACATCTGCCGCGGGATCAGTCCGCGCAGCCGCGCCACGAGGTCGCGGCCGCGCTGCTGCGCCGCCGAGCGGTGCACCAGGCTGGACAGGGCGTCGACGCGCTCGCCGTTGATCAGCACGTCGAGCTTCACCATGTCGGCGGCGCGGTACGCCTTGAAGTCGTAATCGAGCGAGCCGTAGCCGCGCGTCAGCGACTTGAGGCGATCGAAGAAATCCAGCACCACCTCGTTGAGCGGCAGATCGTAGCCCATCACCACGTGGCGCGCGCTGTAGTGCATGCTGGTCTGGGTACCGCGCTTCTGCGTGCACAGCGTCATCACCGGGCCGACGTATTCCTGCGGCGTGAAGATCGTGACCGCGATCACCGGCTCGCGGATCTCGGCGATGCGCGAAGGATCCGGCAGCCGGGCGGGGTTGGAGACCTGCGCCACCTCGCCGTCGCGCAGCAGCACTTCGTAGACCACGGTCGGCGCGGTGGTGACCAGGTGCTGGTCGTATTCGCGCTCGAGCCGTTCCTGCACGATATCCATGTGCAGCAGGCCGAGAAAGCC
Organism: Betaproteobacteria bacterium; assembly: GCA_004298325.1. Classification (GTDB taxonomy): domain Bacteria; phylum Pseudomonadota; class Gammaproteobacteria; order Burkholderiales; family SG8-39; genus 2-02-FULL-66-14. Next base: position 4,118 of record SCUF01000448.1, on the reverse strand, counting down.
GCAGCGGAAGCCGTGGCCCAGCGCCTGCGAGACTTCGGGCTCATAGTGAAACGAGGCATCGTTGAGGTGCAGCTTCTCCATCGCCTCGCGCAGCGCGTCGTACTGGTTGGACTCGACCGGGTAGAGGCCGGCGAACACCGCCGGCTTGATCTCCTTGAAGCCCGGCAGCGGGGCGGCCGCCGGCCGGTCGGCGCGCGTCAGCGTGTCGCCCACCTTCGCTTCGCGCAGCGCCTTGATGCCCGCGATGACGAAGCCGACCTCGCCCGCGGCGAGGCGCTCGCGCGGCTGGCCCTTGGGAGTGAACACGCCGACCTGCTCGCACAGGTGGTCGGACTGCGAGCTCATCAGCCGCACGCGCTGCTTCGGGCGCAGCTCGCCGTCGACCACGCGCACCAGCATCACCACGCCGACGTAATTGTCGAACCAGGAATCGATCACCAGCGCCTTGAACGGCGCCGCCTCGTCGCCGCGCGGCGGCGGCACGCGCGCGATGATCGCCTCGAGGATGTCGGTGACGCCCTCGCCGGTCTTGGCGCTGGCACGGATCGCGTTGTGCGCGTTGATGCCGATCACGTCCTCGATCTCGGTGATCGCCTGGTCCGGGTCCGCCGAAGGCAGATCGATCTTGTTCAGCACCGGGATCACTTCGACGCCCTGCTCGATCGCGGTGTAGCAGTTGGCGACGGTCTGCGCCTCCACGCCCTGCGAGGCATCGACCACCAGCAGCGCGCCCTCGCAGGCGGCGAGCGAGCGGCTCACCTCGTACGAGAAATCGACGTGGCCCGGCGTGTCGATCAGGTTGAGCAGGTAGTCCTCGCCGTCCTGGGCACGGTAACCGAGCGCCGCGGTCTGCGCCTTGATGGTGATGCCGCGCTCGCGCTCGAGGTCCATCGAGTCGAGCACCTGCGCCGCCATCTCGCGGTCGGCCAGGCCGCCGCAGAGCTGAATGAAGCGGTCAGCGAGCGTCGACTTGCCGTGATCGATGTGGGCGATGATGGAGAAGTTGCGGATGCGGCTCTGCATAATCAAAAAAGGGTGCCGGCGGCACCCTTCTTTGCGACAAATGCCATTCTACCGCATGCCGCCGCAATTCACCCCTTGTCGGCCAATCCCGTGACGGTGACAAAAGCGGTGGTTTCGCCCCGGCGCACCTGCAGCGTCAGCACGGCGCTCTTGTCCAGCGCGTTGAGCAGCTTGTTGAACTGCTCCACGCTCTTGAGCTCGGTATGCTGCCCCTTGTGCACCATCGTCAGCACCACGTCGCCGCGTCGCAGCTCGACACGCGCATCGGCCTTCACCTCGGTGACCACCAGCCCGTGGTTGAGCTTGTGCTCCTTTTTCTGCTCGGCGCTCAGCTCGCTCAGCACGACGCCGAGCCGGTTGGCGGCCCGCTCGGTGGACTTCTGGCCGCGCGGCGGCTCGCGCGCGGCCACCCGGTCTTCCTGCAGTTCGCCCACCGTCACCGTGAGGTTGCGGGCGGTGCCCTTGCGCCAGACCTCCACCGCAACCTGGCTGCCGGGCCGCGTGGCGCCGACGATGCGCGGCAGATCGCCGGAGTTCTCCACCGCCTTGCCGTCGAACTTCGTGATGATGTCGGTCGCCTCGAAACCGGCCTTGTCGGCCGGGCTGCCCTTTTCGACCGAATTGACCAGCGCGCCGCGCGGCCGGTCGAGCCCGAACGAGGTGGCGATGTCGCGCGTCACTTCCTGGATCACGACGCCCATGCGCCCGCGCGAGACGCGGCCGCGCTCACGCAGCTGTCGCTGCACGTCGAGCGCGACGTCGATCGGAATGGCGAACGACAGCCCCATGAAGCCGCCGGTGCGGCTGTAGATCTGCGAGTTGATGCCGACGACCTCGCCCCGCATGTTGAACAGCGGGCCGCCCGAATTGCCTGGGTTGATCGCGACGTCGGTCTGGATGAAGGGGACGAAGTTTTCCTGCGGCAGCGAGCGGCCCTTGGCGGAGACGATGCCCGCCGTGACCGAGTTCTCGAAGCCGAACGGCGAACCGATCGCCACCACCCATTCGCCCACCTTCAGTTTGGCGGCGTCGCCGAAGCGCACCACCGGCAATCCGCCGGCTTCGATCTTGATCAGCGCGACATCGGTGCGCTTGTCGGCGCCGATGACCTTGGCCTTGTACTCGCGCTTGTCGGTGAAGCGCACGTTGATCTCCTCGGCGCCCTCGACGACGTGGGCGTTGGTCAGGATGTAGCCGTCGGCGCTGATGATGAAGCCGGAGCCGAGCGAGCGGGGTTCCGGCCGCGCGCCCGGACCGGGAGGCTGCTGGCGCGGAATGAAGCGCCGGAAGAATTCCAGCACTTCCTCGTCCTCGATATTCGGCAGCTGCGGCAGCACGGGCCGCCGCACCGCCTGGGCGGTACTGATGTTCACCACCGCCGCGCCCTGGTCGTCGACCAGGCGCGTGAAATCGGGCAGCTCGCGCGCCTGCCCCGCAGCGTGCGCCGCCAGGCTGACGGCGAGCAGGACGAATAGGCTTCTCAACCAGTGCATAGTCAATTTCTCCTCGTGTTACGGCTTACTGCAGTTGCTTGAAGACGACACCCTCGGCGATGCGCTGCACGCTGGCGGCAGGCGCTTCGCCGACCACCGTCACGGCATGATTGGCGACTTCCCGCGTGACGATGTTGATGGCGCCGAGATTCGACAGCCCCGGGCGCACCGGCTCGCTGCGTCCCGCCAGCGATTCGATGAACACGGAGACCGCCGCGAGGCCGTCGGAATACACCACCTGCCCCACCGTCCCAGAATCGCGCAGCTTGCGGCGCACTTCCACCACCTTGCGGAAACCCGGCAGATCGCTGCTCACGATCCAGCCGGACTCGGCCATGTTGACAGGCGTCGCCGCGGTCTCGACGACGCGCCAGCTGCGCGCGTCATGACGCGGCTTCACCTTGTCGCGCGATACGCTGCCGATCGCGATCTGCGTGAAGGTGAACTGCTCGACCATCTCCCCCCGGCTGTCCAGGATGCGCGCCTTGAGCAGCATGCCGCTGCCGGCGTCGGCGCACAGCTTGTGGCCATAGCGCAGCGCGTCGCGCGGCATCAGCACCACCGACTCGCAGTCCAGCCCCGCCACGCGCGCGCGCTTGCCGCGCGTGATCACGTAGTGCTGCGTCAGCTCCGCCAGTTCGTCCGGCAGCAGCGCGGGGAAGGTGCGCGCGTCGCGCCGGTCCACCTTCACCACGCGTCTGTCGGGCAGGTAGCAGCGCACCGTGTCGCGCGTGCGCACCACCTCGCGCGGCGTACCGTCGAGCGCTTCGAGCTTCTCGATGCCGCCCGCGGCATCCGCGATGCGGGTGATGCGGGAGGTCTCGGTCTGACCGCCCTGCTGATAGACAAAGGTGCCGGTATAGGAAAGCTTTTGCGTTGCCTCGTGGATCTTGCGCAACAGCACCAGCGCCTCGGGCGTGGTCTGCGCCTGCGCAACCGCCGCAACCAGCGCCAACGGCAGCAGCAGCCACCTCACGGCTTGCGGGCTCCCGCCTCTGCGGACACGGTGCGTACGTAGGGCACCACGCCCTGCAGGGAGTTGCGCGGCGAGTAGCGCTGATGCGCGAGCAGGTAGTCATCGGCCCCCGCCGGTGGCGGCACGCGAGCCAGCGCCGCTTTCGCCGCCGGCGCGGCGCGCGGTGCCTGCGCCACCGGCGGCTGTGCCTGCCGCGGATCTACGGCGACCGTCGCAACCAGCGCAATCGCCGCCACGCTCGCCGCCGCCGCCGACAGCGCGAACCAGCGCGAGCGCTTCGGCGCCGGCTGCGCCGCCGGCGCGAGCACCACGGGCTCCTGGGCGATGCGCCCGGCGACGCGCGACGCGAAATCCGGCGACAGGCTGTCGCTGTCGCGCATCGCGTCGCCGATGAGGTGATAAGTGCTCCACGCTTCCCGCGCCTCGCCGTCGCTGCCGAGCGCCGCCAGCGCGATCCCGGTTTCGCCGGCGTCCTGCTCGCCGTCCACCAACGCCGAAATCGTCGCCTTCATCACCACCTCCGGTCCTTCATCGTACCGAGCAGCGGCCGCAGCCTGCCGGCGATCGCCTCGCGCGCGCGGAAGATCCGCGAGCGCACGGTGCCGATCGGACAATCCATGGCCTTT
>SCUF01000048.1 GCA_004298325.1 Betaproteobacteria bacterium | reverse complement strand
GTCCGCCTTGCCCCGCCCCGCGAGCAGGTTCATCGGCACCTGGGCGAACTGCAGCGTCGCCCCGCCCTGCAGGAACAGCACCTTGTAGTTCGCCGGGATGGCGAGCAGCTCGCGCAGGTCCGTTTCCGCCTCCGCGGCGATCGCGATGAACTCCTTGCCGCGATGGCTCATCTCCATGACGCACATGCCCGAGCCATGCCAGTCGAGCATTTCGTCGCCGGCGCGCGCCAGCACTTCCTCCGGCAGCAGCGCCGGACCGGCGCTGAAATTCACGATCCGAGTCATCTTTCGGCCCCCTCGTCAATGCCCTGCCGCAGGGCGCACGTCAGTCGTCGTCACAGTTTCGCGCGTGCACCCCGGCGAGAGCTGGGCAGACTATACAAACCGGTACCCTCCGCCGCATTGACGCAGAACGCGGTTTGCGCCGGCTAATGCACTTGCGGCGGCTCGCCGTCCACCGGCTCCGCCAGGGGCTCGCCGCCGTTGCCATCGCCGCCATTGCCCTGGTGTTCGCCGTAACCGTTGCCATGGCCGTGGCCATTGCCATTGCCGGAGCCGTTGCCATTGCCATCGTCTTCGTCGCGCTCGACGATGCGCTCGAGGCCAGCGAGCTTTTCGCCCGCGCCGAGGGCGATCAGGGTCACGCCCTGCGTCGAGCGGCCCTGCTCGCGGATCTGCGCCACGCGCGTGCGGATCAGCACGCCGCCGGTCGAGATCAGCATCACCTCGTCGCTTTCCTCCACCAGCACCGCGCCGACCAGCACGCCGTTGCGGTCGCTCACCTGGATCGCGATCATGCCGAGGCCGCCGCGCCCGTGGCGCGTGTACTCGCCGATCGGCGTGCGCTTGCCGAAGCCGTTCTCGGTGGCGGTCAGCACCGCCTGCGATGCGTCCTTCGCCACCAGCATGCAGACCACGCGCTGGCTGGCATCCTCCGGCAGGCGCATGCCGCGCACGCCGGTGGCCTGCCGGCCCATGGGGCGCACCTCGTCCTCGGCGAAACGCACCGCCTTGCCTTCCGACGAAAACAGCATGACGTCGTAGCTGCCGTCGGTCAGCGCCGCGCCGACGAGGTAATCGCCCGCGTCCAGCCCCACGGCGATGATGCCGGAGGGGCGCGGCCGCGAGAATTCCGACAGCGGCGTCTTCTTCACCGTGCCCTGGGCCGTGGCCATGAACACGAAGTGGCCGTCGTCGAATTCTTTCACCGGCACCACGGCCGTGATCTTCTCGCCCTCCTCGAGCGGGAACATGTTCACGATCGGCTTGCCCTTGCTGCTGCTTGCGCCCTGCGGCACCTCGTACACCTTGAGCCAGTACAGGCGCCCGCGACTGGAAAAGCACAGCAGGTAGTCGTGCGAATGCGCCACGAACAGGCGCTCGATGAAATCGTCCTCCTTGGTCGCCGCCGCCTGCCGGCCGCGTCCGCCGCGGCGCTGCGCGCGGTAATCGGCGAGCGGCTGCGACTTGACGTAGCCGCCGTGCGAGAAGGTCACCACCATGTCCTGCGGCGCGATCAGGTCCTCGAGCGAAATGTCCTCGGTCGTGGCGACGATCTCGCTGCGGCGCGCATCGCCGAACTCCTGCTTGATCGCCTCGAGCTCGGCCGCGATGACCGCGGTGACGCGCGCGGGCTTGTCGAGCAGGTCGATCAGGTCGGCGATCGTCGCCATCACTTCGCGGTACTCGTCGCGGATCCTGTCCTGCTCCAGCCCCGTCAGGCGCTGCAGCCGCAGATCCAGGATCGCCTGCGCCTGGTCCTCCGAGAGGCGGTAGCCGTCGGGCTTGAGACCGTATTCCGGCGCCAGCCCTTGCGGCCGGAACTGGGCCGCTCCGCCCCCGCCCGCGACGCGCGCGAGCATCTGCGTCACCAGCTCCGAGCGCCAGCTGCGCGCGATCAGCTCGCGCTTGGCGTCCGCCGGCGTCGGCGCGCGCTTGATCAGCTCGATCACTGCGTCGACGTTCGACAGCGCAACGGCAAGGCCCTCCAGGATGTGCCCGCGCTCGCGCGCCTTGCGCAGGTCGAACAGCGCGCGGCGCGTCACGACCTCGCGCCGGTGCGCGATGAAGGCGTCCACCAGCTCCCGGAGATTGAGCAGCTTCGGCTGGCCGTCCACCAGCGCCACCAGGTTCATGCCGAAGCTGTCCTGCAGCTGCGTCAGCTTGTACAGGTTGTTCAGCACCACTTCCGCGATCTCGCCGCGCTTGAGCTCGATCACCACGCGGATGCCCTGCTTGTCGGACTCGTCGCGGAGGTCGGAGATGCCCTCCAGCCGCTTTTCGGTCACCAGCTCGGCCATGCGCTCGAGCAGCGCCTTCTTGTTGACCTGGTACGGCAGCTCGTCCACCACGATCGCCTGGCGGTCGCCCTTGCCGATGTCCTCGAAATGCGTGCGCGCGCGCATCACCACGCGGCCGCGCCCGGTGCGGTAGCCCTCGTGCACGCCGGCGATGCCGTAAATGATGGCGGCGGTCGGAAAATCGGGTGCCGGCACCCGCTTGATCAGCTCGTCGATGGTGCAGCGCGGGTTGTTGAGCAGCGCGAGGCAGGCGTCGACGACTTCGCCCAGGTTGTGCGGCGGCACGTTGGTCGCCATGCCGACGGCGATGCCCGAGGAGCCGTTCACCAGCAGGTTGGGCAGACGCGACGGCAGGATCAGCGGCTCGGACTCGGAACCGTCGTAGTTCGGTCCGAAATCCACCGTCTCCTTGTCGATGTCGGCCAGCAGTTCGTGGCCGATCTTCGCCATGCGGATTTCGGTGTAGCGCATGGCCGCCGCGTTGTCGCCGTCCACCGAGCCGAAGTTGCCCTGGCCGTCGATCAGCATGTAGCGCAGCGAAAAATGCTGCGCCATGCGCACGATGGTGTCGTACACGGCGACGTCGCCGTGCGGGTGGTACTTGCCGATGACGTCGCCGACGATGCGCGCCGACTTCTTGTACGGCCGGTTCCAGTGGTTGGCGAGCTCGTGCATCGCGAACAGCACGCGGCGGTGCACGGGCTTCAGGCCGTCGCGCACGTCGGGCAGCGCGCGCCCCACGATCACGCTCATGGCGTAGTCGAGGTAGGAGCGCCGCATCTCCTCTTCGAGGCTGACGGGCAGCGTTTCCTTGGCGAATTGCTCCATGACGATGCGCTGGGAAGGGGTGCGTCGGAAAGCGGCGGCGAAGCGTGAAATTTTATCATGCGCGCGCGCGCCGAAGCGTGCCCGCTATACTCTCGCGGCCAGCGAATCCGAGAGCCGCAATGCCCGACGCCTGCCTGATCCGCGCCCGCTGGGTGGTGCCTGTAGAACCCGGCGGCGCAGTGCTGGAAGACCACGCGGTTGCGGTGCGCGACGGGCGCATCGAGGCCGTGCTGCCGCATGACGCGGCGGCGTCGCGCTACCCGGAGCGCGACGCGATCGAATTGCCCGAGCACGTGCTCATCCCGGGACTGGTGAATGCGCACACGCACGCGGCGATGTCGCTGATGCGCGGCCTCGCCGACGACCTGCCGCTGCTGCGCTGGCTGCAGGAGCACGTCTGGCCGGCCGAGATGCGGCACGTTTCGGCGCAGTTCGTGCGCGACGGCACGCTGCTCGCCTGCGCCGAGATGCTGCGCGGCGGCATCACTTGCTTCAACGACATGTATTTCTACCCGGAGGCGGCGCTCGAGGCGGTGCTTGAAGCGGGAATGCGCGCAGCGCTCGGCATGATCGTCGTCGAGTTCGCATCGGCTTATGCCTCCGACCCCGACGATTACCTGGAGAAAGGCCTCGCGCTGCGCGATCGCTGGCGCGAGCACCCGCAGCTCGCGTTCTGCCTCGCGCCGCATGCGCCCTATACGGTTTCCGACGCCACCTTCGGCAAGGTGGCGAAGCTCGCCGGCGAGATCGACGTGCCGCTGCATCTGCATCTGCACGAGACCGCGGACGAAATCGAACGCTCGCTCGCCGAGCACGGCGTGCGACCGCTCGAGCGCCTGCGCCGCCTCGGGCTGCTCGGTCCCGGATTGATCGCGGTGCACGCAATCCACCTCACGGCCGATGAAATAGTGTTGCTTGCGCGCCACGGTTGCTCCGTGGCGCATTGCCCGTCGTCCAATCTCAAGCTGGCGAGCGGCTTCGCGCCCGTGGCCAGACTGGCCGCCGCAGGCGTGAACCTTGCTCTGGGCACGGACGGCGCCGCGAGCAATAACCGCCTCGACGTGATGCAGGAAATGCGTCTGGCGGCGCTGCTCGCCAAGGCAGTCGCGGGCGACGCCCGGGTCATGCCGGCACACGCAGCGCTGCGAGCGGCCACCCTCGGCGGCGCGAGGGCGCTCGGCCTCGAAGGGCAGATCGGATCGATCGTCCCGGGGAAGTGGGCCGACCTGACGGCGCTGCGCCTGAGCGGGGCGGAACTCACCCCCTGCTATGACCCGGTGTCCCATCTCGTCTATGCCGCCGGTCGCGAACACGTCAGCGACGTCTGGGTCGGCGGGCACCGGCTGGTCGCAGACGGTATCTTGGTCAACAGGGCCCGATTTGACTTGGACACCCGTGCCGAGTTGTGGCAGAATTCACTCAAGACCGATCCAGCGTCTTGAATCAGAACAACTTTCCATCAAAAAACAGAGAGGGGAAGACATGAACAAGCGAT
>SCUF01000447.1 GCA_004298325.1 Betaproteobacteria bacterium | reverse complement strand
CACCAGCAGCGGCAGGCCGAGTTCCGCCATGCGCTCGAGAACGCCGAAACAGCGCGAGAGGCGCGTGACGCCCGCATCCGAATGCGTGGTGGCGCCGGCCGGGTAGAGTTTCACCGCGTGCACCTGGCCGGAGAGCTTGGCGCGGGAGATTTCCTCGGGCGGCGTGTCGTCGGTGAGATACAGCGTCATCAGCGGCGCGAAATGCGAATCCGCGGGAAGGCGCCCCAGGATGCGGTCGCGATAGGCGAGCGCCTCCGGCGTGCTGCGCACCGGGGGCTGCAGATTCGGCATCACGATGGCGCGGCCGAAGCGGCGCGCGGTGTCGGCCAGCACCGCCGCCATCGCGCTGCCGTCGCGCAGGTGCAGATGCCAGTCGTCCGGCCGGATCAGCGTGAGGCGGTCCATCGGCGCGATTCTAGCGGCTGTGCCGACCGGACTTATGCTCCAGCGCGACGCGATAGAGTTCGCGGCGCGGCGCGCCGCTGATTCTGGCGGCGAGCCTTGCCGCCTCGCTCGCGGGCAGCGCATCGAGCAATAGCGCGAGCACGCGCCTGCCCTCGGCGAGGTCGCCGTCGCGCGCTTGCTGCGCCGGGCCGAGCACCAGCACGAACTCGCCCTGCTGCCGGTGCGGCCCCGCCTCCAGCCAGGCCAGCGCCTGACCCAGTTTGAGGCGCACGATTTCCTCGAACATCTTGGTAAGTTCGCGCGCAATCACGACTTCCCGCTCGGCGCCGAAGCGCTCGGCGAGGTCGGCGACCGTTTCGGCAACGCGGTGCGGCGCCTCGTAGAAGATCACGCTGCCGCGCTCGTCGATCGTCTCCAGGGCCTTGCGGCGCGCGGCGCGGGCCGCGGGCAGGAATCCGGCGAACAGCAGTCGTCCGGAGGCAAATCCGGAGGCGGAGAACGCGGCCAGCGCCGCGCTCGGACCCGGTATCGGCACGACGCGAATGCCTTCGCGGTGCGCGGCCTCGACCAGCAGGGCGCCGGGGTCCGACAGCGCCGGCGTGCCGGCATCGGTGATCAGGGCGATCGCCTTTCCCGCCTGCAGCTCGGCGATCAGCCGCGCCCCGGCGCTGCGCTCGTTATGCGCGTGCAGCGCGAACGTGCGTGTCGCAATGCCCTGCCGGGCCAGCAGCGTGCGCGAGGTGCGCGTGTCCTCACAGGCGATGAGGTCCGCCGCGCGCAGCACCTCGATGGCGCGCGCGCTCGCGTCGGCGAGGTTGCCGATGGGTGTGGCGACGACGTAAAGGATGCCGGTCAAGGGTCAGGGGTCAACGCGGACCGCGCGGGGTCCGTTAAGGGTGCCATGAACCGCGCCGGCAAGCGAGCGGAAGATCTTTGCGCGCAACTGTTGCGCCGCGCCGGGCTCGAGCTGCTGGCGCGCAACTGGCGCTGCCGGCAGGGCGAAATCGACCTCATCGCGAGGGACGGCGGCACGCTGGTGTTCGCCGAGGTGCGATTGCGGCGCGATGCGCGTTTCGGCGGCGCAGCGGAAAGCGTCACGGCAGCGAAGCGCGCGCGCATCGTGGCGGCGGCGCGCTGCTATCTCGCCGGCCACCGCGAGGTCGATTGCCGCTTCGACGTGCTGCTGCTCGACGCACTCGATGCCGGGCGCGTGCAGTGGGTGCGCAATGCGTTTGGCGCCTAGCCTGCCGCGGGTCGCGGTTCCGGCGGCGTTGCGCGCGCAGCCGCCGCGCCCATCGGTGCGGCAGCGGGTGCAGCGCTCGCCGCTTGCGTTCGAAGTCAGCATCGAGTGACGGTGTAGAATTCCCGCGCATGGGACACGCCGAACACCAGGCCGCGCTCGAAGGCCGCGTCGCCGCGCATTTCGCCGACAGCGCCAGTCTCAAGCGGGCCGCGGCGCGAACCTTGGCGGCGCCGGTCGCGCGCGCCGCCGCGCTCATGGTGAGCGCGCTCACCGCCGGCGGCAAGGTCCTCGCCTGC
>SCUF01000446.1 GCA_004298325.1 Betaproteobacteria bacterium | reverse complement strand
CACCGCCGGCAACATGGATTCGATGGTCAACCGCTACACCGCGGACCGCCGCATCCGCAGCGACGACGCCTATACGCCCGGGGGCGCCGGCGGCCGGCGGCCCGACCGCTCGGTGATCGTCTACGCACAGCGCGTGCGCGAGGCCTTCAGGGACGCGCCGATCGTGATCGGCGGCATCGAGGCGAGCCTGCGGCGCATCGCGCACTACGACTACTGGTCGGAGAAGGTGCGCCGCTCGATCCTGCTCGATGCGCGCGCCGACCTGCTCGTCTTCGGCAACGCCGAACGCGCCATCGTCGAGATCGCGCACCGCCTGGCGAAGCGCGAGCCCGTCGGCAGCATCTGCGACCTGCGCGGCACCGCCTTCGCCCGGCGCGCCACGCCCGCCGGCTGGATCGAGATCGACGCCACGTCGCTCGAGACGCTGCCGGCGGCGGTGCCCAACGCGCAGCGCGAGCACAGCTTCCTGCGGCTGCCGTCCTGCGAGGCGGTGCGCGACGACCCGGTGCTCTATGCGCACGCTTCGCGCCTGCTGCACGTCGAATCGAACCCCGGCAATGCGCGCGCGCTGGTGCAGCGCCACGGCGATCTCGAGGTGTGGCTCAATCCGCCGCCGCTGCCGCTCACGACGCAGGACATGGACGCGGTGTACGAACTGCCCTACCGGCGCGTGCCGCATCCGTCCTACGGCGCGGCGAAGATTCCCGCCTACGAGATGATCCGCTTCTCGGTGGCGATCCAGCGCGGCTGCTTCGGCGGCTGCACCTTCTGCTCGATCACCGAGCACGAAGGCCGCATCATCCAGAACCGCTCGGAAGGCTCCGTGCTGCGCGAGATCGAGACCATCCGCGACAACGTGCCGGGCTTCACCGGCGTCATTTCGGACCTCGGCGGGCCGACCGCCAACATGTATCGCCTCGCCTGCAAGAGCCGCGAAATCGAGGCCGCCTGCCGGCGGCCGTCGTGCGTCTATCCGGGCATCTGCAGCAACCTCGACACCGATCACTCGGCACTCGTGCACCTGTACAAGAGCGCGCGCAGCCTGCCCGGCGTGAAGAAAGTGCTGATCGCGTCGGGCGTGCGCTACGACCTCGCGATCGAGTCGCCCGAGTACGTGAAGGAACTGGTCCAGCACCATGTCGGCGGCTATCTCAAGATCGCGCCCGAGGCGGTCTCCGAGGAGCCGCTGCGGCATATGATGAAGCCCGGCATCGGCAGCTACGAGCGTTTCAAGGCGCTGTTCGACCGCTATTCGCAGGAGGCCGGCAAGGAGCAGTACCTGATCCCCTATTTCATCGCCGCGCATCCGGGTACGCGCGATGAGGACATGCTCGAACTCGCGCTGTGGCTGAAGGGGAACGGCTTTCGCGCCGACCAGGTGCAGGCCTTCCTGCCGGGACCGATGGCGACTGCCACGGCGATGTACCACTCCGGGAAGAATCCGTTGCGCCGCGTCACGCGCACGAGCGAAAGCGTGCAGGTGCCGAAAGGCCTGCGCGTGCGGCGCCTGCACAAGGCGTTCCTGCGCTACCACGACGCCAACAACTGGCCCGTGCTGCGCGAGGCGCTGAAGCGCATGGGCCGCGCCGATCTCATCGGCAGCGGCAAGCACCAGCTGGTGCCTGCCTGGCAGCCGGCGGGGACGGGCGGTGCCCGCGAAGGCCGCCGCGTGCCGCAGGCGGCACGCCCGTTCCGCACGCAGCACACCGGGTTGCCCCACAGCCCTGCGAAGTCCAAGCGCGCGCGCGGCGCCCCGCGGCAGTAGCGCCGGGATGAATCGGCGCGGCATCGGGCAGGCGCTTGAACGCGTGGAAGACCCGCGCCTGCTGCGCGGCGAGGGCCGTTTCCTCTCCGACCGGCGCGCCGCACGCGAGGCGCACCTGGTGCTGGTGCGCTCGCCGCATGCGCACGCCCGGATTCTGCGCATCGAGACCGGCGCCGCGGCGGCCGCGCCCGGCGTGCTCGGCGTGTTCACGGCCGAGGACCTGCAGCGCGACGGCCTGCGACCGACCTCGGTCAGCCTGCAGCGCAAGCGCCCGGACGGCCAGCCGATGTTCTGGCGCGCGCATCCCGGCCTCGCGCGCGAGCGGGTGCGCCACGTCGGCGATCCGGTGGTGGCGGTGGTGGCCGAGTCGCTCGCGCAGGCCCGGGATGCGGCGGATCAGGTCGTCGTCGACTACGAAGCGCACGGCGCAGTGACCGCTGCCGCGCGCGCGATTGCGGCCGGTGCAGCCGCCGTCTGGGAGCAATGTCCGGACAACGTCTGCAATGCCTTCGAGATCGGCGAGCGCGCCGCCACCGACGCGGCCTTCGCGCGCGCGGCGCACGTCGTCAAGGGGCGCTACGAGATCTCGCGCGTGCACGCGCAGTTCATGGAACCGCGCGGCGCGCTCGGCGAATACGACCCGGCCGATGGCCGCTACACGCTGCACACCGATACGCAGTACGTGCACCGCGTGCGCGAAGTGCTCGCCGGCATGGTGTTCGGCATCCCGGAGCATCGCATCCGCGTCGTTGCCGGCGATATCGGCGGCGCTTTCGGCGGCAAGGGCTGGGCCCACCTGGAGCAGCGGCTCGTGCTGTGGCTCGCGCGCCGGCTCGCCAGGCCGGTGCGCTGGTGCTGCGAGCGCAGCGAGGCGCCGCTCGCGGACGAACATGGCCGCGACTGCCTGAGCGAGGCCGAGCTCGCGCTCGACGCCGAGGGACGCTTCCTCGCGCTGCGCGTGCGCAATCTCAGCAATCTCGGCGCCTACGTGTCCTGCGACCGCCAGCTGATGCCGAGCTTCGCCAACCTCGGCTCGCTGGTGGGCGTCTACGCGATCCCGGCCGCGCACGTGCGCGTCACTGGCGTGTTCACCCACACCAACCCGATCGCGCCCTACCGCGGCAACGGCCGGCCCGAGGCGATCTACGTGATCGAGCGGCTGATCGACGACGCCGCGCGCGCGCTGGGCGTGGACCGGATCGAGCTGCGCCGCAGGAACCTGATCGCGCCCGCGGCCATGCCCTATCGCACCGCGCTGACGTTCACTTACGACTGCGGCGAGTTCGAGCGCAACCTCGAGCGCGCGCTGTCGCTGGCCGATTGGGCGGGATTTGCGGCGCGCCGCGAGGAGGCGGCGCGGCGCGGCCAGTGGCGCGGCATCGGCCTCGCCAACGCCATCGAGCGCGCGGCTTCCCCGCCCGGCGCCGAATACGCCGAGATCCGCTTCGACCCGGGCGGCGACGCGACGCTGCTTCTGGGCAGCAAGAGCCAGGGCCAGGGCCACGAGACGGTGTTCCGCCAGATCGCCTGCGAGCGCCTCGGACTGGACCCGGCCACGATCCGTTACGAAGAAGGCGACACCGCGGCCGTGACCTTCGGCGTCGGCACCTTTGGCTCGCGTTCCATGGCGCTCGGCGGCAGCGCGCTGTGGCGCGCCGCCGAGCGCATCGTCGCCAAGGGCCGCTGCATCGCCGCGCACCTGCTCGAGGCGAACCCGGCCGACGTCGCGTTCGGCGACGGGCGCTTCACGATCGCGGGCACCGACCGGGGGCTGAGCCTGAAGGACGTCGCGCGCGCCGCGTTCATCACCGCGAAATTGCCTGCCGGCATGGAACCGGGGCTGTTCGAGCGCGCCGCCTTTGCGCCGGTGGCAGAAACCTTTCCCAACGGCTGCCACGTCTGCGAAGTCGAGATCGATCCCGACACCGGCGTCACCCGGCTCGTGGCCTACACGGTGGTGGACGACGTCGGCACGGAGGTCAATCCCGCGCTGGTGAAAGGCCAGGTGGCCGGCGGCGTGGTGCAGGGGCTGGGACAGGTCCTCATGGAGCGCCTCGCCTACGACCCGGAGTCGGGCCAGCTGCTCACGGCCTCGTTCATGGACTATGCCATGCCGCGCGCTGACGATCTCTGCGATCTCAGGATCGCCAGCCATCCGGTGCCGACGGCGCTCAATCCGCTCGGCGTCAAGGGTGTCGGCGAAGCCGGCGCCGTGGGCGCGCTCGGCGCGGCGATGAATGCCATCGTGGACGCGCTGGCGCCCGCCGGGGTCACGGCATTCGACATGCCGGCGACGAGCGAGCGCGTGTGGCGGGCGATCCGCGCCGCGCGACCGGTCGCGGCACGCTGACGCAGCTCCCGGCTACTTGCCGCCGGACGGAATCTCGAACAACCAGCCTTCCTTCGACTCGACCTGCAGGATGGCGCGGTCGCTGGCCGCGAGCTGCTGCGCAAGCTTGCGGTGCGGCGGCGAGACGACGACGAACCGGGCGCCGAAGGCCTTGACGAGGACGTCGACCGGATCGGCGACCGTGCCCGAGGCGAGCCCGATCCAGAGCGCGAAGCGCCCCGGGTCGCGATACGCGAGGTAGTGTCCATCGAGTCCGGCGACATAGCGCAGGCGATCCGCATGCCAGAGCAGCACCGTGAACTCGGTCCAGGCGGAATTGAAGACGATCTCGCCCGGCCGGCCGAGCGCATTCAGGCGCTCGCCGATTTTCGCCAGGTAATCCGAAGGCACCACCGTGACCTGGTCGACGGCAGCGAAGCCGACCCGCGCGGCCACCAGCATCCACGCCGCCAACGCCGCCCTGCGCCACCAGGCCGCGGTTGCGGCCGGCCAGTGATCGCGCGCCACCAGCCCTGCGCCGAGCACGGCGAAGGGGACGTAATACTCGACGTAGCGCACCGAGGAGAACTGCAGCCCGAGGGCGAGGAACGCGACGCCGATCGCGAGCCATGTCTCCGGCGCCGGCCGGATGCCCGGCTGGCGGAAGACCCGCAGCGCCATGAACGCGAGCGCCGCGCCGAGCATGAGGTGCGTGGGCCAGGAATACAGCAGGATGTTCCGCCAGCCGGGTGGATACCATTCCGACCCCACCAGCGACGAGAGGTATTCGCCGTGCACGACTTGCTTGTAGAGCACATGGAAGATCAGGTACTCGATATGCCGGGGAAACCAGGGACTGAGCACCAGCGCCAGCAGCTCGCCCACGGCGACCGCGAGCAGCGGCGCCAGCACGAGGCGGCGCTCCCGCGCCGATTGCAGTGCGCAAGCCATGGCCGCGATCGGCCCGAGAATCACCGCGGCGTGGTAACTCTGCATGAACAGGAAGGCGAGCAGCGCAAGCGTCTTGTACCGGCCTCTGGCCATCGCCCACACCGAGAGCACGGTGAAGATGATCGCGATGTTCTGCCCGCGCAGCATCATCAGCCGGTAGGGCATCAGCACGCTCGCGGAAATCGCCAGCAGGGCGAACATCGGCGCACCGGGCACGCCGAGCATGCGCATGACCAGGGCGAGCACGCCGGCCGTTGCCGCACCATTGAACGCGGTCGCCCAGACCAGCCCCTCTGCCGGGTCCGCGAACCCGGTGAACGGGATCAGGGTGAGGTGCCAGAGCCAGACGTAGTCCGGTCCCTGCTCGCCCAGCACCGTGAAGGGCAGCCATGGAATGTCGAACCAGAAACCGGTCTTCGCGATCCACTGCGCCACCTTGAAATGATAGTGGCCGTCGAAGTCGATCGATCCATTCCACTGCAGCAGTTTCCACCGGAAATACCACAGCGTGCCCAGGAAGACGAGCGCCGCCTCGGCGAGCGCCTGCCATCGCAGCTGCGCCGAACGCTCCGGGTACCCGGATGGCATCACTGGGGATCGCATCGCCGAATCGTACACTGGACTGCACGGCGCGATCCTGCGCCGGCGGCCGCAGGCGAGGCGAACGCGCGCGCCGTCGCGGCTCCAGTTCGGGCAGAATCGGGACCGTGAATCTGCACTTTCCGGTTTTCGAGCTGCCCGCCGAGGCGCAAGCGCTGCGCCGCGAAGTGCGCGCGTTCATCGCCGCGGAAAACCGCGCCGGCCTCTGGCAGCGCGGCGGCGACTTCGCCACGCACTACGACCCTGCATTCTCGCGGCGCCTTGGCGCGCGCGGCTGGCTGGGAATGACCTGGCCCCGGCGCTACGGCGGGCAGGAGCGCTCCATGCTCGAGCGGCTGGTGCTGAGCGAAGAACTGATCGCCGCCAACGCGCCGATCGCGGCACATTGGATCGCCGACCGCCAGAGCGGGCCGCTGCTGCTGCGTTACGGCAGCGAGGCGCAGCGCCGCGAGTTCCTGCCGCGCATCGCGCGCGGCGAGATCTTCTTTTCCATCGGCATGAGCGAGCCGGATTCGGGCTCGGACCTCGCCTCGGTGCGCACGCGCGCCGTCCAGGTGGACGGCGGCTGGCGCATCGACGGCCGGAAGCTCTGGACCTCGTTCGCGCACCTGAACCATTACGCCATCGTGCTGGCCCGCACCGGCGCTGCCGGCGAATCGCGACACGAGGGCCTGTCGCAGTTCATCGTCGACCTGAAGGCGGGCGATCTCGAGGTGCGGCCGATCGTGAACATGGCAGGCCAGCGCGAATTCAACGAAGTGGTCTTCACCGGCAGCTTCGTGCCCGACGCGCGGCTGGTCGGCGAGCCCGGCAACGGCTGGCGGCAGGTGACGAGCGAACTGGCCTACGAGCGCAGTGGTCCGGAGCGCTACCTGAGCTTCATCCGGCTGGCGGAAGCCGCGCTGCAATGCGCGGGCGCGAACCCCTCGCCGAGGCTGCGCGAGGCGCTCGGGCGCACCAGCGCCAAACTGATCGCGCTGCGCAGCATGTCGATCGCCGTCGCGGCCTTGCTGCAGCAGGGCGCGATGCCCAACCTCGAGGCTTCGCTCATCAAGGATCTGGGCACCGCCTTCGAGCGCGAGCAGATCGGCGTCTACCGTGCCCTGCGCAGCGAGCTCGCCCCGGCGAGCGCGGAATACCTGAGCGCGCTCGCCGAGACCACGATCTACGCGCCGTCCTGGACGTTGCGCGGCGGCACGCGCGAAATCCTGCGCGGCATCGTGGCGCGCGGACTGGGGATGCGGTGACCGCCACCCTGCAACCGGTCCTGAGCGCGGATGCGATGGTGCGGGATGCCGCCGGCCGCGCGTTCGATGACCTCGCGGCGGACTGGTTCCGAAGCGAAGCGACCTTTCCCGACGACGCCGCGCGCGTGCGCAAGCGGCAGGCGCTGCTGAACGCGGTGGCGGCGCTCGGCTTCGCCGATGCACTCGCCTCGCCGGATGCGCGCGAAGCCTGGGTCGACGCGGCAAGCATCCTCCGGGCGCAGGCGCGCTCGGCCGCGCCGATCGACATGGCGCTGCTGCTCGCCACCGGTGATCGGCTCGCCAGCATCGCCGGCGATCCGTCGCTCTACGAATGCGCAGCCGATGCCGGCCTGCCCGGCAATGCGCAGGCGGTATTGGCGCTCGCGCTGGGACGCTGCCTGCAGATTTGCGCCGCCCTGGAAGCCGCGCTCGATCTGTCGCTGCAGTACGTCCAGGACCGCAGGCAGTTCGGCCGGCCGCTGGCCCGCTTCCAGGCGATCCAGCACAGCCTCGCGATTGCCGCCGAGGAACTCGCCGCATCGACCGCGCTCACCGACCTGGCGCTCGCCTGCATGGTGCGTGAAGGCTGCGCCAGTGCCCGGCTGCCCGGGCTGCTCGACGCCGCGGCCCTGGTGCTCGGCCACGCCATCGACGTCGTCTACGATGCCAGCCACCAGGCGCATGGCGCCATCGGCTTCACCCGCGAATACCCCTTGCACCGGCACAGCCTCAACCTGCTACGCTGGCGCGATGACCTGCAGCGGCTGCGCGGGGGCGAGCTGCGCTGCGCCGAGCGCCTCGGCGACGCGGCGCTCCAGGCGCAGGGCGTCTGGAGCGCGGTGACCGCGCTGATGCAACCCGGAGATCGCCATGACTGATTTCGTGCACTACGAGCGCGACCACGGCGTCGTCACGCTGACGCTCAACCGTCCGCGCGAGCGCAATGCGCTGTCGACCCAGTCGCAATGGGACGAGCTGGTGGCGTATTGCGAGCGCGTCCGCGACGACGAGTCGGTGAAGGTGATGATCCTGACCGGCGCCGGCACCGCCTTCTCCGCCGGCGGCAACGTCAAGGACATGCGCGACAAGCGCGGCATCGCCGCCGGCAATCCGTACCGCATCGCGCAGGGCTACCAGAGCGGCATCCAGCGCATTCCGCTCGCGCTGCATCAGCTCGAGGTGCCGACGATCGCGGCCATCAACGGTCCGGCCATCGGCGCCGGCTGCGACCTCGCCTGCATGTGCGATATCCGCATCGCCTCGGAGCACGCGCAGTTCGCCGAGAGTTTCGTCAAGCTGGGCATCGTGCCCGGCGACGGCGGCGCGTGGCTGCTGCAGCGCGCGGTCGGCTACCAGCGCGCCGCGGAGCTGAGCTTTACCGGCGACCTGATCGACGCGCCGACCGCGCTCGCGATCGGCCTGGTGACGCGCGTGGTGCCGCACGATCTGCTGATGCCGACGGCCCGCGAACTGGCTGCGCGCATCGCCGCCAATCCCGCGCCGGCGCTGCGCATGGCCAAGCGCCTGCTGCGCCAGGCGCAGAGCGCGCGGCTGGACGAATCGCTGCAGCTTTCGGCGGCGCTGCAGGCGCTGGCCCACCACACGCCGGAGCACGACCAGGCGGTGGCGGCCTTCTTCGAGCAGCGCAAATAGGCCGGAGCGCGGCGGCGCCTAGCGATACACCAGCCTGTAGGCCTGATCGGCACCGGGCGGTGCCTCCGCCAGCGGCTCCAGGCTGCAGCCCTGCGGCAGCGTGATCGCTTTCGCCACCGCGCCCGTGATCAGGATCTCGTTGGCCCTGGCGCTATCTTCGCCGAGCTTGCACGCGGCGTTCACCTCGGCGCCGTAGATGTCGTCATCGCCGATGCGCAGCACTTCGCCGAAGCCGATGCCGATGCACAGCAGCACCTGATCCTCGGGTTTCTGCGCCGCGCTGTGGCGCTGGCAGCGCTGCTGCATCGCGATCGCGCTGCGGATGGCGTCCTCCGGGCTGCGGTAGATCACCATCAGGCTGTCGCCCTCGGTCTTGAGCAGGATGCCGTTGCCGTACTGGATCACCGGCACCAGCAGCCGGTGCGATTCGTAGATCGTCTGCAGGAAGTGGATCACGCCGAACTCGGCGACGCGGCGCGAGAACCCCGACAGGTCCGTGTAGAGCACGGCCCAGCGTTCGCCGAACAGGTTCCAGATGCGCCGGTCGATGCGCTCGCGGTCGCAGCCCGGCTGCAGCCGCTCCTCGATCAGCAGTTCCAGCCGGTCGGTCGAGGCGCGGGAAATGATTTGTCGGGTGAATGACATGTCTCCCCCTGGATCGAAAGGCCACAGCCTGCCAGCCGGGACGCGGCCCGGCAATGCCTGCGCCGCAAAACAAAACCCCCGCCGGTCTCCCGCGCGGGGGTCTCAGGAACCGCCCGAAGCCGCGTCTAGTCCTTGATCAGCTGGACGTACGGCACCTTCTTCAGCGACCACTTGTGCGTGTTGCGGTCGTAGGTCGAGTTGCTGAAGCACTTCCAGTTCTCGTCGTCGATGTAGTTGTGGTCCATCCGGTAATAGAACCCCGGATAGCGCGTCTCGGTGCGGAACTGGATATGCTTCATGTGCGCCTCGGCCGCCATGATGCGGTGGAAGTTCTCCCAGGCGCGCAGCAGCTCGTGCAGGTCTTTCGCCCGCATCTTGAGCGAATCCTCCTTCAGCATCTCGAGCTTGCCCTCGGCCACTTCCAGCATCTTGCCGTTGGTGCGGTAGTAGGTCCCCACCCCCGCCACGTACTCGTCCATGATCTTCTGCAGCCGGAACTGCAGCATCTTGGGCGAAATGAAATGCGGGTTGATGTCGATGTCGGTGGTGTAATCCTTGTGCTGCAGGTAGTTCTTCACCGGCTTGTAGATCTCGTCGGCGAGCTCGGCCGCGCCGCGCTGCAGCTCCGGCTTGAGGTCCTTGTGGTCGAGGCAGTACTTCACCATCGCCTTGGCGGCGATGCGCCCTTCGGTGAACGAGCCGGAGCTGAACTTGTGGCCCGAGGCGCCGACGCCGTCACCCGAGGTGAACAGCCCCTTCACCGTCGTCATGCTGCGATAGCCCCAGCTCCATTCCTTCGGCGTACCGGGAATGTCGGTCGGTCCCGAGACCCAGATGCCGGCGCAGCCCGAGTGCGAGCCGAGCAGGTACGGCTCGGTCGGCATGATCTCGGAAGGCTGCTTCTCGGGCTCGATGTTCTCGCCCGCCCACATGCCGCACTGGCTGATGGTCATGTCGAGGAAGTCTTCCCAGGCCTCGGCCTCGAGGTGCTTGACTTCCTTCGGCGTCATCTTCTCGGAGAGCTTCTTCAGCGCGGTCGGCGTGTCCATGAAGATCGGCCCGCGGCCGTTGATCATCTCCTCGAGCATGATGTGGTTCCGGAGGCAGGTGCCCGGCACGCCCTGGCCGTACTTGCCGAAGCGCTTCTGGTCCTTGATGATGTCGGCGCGCAGCGTGCTGTAATCCTCGCCGAAGCCGTTCATCACCTTCGCCTTGAAGAGCAGGAACCATGCCCCCACCGGCCCGTAGCCGTCCTTGAAGCGCGCCGGCACGAAGCGGTTTTCCATCATCGTCATCTCGGCGCCGGCTTCCGCCGCCATCGAGTAGGTCGAGCCGGCGTTCCACACCGGGTACCAGGCGCGTCCCGTGCCTTCGCCGACCGAGCGCGGACGGAACACGTTCACCGCGCCGCCGCACACCAGCAGGCAGGCCTTGAACTTGTAGATGTAGAGCTTGTGCTCGCGCACCGAAAAGCCCGCGGCCCCGGCGATGCGGGTCGGGTCGTTCTTGTCGTTGATCAGGCGCACGATGAAGGTGCGCTCCTGGATGCGGTCCATGCCGAGCGCGTTCTTCGCCGCCTCGGCGACGATCCATTTGTAGGATTCGCCGTTGATCATGATCTGCCAGCGCCCGGAACGCACCGGCTTGCCGCCCTCGCGCAGCGACTTGCCTTCGTCGCCGGGCTGCTTCCAGATCGGCAGGCCCCAGTCCTCGAAGTTGTGCACCGAGTCGTCGACGTGGCGGCCGACGTCGTAGACCAGGTCCTCGCGGATGATGCCCATGAGGTCGTTTCTCACGTAGCGCACGTAATCCGACGGGTCGTTGTCGCCGATGTAGGTGTTGATCGCCGACAGGCCCTGCGCCACCGCGCCCGAGCG
The DNA here is from genome assembly GCA_004298325.1 of Betaproteobacteria bacterium. Taxonomy (GTDB): domain Bacteria; phylum Pseudomonadota; class Gammaproteobacteria; order Burkholderiales; family SG8-39; genus 2-02-FULL-66-14. The sequence continues at coordinate 1,302 of SCUF01000446.1, read as the reverse complement.
GCTGAGCGCCGCCTTGTCGACGAGCTTGATCTTGAGATCCTTGCCCGAGGCCTTGGCCCACTTGCCGACCTCGAACGCCGCGCCGCAGGCGGCCATGCCGCCGCCGATGATGAGGATGTCGAGTTCTTCCTCGACGACCTCGGGATTGCCGAATCCGTACTCAGCCATGATCGATTCCTTTCGTCCGGGGTACGCCGAACCCTGCGGCGCCTGCCCGATGGGTTTTCAGTCTCTACTTCGAATGCAGGAACTGCGAGGTGTCGCCCTTGTGCAGGTCCTTGGTGAACAGCACCGTGGGATCGTCGATCTCCGCCAGATTCGCCTCCGGCTTGCCGCCGTAGGGATTCGCAGAGCCCTCGGCCGTGGTGCGGATCGGGAACTTGAAGCGCTTGAGCGTGCCGTTGCGAAAGCGGATGGTCCACATGATCGAGTCCGACCCCCGCAGCGGCTGCACCTGCGCGCCCATCGGCACGACGTCGGCGTAATGACGCACCTCGATCGCGTTCTGCGGGCAGATCTTGACGCAGGAGTAGCACTCCCAGCACTGCTCGGGCTCCTGGTTGAACGCCTTCATCGGGTGTCCGGTCAGCGAGCCGTCCTTGTCGAGCAGCATCAGGTCGTGCGGACAGATGTACATGCAGGCGGTCTTGTCCTGGCCCTTGCAGCCATCGCATTTCTCGGTACGTACGTAAGTCGGCATGCGCTTCTCCTTTTTCCTCTCGTCTAGCGTGCGGAGTGGCCCGCGAGTTTCACTTCAACCTTTTCGTGCTGATCCAGCCCCGCGTAGTACTGGCGCAGGATCGCGAGCACTTCGGGTCGCGAAAATTCCGGCGGCACCGCGCTCCCTTCGGACAGCCACTTGCGCAGCTTCGTGCCCGAGACCAGCAGGCGGTCGCCCTCGGCGTGCGGACAGGTGCGCGCCGAGGCCATGCCGCCGCAGCGGTAGCACCAGAACGTCCAGTCGATCTTGAGCGGCTGCGTCTCGAGCGCGCCCTTCGGGATCTGGTCGAAGATGTGGTGCGCGTCGAACGGTCCGTAATAGCTGCCGACGCCGGCGTGGTCGCGGCCGACGATCTGGTGCGAGCAGCCGTAGTTCTGGCGAAACAGCGCGTGCAGCAGCGCCTCGCGCGGCCCGGCGTAGCGCATGTCCAGCGGATAACCCGACTGCACCACCGTGCCCTCGACGAAGTATTTCTCCACCAGCACGGCGATCGCGCGCGTGCGCACGTCGGCGGGAATGTCGCCCGGCTTCAGGTTGCCGAGCAGCGAATGCACCAGCACGCCGTCGCAGGTCTCGATCGC
>SCUF01000009.1 GCA_004298325.1 Betaproteobacteria bacterium | reverse complement strand
GCGCCCATGAGACGCGCATCTGCTCGATGATCTCGCGCTCCTCTTTGCCCGGCGCGTAGAGGTCGACGCTGACCACGACGTAGTTGCGCCGCCATTGCTCCCGCACCGCTTCGCTGTTCAGGAGGGCGCGCACCTCTGCGCACGGCAGGCAGTGCTGCGACATGTCGAAGTAGAGCAGCACGTGCTTGTCCGGCTGCGCGTTGAGTTGCTCCAACGCCTTCGCTACGGTAGGGGCCTCGTCGTAGCCGAGCAGGAAGCGGGTGGCGTGCGCGAGCGGCGCCACGGCGAGCAGCAAAGCACAGGCAACGACGCGCGAGATCATCACTCCTCCTTTCACCCCTGGACGAGCGGGAGTGTAGTCAATAGCCGACACGCACGCGCAATTCTTAGAGTACAGGTGCGCGTTCAGGCAGCCTTCAACACCTCGACCTCGCGGTCGAGCTTGCCGGCGATCGCATCCTTCGCCACCTCCAGGTCGTAGTGCGATTGCAGATTCATCCAAAACTGCGCCTCCATCCCGAAGAACTTCCCGAGCCGCAGCGCGGTGTCCGCGGTGATGCCGCGCTTACCCTGGACGATCTCATTGATGCGACGCGGCGGCACACTGATTCGCTTGGCCAGCCGACTTTGCGTGATTCGCTTCGATTTCAGGAAGTCATGCGATAGCACAACACCGGGATGCACCGGAGGAAATTTGCGCTTGGTCTCGCGCCTCATGCGGCCTTACGCGTCGTAACGCTCAGCCGCAGGCCCGTTGCGTCCAGAATCGCAGTGAGGCTCTTTAGTTGCGGATTTCCGCGCCTGGATAGGGTGCGGTAAAGCGCCTCCCGATTCAGGCCGGTCTTCGCCGCGATGCGTGCGACGCCGCCGCGCGCCTCGGCCACATTGCGCAGCGCCTGAAGTATGCCGGCGGGATCGCCTTCCTCGATCGCCGCCTCGACGTAGGCGGCCGCATTTTCGGCGTTCGCCAGCCATTCGAGAAGCTCTGGCCGGTGCGGCACGCTAGCCGGAACCCTTGCCTTTCGGCTTCGTCCTTTCCTTGTAGTCATGCCAGTAGTCCTTTGCTCGTGCCTACCGGCTCGCAGTCGCCGAACAGCCCGCGCTTGCGGCGCTGACGTAATGGCGAACCTCGAATGCCATTGTAGCTTAGAAGCTACTCCCTCCGATGAGCCGGCACGAACGTGGGACGTTACGCCCACCGTTGCGCTTTACCTCCCGAGTTACAGTCGAGGGCGCCCGCCCCAGGCTCACTGCGCTTCCGCGTATCGAGCGACCGTCGGCAATCCCGCGCGGGATCTCCTCACGCTCCTCCGGCCGTAACGCAACCGCCGCTCGCCGCCGTTGCCGTGGCGAGATCCCGCCGTTCAGCGCCAGAATGCGCTGTATCCCGCTCTGATTCCTGCGCCGCAAAGCTCGGGCAACGTCGGCGACGCATTACCCGCTCCTCCAACGTTCCCAAAGGTCAACCTTTGGCTTCGGCGTGAACCAGATTCGAGAAACCTCCTCCATACGCATACCCCCCTCATCTCGCAAGTTTGGAAGGTGTTGCGTCGATCGGTTGAACCCGCCGCCAACAACAGTCACTGAGGCGGCGGCTGGTTGAGCAACATCCAATAGAGCCCCAGCTGCGTCACGGATTCGGCGAAGGCGCGGAACTCGACCGGCTTCCTGACATAGCTGTTCGCGCCCGACTGGTAGCTGCGCAACATGTCCTCGTCTTCACTCGAGGAAGTGAGGATCACCACCGGTATCAGCTTGGTCGTGGGTTCCGCACGCAGTCGCTGCAGGACCTCCAGCCCGCTCAGCTTGGGCAACTTCAGGTCGAGCAGGATGACTGCCGGCAGGCGCGAGAGATCGCGGCCTTCATACCTGCCTTTGCCGAACAGAAAGTCAAGCGCTTCACTGCCGTCGCGCGTCACCGCGATCTCGTTGGCGATCTTCGATTGCCGCAGCGCGCGCAGCGTCAGCTCCTCGTCGTCGGGATTGTCTTCCACCAGCATGATCAACCGATCGGACATCGATTTCTCCGAATGTTCTAGCCTGCGACCGCAAACGATCCTTCGGCGAGCGTACCAGAGAGTGCATCCGCTGCGCACGGGCGCGCGTAGAGATAGCCCTGGCATTCGTCGCAGCGATATTGCCGCAGAAACCGTAGCTGCTCGACGGTCTCGACGCCCTCGGCGAGCACGCGCAGGCCGAGGGCGTGCCCCAGTGAAATGATCGCCTGCGCGATCGCCGTGTCCCGGCCGCCATTCTGGGTTTGCACCACGAACGACTGGTCGATCTTGAGGCAATCGACCGGCAGCTCGGAAAGATAGCTCAGGCTCGAGTATCCGGTGCCGAAATCGTCCACGGCGATCTGGACGCCGAGCTGCTTCAGTTGTTCCAGGATTGAGATCGCCTGTACGCGGTCCTCGATCAGCACGCTTTCGGTCAGTTCCAGCTCCAGGGCCGCGGGGTCGATTTCATGCAGGCGCAGAGCCCGGTCAACCGCCGCGACGAATCCCTCGCTGCGAAACTGGCGCGCCGAGACGTTGACGGCCATGCGCAGGCGGTAGCCGGCGCGCTGCCACTCGGCGAGCTGCCTGCAGGCCTCCATCAGTGCCCAGACGCCGA
>SCUF01000445.1 GCA_004298325.1 Betaproteobacteria bacterium | reverse complement strand
CAGCAGCACGACGATGATGATCAGGAAGGCGAGCGTGTTCTTGAACTGGATCGCGAGGTAGGCGCCGGTCAGGCTTTCGGCGACGCCGAGGATCAGTGCGCCCACCACGGCTCCCGGCAGACTGTTGAGCCCGCCGAGGACCGCCGCCGCAAAACCCTTCAGGAACGGATCGAGCATGAAGAACGGGTCGAGCAGCAGCGCCGGCGCGAGGAACACTCCGGCCACCACACTGAGCGCGGCGGCCACGCCCCAGGACACGCCCAGCACCATGCGCGTCGGGATGCCGAGCGTCTGCGCCGCCATGAGGTTTTCCGAGGTCGCGCGCATGGCGAGCCCGAGCCGCGTCTTTTGCACCAGGAGATAGAGCAGCAGGCTGCCGACGATGCCGGCGCCGAGGCTTGCCAGCGAGAGCTGGCTGATCACGACCGCACCGATGGTATAGGTCTTGGTGTCGGAAATGGGGAACGGCAGCGCGACCGGCTCGGCGCCCCAGTACCAGACCACCGCGCCCTGGATGATCAGCGCGAGCCCCAGCGTCAGGATGACCATGCCCAGCAGATTGGCCCCCTCGCGCTGGGCCTTGACCAGCACGCCGAAATAGAACGCGATGCCCACCGCCGCGCCGACGAGGAGGGCTGCGCCGAAGGCCACGGCAAACGAGTACTGGTGCGAGAGCGCCGAGTACGCGACGAAGGTCGCCACCGTCGCGATGTCGCCATGGGCGAAGTTGAGCACGCGCGTCGAGCGGTAGATGAGCACGATGCCGAGCGCCACCAGCGCATACAGGCTCCCCGCGGAAAGCCCGGTGAAAACGTACTGCAGCATCTGGTCGATCATCGGAAAGGCCAATTGCGGAAGTAAAGACGGGTCTTCAGCCAGCCGCCGTACAGGCCGAGCGGCTCGAACATCAGCACCACCAGGATCGCGACGCCATAGACGATCGGCACCAGTTCGCGGAAATCGGAGAACAGCTTCGGAATGGCGATGACGAACAGAGCCCCGAGGATCGAGCCTTCGATCGAGGCGATGCCGCCGACGACCACGGCGACGAACAGCGTGAGCGATTCCAGGATGTTGAAGATCTGCGGCTCGATGTGACCGAGCACCTGGGCATAGAGCGCGCCGTGCACGCCGGTGTAGAACGAAGAGATGGCGAACGCGAGGAGCTTGTAGCGCGTCAGGTTGACGCCGTTCACTTCGGCGGCGATGTCCGAGTCGCGGATCGCGACCAGCGCCCGGCCGACGTACGAGGAGACGAGGTTGTAGGTCACGAGCGTGAACAGCGCGAGCAGCAGCAGGTAGACGTAGTACTGGGTATGCGTGGCCGACAGGCCGAACAGGGGCTTCAACTTCGCGATCGCGAGGCCCGTGCGCCCGCCCGAGAGCGCCTCGACGTTGACGAAGACCTGGTAGACCGCGACGCCGAAGCCCAGCGTCGCGATCGACAGATACGGGCCCTTCAGCCGCAGCGACGGAAATCCGACCAGCACGCCGACCACGGCCGCGATGGTTCCGGCCCCGACGAGCGCCAGCGGGAACGGCACGCCCCAGAAGCGCATGTGCCCGAAGGCGAAGGCGCCGATGGCGAGGAACGCCGCCTGGGCGAAGGAGATCTGCCCCGTGTAGCCGATGAGGAGGTTCTGTCCCATCACGCCGATCGAATACAGGGCAACCAGGGTGGCGAGGAACACCAGGTGATCGGGCGCGAGCCAGGGCAGCACGAGCAGCGCGGCGAGCAGCAGGCCAAGGAGCACGCGCGCGATGGGGCGGCGCGCGAAGCGCAGGTCCTCGCGGTAGGACTCGATCAGGTCCACGGTCCCGCCTCAATCCGCATACAGCGCCTGGATCTGGTCGGCGTAGCGCGACTCGAGCGAGCGCCGCTTCACCTTCATGGTGGGCGTCACGTCGCCCTCCTCGGCGTAGAAGCGGCGCGGCAGCAGCGAAACCTTCTTGATCGACTCGACCTGCGAGAGGGTCTTGTTCACCTTGTTCACTTCGTCGTCGATCAGGCGGACGATGTCCGCGTTCTGGGTCAGGTCCTGGAACGTGGTGAACGGAATGCGGTGGTCCTGGGCGTACTTGATCACGTTGTCCTCGTCGATCAGGACCAGCGCGACCAGGTACTTGCGGCGCTCCCCGATCACCACCGCGTCCTGGATGTAGGGGCTGAACTTCAGCTTGTTCTCGATGTAGGCGGGCGTGATGTTCTTGCCGCCCGCCGTGATGATGATGTCCTTC
>SCUF01000444.1 GCA_004298325.1 Betaproteobacteria bacterium | reverse complement strand
TCGTGCACAGGCAATCGAAGATCATGTGCTTGTTGTGGTCGAACTTCTGCGTGCAGGTGACGGTGATGGTGATCGTGTCGCCAACCTTGACCGGGCGCGAGAACTTGAGCGTCTGGCTGACGTAAATCGTGCCCGGGCCCGGAAACTCCGTACCGAGCACGGTCGAAATCAGGGCCCCGCCCCACATGCCGTGGGCGATGACCTCGTGAAACATCGACGAGTGCGCGTACTCGGGATCGACGTGCGCCGGGTTGACGTCCCCCGACATGATGGCAAACAGCTGGATGTCCTCCGGGCGCAGGGTGCGCGTAAGGACCGACTGGTCGCCGATCTGGATCTCGTCGTAGGTGCGGTTCTCGATGAATTCGGATACTTCTGGAGGGATTTCCGGCCCTGCAACGGGATCGTTCATGGCAGTGCGCAAGTGGTTGTTATTCCTTGTTCAAGAACAGGACTTTAGTCCTTTTTGCGCTGCAGCACCACAGGTCCCGACGGCGGGGCTGAAGGCTATGCTCAGGCAGTGCGTGTCGAGCCTCTCAACCGAGCAAAACTTGGGGCAGGTAGAGCACGGTCCCGGGGAATATCCACATTGCGGCAATGCAGAGGAGGTATGCGAGCATGAAATAGGCGACGCCGCGGAAGATCGTGTGGATCGGGATGTCGGGGGCGAGCCCGTTGACGATGAAGACGTTGACCCCGACCGGCGGCGTGACCGCCCCCATCGTGGTGATGATGGTCAGCAGGATCGTGTACCAGATCGGGTCGTAGCCAAGCGCCGCGGCGAGAGGGTAGAAAATCGGGATTGTCACGACCAGGAAACCGAGGGCGTCCATCAGCGCGCCGCCGATGACATAGATCAGCAGCACGACCAACAGGATAAGGCCGGGCGGGACCGGCAGCGACGCCGCCCAGCCGGCGAGCTCGAAGGGCAGGCGGGAGACCGTCAGGAATCGGCCGAACAGCACCGCACCCGTGATCAGCAGCACCACCATGGCCGAAATCCGCAGGGTCTCGGCGACTGACTGCACGATCTTCTGCAGCGAGAGTTGCCGGCGCACCAGGCCGATCACGAGGGCGCCGAACGCCCCCGCAGCCGCGGCCTCGGTCGGCGTGAACCAGCCCACATAGAGCCCGCCGATCACCAGGACGAAGAGAATCATGGTTTCGAGGACGCCGGACAGGGAGACGAGTTTCTCCTTGAGCGCGGTTGCCGGCCCCAACGGACCGAGTTCTGGCTTGCGCAGGCAGATCGCCAGGATCGTCAACAGGAACAGCAGCGTCAGGATCAGCCCGGGGATGATGGCGGCGAGAAACAGCCGCAGCAGCGACTGCTCGGTCTGCACTGCGATGACAATCAGGACTACGCTTGGCGGGATGACCACGCCGAGGGTGCCGCCGACGGCGACCGCGCCTGTGCTCAGGGCCCGGTCGTAGCCGTAACGGCGCATCTCGGGCAACGCGATGGTCCCCATCGTCGCCGTGGTCGCCGAGTTGGAACCGCAGATCGCCGAGAAGCCCGCGCAGGCCACCACGGTGGTCCCCGCCAAACCGCCCGGGAGTCGTCCGACCCACTTGTAGGCCGCATCGTAGAGCCGTTCGGTGATGCCGGCCCGGTAGGCGAACTGCCCCATCAGTACGAACAGCGGAATCACGCTCAGGCCGTAGGAGGAGGCCTGCTCCCACACGTTGGTCGAGAGCAGGTGGGTCGCGGCCGGGACCGAGAGCAGGACCGCGTTGCCGAGCACGCCGGCCAGCAGCATGGCAAATGAAATCGGCATGCCGAGGAGCATGAATACGAACATCACCAGCAGGCCAACGGTAGCGACCGTGATTGGATCCATCGAGCGTTTCCGGTGGCCCCCGGGGCGGCCGCTACCCGCGGCCCCGCTTCACGGCCAGAAAGCGGCCCGCGGACCGGAGCAGGTCGATCAGCAGGGCGAGCGCGAGTCCGGCGCTCCCCGCGGCGACCACGTAGACCCACGGATAGACGATCGCTTTCAGCGTCTCCGACAGCGACCCGGTCGTCTGCAGCGTGCGAGCGTAGCGTGCCACGTACCAGGCGACCGTTACGAACAGCGACAGGGCGAGCAGGCTCATCAGCAGGTCGACGGTCGCCTGCGTGCGCGCTCCGAGATGGTCCTTCAGCAGGGTGATCGAGACATGTCCGCGATGCAGTTGCGTATAGCCGAGGGCGAGCGCCATGGCCGAAGCCGAGAGCCAACCGATCACCTCGTAGGAGCCCGCCACCGGCCGTCCGAGCGCGCGCAGCACCATGTCGGCGACCGCGAACAGCATCATCGCGACCAGGGCGACACCGGCGATCCAGGCGAGCGCTCGATTGACGAGCGCGCCAAGGCGTTCCAGAAATTGCACGGCCGGGCGCAGCGTGCGGCTATGCCCGGCGCAGCGCGCTCAGCGCCCCGCTCGCCTGGTGGATTCGGCAGCTCACTGCTGCTTCTTGTACTGGTCGCGCAGGTCCCGCAGGCGCGCCAGGTAGCGCACGGCCGGCAGGCCCTTGGCGTTCATTTCCGAGACCCATTGTTCTTCCATCGGCTTCAACTTGGCGTCCCACCGCGCGCGCTCGTCGGCAGTCACGGCAAGGATCTGCAGCTTGTGCTCCTTCTTCGCCCATTCCAGCGCGGCGCTGACGTTCTGTTTGTCGTGGTACTGACCTGTCCAGACCGCCATTTCAGGACCGAGTTCGTCGATTACCTTCTTCACGTCGGCGGGCAGTTGCTCCCAGCGCTTGCGGTCCATCACCGCCGCGAAGGTCACCACCACGGTCGGATAGTCGGTGACGTACTTGAGCGTCTCGGCGAGCTTGAAGTCCTGGAGCACTTCGCGCGACGTCATGGTGCCGTCGATGACTCCGGTCTGCACCGACTGCGGCACCTCGGGCATCGGCATGCCGACCGGGGCCGCGCCCAGGGCCTTGAGCACGGGCACTCCGGTGCCTGCGGCGCGCAGCTTCATGCCGTTGAGCAGGGCGGCCGTGTTCGCCGGCTTGCGCGACTGGATGTAGCCGGGCTCGGTGGTGAACATGGCGATCACTTTGAAATTCTCGTACTCCTTGGGCTGGAACTCCTTGGTCAGCTCCCAGAGCGTGCGGCTCGCGACGGTGGCATTCGGAAAGCCCATCGGAAGCGAGACGCCGGAGGTCAGAGGAAAGCGACCGGGGTCGTATGACGGGGCGCCCAGACCGATGTCGGCGACGCCCTTTGTGACGCCGTCGTACATCTCCCTCGCGCCGAGAAGCGTGGAGGCAGGAAAGGTCTTTACGCCGACCTTGCCACCGGTTCGTTTGGCGATCTGTTCCGCCCAGTGCGCCATCTGCTTGCCCGGAAAGGTCCCGGCCGGGGCGAAGAACGCGTAGGTCAGGTTGATCTCCGCGGCCTTCAGAGTGACTGAAGCAACCAGCATGAACAGACCGGCAACCAGCGAAATCCCGGTCAGTAAGAGCGTCTTGGGACGGATCATGGACTCACCTCGCTATGGGTTTTTCGGGCAGCAGGAAGAATAACCGGGATCCATGGCTAGTGCTCGCCCGCGACGCCGGGTCAGTGTAAGTAATCCCTGATCGATATCCCTGCCGCCTTTGGGCGCTGGAAGGGGAATATGGGGGCGTCCCGCTACAGGACTGCCTGTCAGGAGAGCCGTCGATGGACGGACTGCAGACAAGCCCCTTCCGTGCAGGCATGCGCATGAGCCTGGCGCCGCTCGGTTACCAGACTTCCGGCGGGGCCTCGAGTGCATGCGCCTCGTTCGCGGCGCGCGTATTCGAATCGATGTTCGCCGGATCGAGCGGCAGAATGACATCGCCCGTGCGCACGGTTCCGTCGACGATCACGCGCGCATTCAATCCCGAGCGGTTGATGAGCAGCTTGAACACTTTCTTGTTGAGCAATTCCTCGAGATAGCGGCAAGGCACGTTCAACCGGCCGCCATAGAGGACGCACTCGCCGACCCGGAAATAGCGGCCGACGAGGTGATTGAGCGGCACGCCGCGCGTGGTCAGGTTGCGCCGGTGTTCATGGGCTGCAAGCTCGATGCCATGGTCGCGCGCGAGCGCCTCGAGCGTTTCCTGTTCCATGAGAGTGACCTGCCGGTCGATGTGGTGGCGCGGTGAATACGTGCCGCGCTTCTCCGCGTAGCGGTCGCCCGGAATGCCCACTCCGGCGACGATTCGCACCTCGCCGAGAGCGCGCATCGGCTGCGAGGCGCCGTCCGCAATGTGGATACCGACAAGCATGCCCCGCCATGACATCTGGCCCATACAGGCAGTGTGCCCGCTCCATGCCGTGATCGGCAAGTGCCGCGCGCGGAGCTAGCGGCCTTCGAGCTTGTCTGCGATTTCGAAGGCGATTTGAAGCGCGATCAGCGCCACCGGTGCGAGAACGACGAAATACAGGATCTGCTGCGGCTGCAGCGCGGCGATGGTCACGTATGCTGCGACGACGGCGCTGACAATCGGCATTCGCAATCTGCGCCGTTCCTGCGCGATTGCATTTTGCTGAAATTCAATTAGGTCGCGGGAATTGGACCAAAGGACAGGAGGCATCCATACGAAAGTCGGTGGTGGTCGCCCCCCCCTGGCGATCGGGAATGCGGGACTTGAACTCGCGCCCACTTGCACCCGATTCGTACCCGGAAAAACGAGGAGCTTACAGAGCAACACCTTGCAAGGCGCACGTCCCCTCGCGTCACCGCTACACTAGCCTTAGCAGGACTAGGCAGAGCTTTAACCGGGTACAAATTGGCTACAGTCCAACCGAGATCAGTAAGACTGCTTTCTGCCAACGTCAGCCATTTCGGCAGAGCCCGATGTTGCCAGGTTGCGATTCCGATCGCGCATGAAGCTCTGCAGTATCTGCTGTTCAGACTGCGACCATAGCGCGGCACTCAACGCCTGTCGCAACGCATCGGCTTCCGCCGCGACGGCGTGCGTGCCGACCAGCGTCGGTACGCGACGCAGATCGCGATCAAAGCTCTCGCATACGTTGTCGTCGCAAGTGCTCGCCCAAATAGCGGCGTCCGTCTGCTGGGAGGGCCGCTGAGGCCGGGCCGGTTCGGCGTAACCTGCAGTAGCGAAGCTGGTTCCGGCGAGCCCGGCTACGATCAGTGCGGCGGCAACGATAGCGCTGTTACGGTTCGGCATGGTGGTTTCCTCATCAAGTTGACAAACCGGCATCTGCCGGTCATGCACATCGTAGGCGCCCCGAATGAAGATTCACTTAAGGCGCGGACGCCAAATGGTGGTGCGAATCCTGGCCCGTTCGCAGCTCGCGCAGTGGGTCAGGTCAGATGCAGATTCGAAATCGCGTTCACGCTGCGGGGTTTGCCGGGGAATCCGTCCAGATTGAACGGAATCGAAAGAAACGCGGTGAGCACCACAGGGAGGAGCGTGGCGCACACGACGCCGCGAAACCGGCACAGGAAGTAGTACAGTTCAGGATGCATGGCGGGCTCCATGATTGCGCTGCGTTGATGGAGGCATCCTGACCGTCCTGAATTAAGCCGAGATTAACGGGGAAACCGGGCGATGCGCATGGAGGCGGCTCGGCCGCTCTGGCAATACGCCACGCCCTCCCGAGAGTTCGCTTCACGCGGTGTCTTAAGCGGCTCTTAATCGCGATCAGCGAAGCTGCCCGCAGCGATCGCGAACAGGAGCACACGATGCGTGACATCAGGATCCTGGTCTGGGATTTCCCGACCCGTACCTTCCATTGGCTGCTGGCACTATCGTTCATCGCAGCCTACGGCACGGCCGAGGCGGAGCGTTTCCAGGCGCTCCACCTACTATTCGGTTACACGGCCGCGGGCCTTGTCGCGTTTCGCCTCGTTTGGGGGTTGATTGGCACGCGCTACGCGCGTTTCAGCAGTTTCGTGTTCTCGCCGCGCGCCGCGCTCGACTACGCGAGCTCGCTGTTCACCGGAGCACCACAGCGCTTTGTCGGTCACAGCCCGCTCGGCAGCTGGGCGGTCGTGCTGCTCCTCGCGATGCAAGTGCTCGTCTTTGCCACGGGACTCGGCACGTTCCTCGTTCCGAACGGGGATTTCCTCGAAGACCTGCACGAAGGCGTCGCCGCGGCAGCGCTCGCGCTGGTCGCCGTGCACATCGCCGCCGTGATACTCACCAGCGTCGTGCACCGCGAGAATCTCGTTCGCGCCATGATCTCGGGCCGCAAGCGGGGCGCGGCTCAGGACTCGGCGACCGGAGCGCGGGCCTTCGCGGCAATCGTCCTCGTCGCGCTGGTGGCCGCGCTTTGGAGTGGTATCGTTCCGGCACCCGGCGTGACGGACCTGCGCGGCGCACTGACCGCGCAGGCTTCGCAGCACGGCCGCCACCACGATCACGACGAAGACTGACGTGCGAGTGCTGCTCGTAGAAGACGATCGCCTGCTCGGCTCTGCGCTTGCCGGAGGACTCAAGCACGCGGGCCACACGGTGGATTGGTTCCAGGACGGCGTGGCCGCGGATGCGGCCGTCGCCGCGACGGCCTACGATGCGATCGTCCTCGACCTCGGACTGCCGCGGCGCGGCGGGATGGACTTGCTGCGCGAGTGGCGCGCGCGCGAGCGCACCCGGGCGCTTCCGGTGCTCGTCATCACGGCGCGCGACCGCATCGCCGACCGGATCGCTGGTCTCGACGCTGGCGCCGACGATTACATGGTCAAGCCGGTCGACCTCGACGAAATGGCCGCGCGCCTGCGTGCGCTCGAGAGGCGCCGCGCGGGCGAAGGCACGCCCGTGATCGCGCTGGGCGCAATTGCGATCGATCCGGCCGCCAAAGCCGTCACGCGCGATGGGACCGAGGTCCCGCTGACCCCGCGAGAGTTCGCGATCCTGATGGCCCTCGCGCACCGCAAGGGGTACACGCTCTCGGTGGATCAGCTGCGCAACGCGCTCTACGGTTTCGCGGAGGACATCGACAGCAACGCGATCGAGGTTCACGTGCACAACCTGCGGCGCAAGCTCGGCCGCGGGGTGGTCGAGACCGTGCGCGGTTTCGGCTACCGCATCGGGCAGGCATGAATACCCGCTGGTCACTGCGCAACCGGCTGGTAGGTCTGTTTATCCTCGCCGCGGTGGTCGCCTGGTCGGTGGGCGCGGCCTGGCTTACGCGCGAGGCGCGTCGGGAAGCGGAGGTGATGTTCGACGCCTCGCTCATGGAGACCGCGCACGTCGTGCTCGCTTTCGCGATCCACGAGGCCGGGCAGCGCGTCGGGCGAGAGGAGGACATCCTTGATCTGACGCAGGTCGAGCATGCCCACATCGAACATCTCTTCTATCAGGTGCGCTCGCCGCGCGGTGACCTCACCGTGTACTCTCCCGGCGCGCCGGCGGCGCCGCTCGCTGACGCTGGCGAACGCGGCCTCGCCGATCACATGGTGGACGGCACGGCGTGGCGCGTCTACAGCCTCGCCGATCCGCGCTCGGGGTTCAGCATCCATGTAGGCGAACCAGCTGCCCGGCGCGATGCGCTGGCGCAGGCCGCATTGTTGCGCCTGGCGGTTCCCGGGATACTGATCATCCTGCTCCTCGCCGCCGCCGCGTGGTGGATTGCGGGCTGGGTCGTGAAGCCGGTGGAGCGCACCGCGCGGCACCTCGATGCGCTGAACCCCGGAGAGGATCCCGCGCTGGCGGGCGCCGAGCTGCCGAGAGAGGTCGAGCCGCTCGTGCACGCCATCGCGCGTCTGCAGCAGCGCGTACAGCAGGCATTGCTCCTCGAGCGCACCCTCACCGCCGACGCCGCGCACGAGCTGCGCACGCCGCTCGCCGCGCTACGCGCGCAGGCGCAACTCGCGCAACGCGCGGCGACCGAGGATGAGCGGCGCGAAGCGCTCGCCGCCACGATGGAGGCCGCCGACCGCTGCACGCGGCTCGCAGACGCCGTGCTGACGCTCGCGCGGCTGGACGCCGCGGCGTTCAACCCGCAACGAGCGGCCGCCGTGGCGATCGGCGGCATTGCGGCACTTGTTGTGCGCGAGTCCGAGCCTACCGCGAGCGCGCGCGGCGTGGTGGTGGAGGTCGCAGGTGAGCGGATCGAACTGAGAGCCGACCCCGACGCGATCGCAGTGCTCCTGCGGAACCTGGTGGACAACGCGGTGCGGCACGCGGCGAAGCACGTGCGCGTGGAGATTTCCGCAGGTGACCCCGTGCTCATCGCGGTGAGGGACGACGGCAGCGGCGTGCCGGCGGATGCGCGCGAGCGCCTCTTTGACCGTTTCTACCGTGCGCCGGGTGCCGACGATTCGGGCAGCGGGATCGGCCTCGCGCTTGTCAAGCGGATCGCCATGCTGCACGGTGGCCGCGTCGCCGTCGGCGAGGGTCTCGAAGGCCGGGGCCTCGGCATCGAGGTCCGGCTCCCACGCGCGTTCGTCTGACGAGCGGTCAGGAGCGGTCCTTGGACTGCTGCTTCACGACGCGCGCGGTGACCGGATCGACGTAGAGCTCGACGCGCTTGCCCTGCGCGTCCTTCGCCTTCACTTCGTAACAGCTGCGCTTGGTCTCGGTGCGCGAGACCTCGAAGCCCTGCTCCTTGAGTTTCGCGGCAATGGCCTCCTGCGACAGCCACTTCGACTTCGGCTCCTGCGTGCAGGTTTCCGAAGCGACGCTCGCGCCAGCGAACGCGGCGAAAGAAAGCGCGGCAAGGATCACGAGGGATTTTCGATTTTGCATGGTTCTCTCCAGTCAGGTCGTTTCGTGGTCACGCAGCGGCCGCACACCCATCATCATAGAAACCCGGAATGAAGATTTGCTTAAGGCAGGTGCCGGAAATGCAAACGGCCTCCAGATCGGAAGCCGTTGATATTCCTGGTCGGGGCGGCGGGATTTGAACCCGCGACCACCTGCCCCCCAGGCAGGTACGCTACCAGGCTGCGCTACGCCCCGAAGCGGCGAATTCTAACAGGCCGGGTCTCTCCGACTGCTGCGGTCAGCGCAACGATTCGAGCACTTCGCGCAGCTCGCGCTTCACCGCGTCCAGATCGACGCCCGAATGCTCGACGCGCTCGCGTGCGCCGGCCGCCGGACGCCCGACATCCGAGACCGCCGCATGATCGAGGCGGTTGCGCGCACCGCTGATGGTGAAGCCTTCCTCGTACAGCAGCTGGCGGATCCTGCGGATCAGCAGCACCTCATGGTGCTGATAATAGCGCCGGTTGCCGCGCCGCTTGACCGGCTTCAGCTGCGTGAATTCCTGTTCCCAATAGCGCAGCACGTGCGGCTTGACGCCGCACAGCTCGCTCACCTCACCGATGGTGAAGTAGCGCTTCGCCGGGATCGGCGGCAGCTCAGCTCTTTTCCGGCTGGGCTCCATGGCGCGATTTTTCCACCATCGCCTTCAGCTTCTGGCTGGCGTGAAAGGTCACGACGCGGCGTGCGCTGATCGGTATTTCTTCGCCAGTCTTGGGATTGCGCCCGGGCCGCTGCGGCTTGTCGCGCAACTGGAAGTTGCCGAACCCGGAGAGCTTGACGGTATCGCCCCGCTCCAGCGCGCCGCGGATTTCCTCGAAAAACGCCTCGACCATGTCCTTGGCCTCGCGCTTGTTCAGTCCGACCTTCTCAAATAGCAGGTCGGCCAGTTCGGCCTTGGTCAAAGTCATC
>SCUF01000443.1 GCA_004298325.1 Betaproteobacteria bacterium | reverse complement strand
CAGGGCCGCGCCGCGCTGGGAACGGTTCGCGGTTCGGTTTGCATCGGCGCCTTGTCGACGGACATTTTATCTCTAAATGCAGGATCCGATTCAGAAAATCAAGCTTTCGCGCTACGCCGCGCAGCAGCTCGCGGCGCATCCGGAATACGCCGGCGAGATCCTCGCGGGCCGCGCCTTCAGCGCCGACGACATCGCGCGCGCGCTCCAGGGCAGCGACGCCGACGACGAGGCCGCGCTCAGGCGCCGGCTGCGCATCCTGCGGCAGCGCGTGTTCCTGCGCGTCATGGCGCGCGACCTCGCCGGCGCCGCGGACCTTGCCGAGGTCTGCGAAACGATGAGCGCGCTGGCCGACGCCTCGATTCGCTGCGCACTGGCGTGGGCCGAGTCGGCGCTCGCCGCGCCTGCGGGACAGCTCGTCGTCGTCGGCATGGGCAAGCTCGGCGGACGCGAACTGAACGTTTCCTCCGACATCGACCTGGTGTTCGCCTATCCGGACGGCGCGGGCGAGCACGAGCAGTTCGAGCGCCTCGGCCGCAAACTGATCGCGCTTCTGTCTGAGATCACCGCGGAGGGCTTTTCGTTCCGTGTCGACATGCGCCTGCGCCCGTATGGCGAATCGGGGCCGCTGGCCGCGAGTTTCGACGCGCTGGAAACCTATTTCTATGCCCAGGGCCGCGCCTGGGAGCGCTACGCCTGGATCAAGGCGCGTGCCATCACCGGCGCGCAGCACGAGGAGCTGGCGGCGATCGTAAGGCCTTTCGTCTACCGCAAGTACCTCGATTTCCCGACGCTCGCCGCGATGCGCGGGCTGCACGCCGAGGTGCAGCGCGAAGTGGCGCGGCGCGAGCTCGCCGGCCACGTCAAGCTCGGGCCCGGCGGCATCCGCGAGATCGAGTTCGTCGCGCAGGCGCTGCAGCTGGTGCGCGGCGGGCGCGAGCCCTCGCTCGCCGTGCGGCCGACGCTGCTCGCGCTCGCGCGCCTGGCCGAGCGGCGCCTGTTGCCGCAGGAGGCCGCGCGCGCGCTCGCCGAAAGCTACGTCTTCCTGCGCAACCTCGAGCATCGCCTGCAGTATGTGGACGACGCGCAGACCCACCTGCTGCCGGAGGGCGAGGACGAGCGCGCTCGCCTCGCGGCGATGGCGGATTTTCCGGACTGGGCGACGCTCGCGGCGAAGCTCGATGCGTTGCGCGCGCAGGTGACGCGCTGCTTCCAGGACGTACTCGCCGGGCCCGCGCAGGAAGGCGCGCCGCCGGCCGCGTGGCCCGAGCATCCGCGCGCCGCGGCGCTGCGCGCGAGTCAGCGCTACGCGGTGCTGCCCGAGGATTCGCGGCGGCGGCTCGACCATCTCGTGCCGGCGCTCGCGGCGGCGGCGGCGGCGACGCCGGATCCCGACGCGACGCTCGCGCGCGGCATCGACCTGTTCGAGGCGGTGGCGCGGCGCGCCGCGTATCTGGCGCTGCTCGACGAGCATCCGGAGGCGCTCGAGCGCGTCACGCGGATGATCGGCGCTTCGAGCTGGGCCGCGGAGTTCGTCACGCGGCATCCCCTGCTGCTCGACGAGCTGCTCGACGATCGCGTGCTCTACGCGCCGCCCGACTGGGCCGCGTACGAATCGGGTCTGCGCGCCGCGCTCGCCGCCGACGACGGCGACACCGAACGCCAGATGAACCTGCTGCGCGAGCACCACCAGGGGCAGGTGTTCCGGCTGCTGGCGCAGGATCTCGCGGCACTGCTGACGGTGGAAAAGCTCGCCGATCACCTGTCGGAACTCACCGACCGCACCATCGGCATTGCCCTCACACAGGCCTGGCAACTGGTGCGCACGCGCCACTGCGAAGTGCCGCGCTTCGCCGTGATCGGCTACGGCAAGCTCGGCGGCAAGGAACTCGGCTACGCTTCCGACCTCGACATCATCTTCCTCTACGCCGACGAAGACGAAGCCGCGCAGGAGAACTACGTGCGCCTGGCGCAGCGGCTGAACAACTGGCTGACGCTGCGCACGTCATCGGGCGCGCTCTTCGACACGGACCTGCGCCTGCGGCCGTCGGGGGACAAGGGCCTGCTCGTCATTTCCGTGTCGGGCTTCGAAAAATACCAGGAACAGGCGGCCTGGGCCTGGGAGCACCAGGCGCTCACGCGCGCGCGCTACTGCACGGGCGACGCCAAGATCGGCGAGGCGTTCGAGGCGATCCGGGTGAAGATCCTGACGCGGGAGCGCGATGCGCCGGCGCTGGCGAAGGAAGTGCTCGCGATGCGCGGGAAGATTCACGCCGCGCATCCGAACAAGAGCGGCTTGTTTGACGTCAAACATGATGCCGGCGGCATGATCGACGTCGAGTTCATCGTGCAGTTCCTGGTGCTCGCGCATGCGCATCGCCATCCGGCGCTCTGCGGCAATCTCGGCAATATCGCGCTGCTGAGGATCGCGGCGGACCTGGGGCTGATTCCTTCGGCGCTGGCGGAACAGTGCCGCGACGCCTACCGCGAGTTCCGCCGCATTCAGCACGCGCTGCGCCTGAACGGCGCGCAGTATGCGCGCGTGCCGCCGGCGCAGGTGGCGGGGCAAGCGAATGCCGTACGCGCGCTCTGGCAGTCGGTGTTCGAAAGCATCGCCTGAGAATTGCCGCACGCGATCGGGTGCCGTACCATCGCTTCAATTCGGCAATCCTATGAACCGCGGGCACAGGAATCAACGCCGGTTGAAGCGGCTGGGCGCGGCGCTCGCCGTGAACCTCGGCAAGCAGCGCGGCGTCACGCGCGACGTGAGCGCCTCGGGGGTGTTTTTCGAAACCGACGCCGCCTACCGCCGCGGCAGCAGGATTCATTTCGAGATCAACCTCGACACGCCCTGGGGCTGCGCGGTCTGCGACTGCGACGGCAAGATCGTGCGCGTCGAACGCCGTGACGGCAGTCTCGGCATCGCGGTGCAGTTCGCCGAGACAACGCCACGCGCGAAGCGCACGCCGGCAAGAGTGCGCCGCAGAGGCGCCAAGTCCGCGAAAGCACGTCGCCGCAAGCGGTGAATCTGCTCTTCGTCCACCAGAACTTCCCCGGCCAGTTCAGGCACCTCGCGCCGCATTTCGCGCGCCTCGGGCATGCGGTCAAAGCGCTCGGCATCGACGGCGCCGGTCTGCCCGGCATCGAGATGCAGCGCTACAAGCCCGGGCGCGCCACCAGCCGCGAGGCGCATCCCTGGGCGCAGGAGTTCGAGACCAAGGTGATCCGCGGCGAGGCCTGCGCGGCCGCCGCGCAGCAGCTGAAGGCGCAGGGCTTCGTGCCGGATGTGATCGTCGCCAACCCGGGCTGGGGCGAGAGCCTGTTTCTCAAGGACGTCTGGCCGCAGGCGAGGATGCTGGCACTGATCGAGTTCTACTATGCGGCGCGCGGCCTCGATTTCGATTTCGACCCGGAGTTCCATCGCCAGGACTTGGCGCGCCACGCCAGGCTGCGGGCGAAGAACGCACACCTGCTGATGGCGCTCTCGGACATGGACTGGGGTCTCTGCCCCACCGAATTCCAGAGGGGCACGGTGCCGCCGGAATACCGGGCCAGGACCAGCGTGATCTTCGACGGCATCGACACGAACGCCGTGCGCCCCGACCCGGGCGCCTTCGTCACGGTCAACGGCCGCACGCTGCGCGCGGGCGACGAGGTGCTGACTTTCGTCAACCGCAACCTCGAGCCGTACCGCGGCTACCACGTCTTCATGCGCGCGCTGCCCGAGATCCTGCGCCGGCGGCCGAACGCGGTCGCACTGATCGTCGGCGGCGACGGCGCCTCCTACGGTGCGGCGGCGCCCGAGGGCAAGACCTGGAAGCAGATCTTCTTCGACGAGGTGAAGGACCGGCTCGATGCGAGCCGCGTGCGCTTTCTCGGGCGACTGCCCTACGCCGACTACCTGCGCGTGCTGCAGGTCTCGGCCTGCCACGTCTACCTCACCTACCCGTTCGTGCTCGGCTGGAGCTGCATCGAGGCGCTCGCCGCGGGCGGCCTCGTCGTCGGCAGCCGCACGCCGCCGGTCGAGGAAGCGATCCGGCACGGCGAGAACGGGCTGCTGGTCGATTTCTTCGACACTGCGGCGCTCGCCGCGACCGCGTCCGATTGCCTCGCGAATCCGGAGCGCCACACCGCGCTGCGCACGCAGGCGCGCGCCACGGCCGTCGAGCGCTATGACCTCGCCTCCGTCTGCCTGCCGCAACAGGTCCGCCTGATCGAGAATCTGGGGTCAGAGTAACTTCGTCGCGCGCAACTCTTTGGCGGAACGAAGAAAAAGTTACTCTGACCCCAATCAGGGGCGTTGCTGCGCCGCAGGACGGATTCGCTAGAATAGGTCTTTGCCTGCACTGGGGAGAATCGCAGATGGCGAAATCCAAGCCCGCGGCCGCACCGCTGTCGATGGCCGATCGCGACGGCTGGATCTGGCATGACGGCAAGCTCGTGCCGTGGCGCACGGCGACCACCCACGTCCTCACCCACTCGCTGCACTACGGCCTGGCGGTGTTCGAGGGCGTGCGCGCCTACCAGACCGTGCAGGGCACCGGCATCTTCCGCCTGAAGGAACATACCGAGCGCCTGTTCAGCTCGGCGCACATCTACCTGATGACGATCCCGTACACGCGGGAAAAGCTGATGCAGGCGCAGATCGACGTCGTGCGGGCCAACGGCCACGCGGCGTGCTACATCCGGCCGATCGCGTTCTACGGCTCGGAGAAGATGGGCGTCTCGCCGGTGGGCGCGAAAGTGCACGTCGCGATCGCGGCCTGGCCATGGGGCGCCTATCTCGGGCCCGAGGCGCTCGCCAAGGGCATCCGCGTCAAGACCGCGTCGGTGGCGCGCCACCACATCAACGTCACCATGGCGCGCTCCAAGATGTCGGGCACCTACCCCAACTCGGTGCTGGCGACGCTCGAGGCAACGCAGCATGGTTACGACGAGGGGTTGCTGCTCGACGTCAACGGCTTCGTCGCCGAGGGCGCGGGCGAGAACATCTTCATCGTCAAGGACGGCCGGATTTACGAGCCGCAGCTCACCTCCGCCCTCACCGGCATCACGCGCAGCAGCGTGATCGAGCTGGCGCAGGGCCTGGGCTACGAGGTCATCTCGCGCCCGATGACGCGCGACGACATCTACATCGCCGACGAGGCGTTCTTCACCGGCACGGCGGCCGAAGTGACGCCGATCCGCGAGCTGGATCTGCGGTCCATCGGCGCCGGCAAGGCCGGCCCCGTGACGCAGCGCCTGCAGAAAGCGTTCTTCGACGTCGTCACCGGCAAGGACCGCAAGCACCGGCACTGGCTTACGCCGGTGCCGATGGACCGCAAGAAAGGCCAGCCATGAGCCTGCAAACCGCGGACCTGTCGCGCCAGGTCGAAGTCACGGACAAGGACCTGCCGCTGCATTGCCCGACCCCGGCCGCCCCGCTCTGGGCGCGCCACCCGCGCGTCTTCCTCGACGTTGCCAAGCAGGGCGCGGCACTCTGCCCCTACTGCGGCACGCAGTACGTCTTCAAGGGAGTCGCCCCGAAAGGGCATTGACTTGCCCCGCATCCTCGTCGTCGCTCCGAACTGGATCGGCGACGCGCTGATGGCGCAGCCGCTGCTCGCGCGCCTGCGCGAGAAGCGCCACAATCTGGCGATCGATGCGCTGGCACCCGCCTGGGTGGCGCCGGTGCTGCGGCGCATGGCCGAGATTTCCGAGGTGATCGAGACGGACTTGCGTCACGGCGCGCTCGAGTTGCGGGCGCGCTGGCGGCTGGGCCGCAGCCTCCGGGCGCGCCGCTACGACCAGGCGATCGTCCTGCCCAATTCCTGGAAATCGGCACTCGTGCCGTTCTTCGCCGACATCGCGCTGCGCAGCGGCTACGCCGGCGAGTCGCGCTTCGGCCTGCTCAACCTCGTCTACCGCAACGGCGGCGAGCGCGCACCGATGGCGCTGCATTACGCGCGGCTCTCGGAGAAACCCGGCACGGCGCCGCGCGAACCGTTGCCGCAGCCGACACTGCGCGTCGATGTCCATGCCGCCGCGGCGACCGCGCGGCGTTTCGGGCTGCCGGGGCGCTACGCGGTGCTCTGCCCGGGCGCCGAGTTCGGTGCCGCGAAACGCTGGCCGGAATTCGCCGGGCTGGCCGCGCGCCTGCGCCTGCCCGTGGTACTGCTCGGATCGGACAGGGACCGCGAGGCCTGCGCCGGCATCGCGGGACGCAATCTCGCCGGCGAAACCACGCTCGACGAAGCGATCGAGCTGATCGCGGGCGCCGCATTCGTGGTGAGCAACGATTCCGGCCTGATGCATGTCGCCGCGGCGCTCGGCACACCGCAGGTGGCGCTGTTCGGCTCGTCCAGTCCGTTGCACACGCCGCCCCTGTCGGACCGGGCCCGCGTCGTCTGGCTCGGGATCGAGTGCAGCCCCTGCTACGCCCGCGAATGCCCGCTCGGCCACCTGCGCTGCCTGCGCGAAATCCCCGTCGAGCGCGTGCTGGGCGAGATCGACGCCCTGAACCGATCGCAGCATTCGGGGTCAGAGTAACTTCTGTTCAGCTGGATCAATACGTTACGATTGCACGCCAGTTACTCTGACCCCGAATGAGCACGCGCATCTTTCCGACCGCGCAGGACGTCGAGAACGCCTTTTACGAGTCGCTCGAACGCAACGACCTCGCGCTCATGATGGCGGTGTGGGCGGAGGACGAGGACATCGTGTGCGTGCATCCGGCAGGCCCGCGTCTCGCCGGACAGGAGCAGGTGCGCGACGGCTGGCGCAAGATCTTCGCCTCGGGTCAGCGGCTGCGATTCCAGATCGCACAGCAGGTCAGGGTCGCGGGCGTGATGCTCGCGGTACACAGCGTGCACGAGATCATCACCGTGGTCGGCGAGAAGCAGCCGCGACCCGCGGTGGTCGCAACCAACGTCTACCTGCGCGGCGCGGCCGGCTGGCGCATGATCGTGCACCACACCTCGCCGGTGCCCGCGGCCGCCGCCGGGCCTGCGCCGGACACGCCGAAGATCCTGCATTGACGGGCTATCGCGCGCCGTGGTGGCTGCCGGGGGGCCACCTGCAGACGCTTGCCGCGGCGCTCGCGCCTGCGCCTCGCGTCGCCTTCGTGCGCGAACGCTGGAACACGCCGGACGGCGACTTCGTCGACGTCGACTGGACGGGCGATCCGGAGGCGCCACGCCTGCTGGTGCTGTTCCACGGTCTCGAGGGCAGTTCCGGCAGCCACTATGCGCGCACTATCGCGGCGCTCGCAGCCGCCTCCGGCTGGCGCTTCGCGCTGCCCCACTTCCGCGGCTGTTCGGGCCCGCTCAACCGCCTGCCGCGTGCCTACCATTCGGGCGACAGCGACGAGGTGGACTGGATGCTGCGCCGCTTCGCGCAGCAGGGCGCGGCGCTGCATGCGGCCGGGATTTCCCTCGGCGGCAACGCGCTGCTGAAATGGCTCGGCGAGCGCGGCGCAGGGGCCTCGGCGCTGGTGCGGCGCGCCGCCGCAATTTCGGCGCCGATCGATCTCGCCGCCGCGGGCGCAAGCCTCGACCGGGGCCTCAATCGCCGCAGTTACACGCGGGTCTTCCTGCTGACGCTCAAGACGAAGGCCTACGCCAAACGCGCGCTCGGGCAGTTGCAGTTCGACGCGCGGCGCATGTCGCGCGCGCGCACGCTGCGCGAATTCGACGATCTGGTGACCGCGCCGTTGCACGGTTTTCGCGATGCCGACGACTACTGGAACCGTGCCGCAAGCGCGCCCTGGCTCGAGCACATCGCGGTGCCGACACTCGTGCTGAACGCGAGGAACGATCCGTTCCTGCCGGCGGCGGCGCTCGAGCGCGCCACGCGCAAGGCCTCGCAGAGCGTGCTGCTAGAATCGCCGCTCACCGGCGGCCATGTCGGCTTTCCCGGACGCCGGCAATGGCTGGCGCGACGCATCCTCGAATACTTCTCCCGACCGTGAACGTTCCCGCAGAAATCTTTCGCGCCTACGACATCCGTGGCGTGGCCGGAAAGACGCTGACGCCCGCCGTGATGCGCGCCATCGGGCACGCGCTCGGCACGCTCGGTATCGAGCGCGGCGCTCCCAGCTTCGCGCTCGGCCGCGACGGACGGCGTTCCGGTCCGGAACTCGCCGCAGCGCTCGCCGAGGGCATCACCGCCGCGGGCGCGCACGCGATCGACCTCGGCATGGTGCCGACGCCGCTCGCCTATTTCGCCGCGCACCACCTCGGCTGTGCGAGCGCCGCAATGGTCACCGGCAGCCACAACCCGCCCGAATACAACGGCGTCAAGATGGTGGTCGCGGGCAGCACGCTGTCTGGCGACGAGATCCAGGAACTGCGCCGCCGCATCGAAAGCGGCAGGCTGGCGAACGGCGCCGGCCAACGCTCGCGTGCCGAGGTGCTCGACGCCTACCTCGAGCGCATCGCGGGCGACGTGCGCCTGGCGCGCCCGTTCAAGCTCGCGATCGATTGCGGCAACGGCGTCGCCGGCGCCGTGGCGCCGCGTCTGTACCGGCGCCTCGGCTGCGAGCTGATCGAACTTTACTGCGACGTCGACGGTCGCTTTCCCAATCACCATCCGGACCCCTCGCGGCCGGAGAATCTCGTTGCGCTGATCGACACGCTGCGCACCGGCGATGCCGAGTTCGGCCTGGCATTCGACGGCGACGGCGACCGGCTTGGCGTCGTCACCAAGGACGGCGCCATCATCTATCCCGACCGGCAACTGATGCTGTTCGCGCGGGACGTGCTGGCGCGCAACCCCGGCGCCGAGATCATCTATGACGTGAAGTGCACGCGCCTCCTCGGGCCGTGGATCGAGCGCCACGGCGGGCGGCCGGTGGTGTGGAAGACCGGCCACTCCTTCATCAAGGCCAAGCTGCGGGAATCGGGCGCGCCGCTGGCAGGCGAGATGTCGGGCCACATCTTCTTCAAGGAGCGCTGGTACGGCTTCGACGACGCGCTCTACTGCGGCGCGCGCCTGCTCGAAATCCTGGCGCGCGAGCCCGATGCCAACGCGGCACTCAAGGCGCTGCCCGACGCGCCCTCGACCCCGGAACTCAACTGGAAGCTCGCTGAAGGCGAGCCGCACGCGCTCGTCGCGCAGCTGCAGCGCACACGGCCGTTCCCGGGCGCGGAACGCGTGCTCACCATCGACGGCGTGCGCGCCGAATATCGCGACGGCTTCGGCCTGGCCCGCGCTTCCAATACGACGCCGGTGATGGTCTTGCGCTTCGAGGGCGATACGGCGCAGGCGCTCGAGCGCATCCAGGCGGAATTCAGGCAGGCCTTGCAGCCGCTGAAGCCGCAAGTGCCGCTGCCGTTCTAGGACGCCGCCGCGCCGGGGCGCCGGCGATATGCCCGCGTTGCCGCTTCAGGGGTTCAAATGAATCCACCGGCCTGGCAACAACGCCAGGCCGGTGGAGCGAGACGATCAATTTGCGAAGGGCGGCTTGCCAGCGCCGGCCCGAACCGGCTCACCCCGCAGCGCGCTTCAGTCCGCCGAGCAGCGCGGCGACGGGGCGCGGTCGCTGCCGTGACGGCGGACCCGCGGGTTGCGGCGGCGCTTCGGCCGGTGCCGAGGCACTGGGTTCGTAAGGCCTGGAAAAAATCGGATCGGCATGCCGCTGCGGCCGCGGTGGCGGCGTCTGGCGCGGCGCCGAAGCCTGCGCGGGCGCACGGTCCCGGCTCCGGGGCTCGCGCCGCGGTGCGTGGCGCGGTGCAATGGCCTGCGGGGGTTCACCGTCCCTGGGTCGCGCCTCGCGGCGCGGTGCCGCCGCATCGCGTCCCATGAGCGCGGCGACGGTCGCGCCGTCGGGCTCGAAGCCCGGCACCAGCACGCGGTCGATGCGCTTGCGGATCAGTCGCTCGATCGCGCTGAGCGACTCCAGGTCATCCGGCGAGACCAGCGAAATCGCCTCGCCCTCGAGTCCCGCGCGGCCGGTGCGTCCGATGCGGTGGACGTAGTCTTCGGGCGAGTGCGGGATGTCGAAGTTGATCACCTGCGGCAGGGCGTCGATATCGAGCCCGCGCGAAGCGACGTCGGTCGCCACCAGCACCGTGGTCTTGCCGGCCTTGAAGGCCTCCAGCGCCAGCTCGCGCTCGGCCTGCGTCTTGTCGCCGTGGATCGCGTCGGCGTGAATGTGGTCGCGCCGCAGCTGGTGCGCCAGCCGGTTGGCGCCGATGCGCGTGCCGCAGAACACCAGCACCTGCTTGAGGCCGCGCGACTGCACCAGATAGGCGAGCAGTTCGCGTTTCTTCTGCCGCGCCACCGGATGCAGCACGTGCGTCACCAGCTCGGCCGCCGCGTTGCGCGCGGCGACCTGCACTTCGGCCGGGTTGCTCAGCAGCTGCTTCGCCAGCGCGCGGATCTCCTCCGGGAACGTCGCCGAAAAGAGCAGGTTCTGGCGCTGCGCCGGCAGCAGCGCGAGGATGCGCCGGATGTCGGGCATGAAGCCCATGTCGAGCATGCGATCGGCTTCGTCCAGCGTCAGCACGCTCACCTGGTTGAACATCACGGTCTTGTTCTGCACGTGATCGAGCAGGCGCCCGGGCGTCGCCACGAGGATCTCGACGCCGCGGCGCAGCTCGGCGATCTGCGCATTCATGTCGACGCCGCCGTACACCACCGTGCAGCGCAACGGCAGGTGCCTGGCGTACTCGCGGAAGCTCTCGTAGACCTGGACCGCCAGCTCGCGCGTCGGTGTCAGCACGAGCGCGCGCACCGGGTGTCGTGCGGGCGATGCGGAAGTGCTCGCGTACGGCGCAAGCCGCTGCAGCGTGGGCAGCGCGAAGGCCGCGGTCTTGCCGGTGCCGGTCTGCGCACCCGCCATCAGGTCGCGTCCCTGCAGCACGAGCGGGATGGCCTGCTCCTGCACCGGCGTGGGCTGCTCGTAACCGAGCTCGCGCACCACCTGGACCAGCGGCGCGATGAGGCCGAGCGAATCGAATCCTGAACTAATGAGCTGGCTTTCGGGGATGCCGCGGAAGGCCCGCATTATACTCCGGCCCCCATGATTCTGCTCAGAAATCTCGCCATCGCGCGTGGTCCGCACCGCCTCTTCGCAGGCGCATCCCTGAGCCTCGAGCGGGGCTGGAAGATCGGCCTGGTCGGTGCCAACGGCAGCGGCAAGACGAGCCTGCTGGCGCTCCTCGCGGGCGAACTCGCGCCGGAGGCCGGCGACTGCGTCATTCAACCCGGCACGCGCATCGCCCGAATCGAGCAGGAAGCCCCCGCGCTCGGGCAGCCGGTGCTCGACTACCTGCTCGATGCCGATGCGGACCTGCGCGCCGCCGAGGCCGCCATCGCGCGCGCGGAGCGCGCGGGCGACGGCCACCGGATCGCCGAGTCGCACGAGCGCTACGCGCAGGCCGGCGGCTACACGGCGCCGGCGCGCGCCCAGAGCGTGCTCGGCGGCCTCGGCTTCGCGCCGGGCGACGCGCAGCGCGCGGTGCGCGAGTTCTCCGGGGGTTTTCGCATGCGGCTGAACCTGGCGCGCGCGCTGCTTCGGCCCTCCAGCCTGCTGCTGCTCGACGAGCCGACCAATCACCTCGACCTCGACACCATCCTGTGGCTCGAGAACTGGCTGCGCGGCTATGCCGGCACGCTGCTGCTGGTGTCGCACGACCGCGATTTCCTCGACCGCGCCACCGGCCATACGCTGGCGATCGCCGGCGGGGCGATGCGGCTGTACACGGGGAACTACTCGTTCTACGAGCGCCAGCGCGCGCTCGAGCTCGAGCAGCAGGTTGCTGCGGCCGCCAGGCAGGATCGCGAAGTGCAGCGCATCACCGCGTTCGTGCAGCGTTTCCGCGCCAAGGCCACCAAGGCGCGCCAGGTGCAGAGCCGGCTGAAGAGCCTCGAGAAGATGGCCCGCGTGGCGCCGGTCTACGCCACGGAGTCGTTCCATTTCCGGTTCGAGCCGCCGCTGCGCCAGCCCGAGCGCATCGTCGAACTCGCGGACGCGGCCGCGGGCTACGACGGGCGCAGCGTGATCTCGGGCGTGTCGCTGGCCGTGACGCGCGCCGACCGGCTGGCGGTGATCGGCGTCAACGGCGCCGGCAAGACGACGCTCGTGAAGCTGCTGGTGGGCGAACTCGAGGCGCTCGCCGGAGAGCGGCGCGCCGCGCGCGACATCGTCATCGGCTACTTCGCCCAGCATCAGGTCGAGTTGCTGCGGCCGGACGAAACCCCGCTCGCCATGCTGACGCGCCTGTACCGCGGCGAGCGCGAGCAGCGGCTGCGCGATTTCCTGGGCCGCTTCGGCTTCGCCGGCGAGCGCGCCGGGCGGCCGATCGGACCGCTCTCCGGGGGCGAGAAGTCGCGCCTCGCGCTCGCGGCACTGGTGAAGCGCCGGCCCAACCTGCTCGTGCTCGACGAACCCACCAACCATCTCGACCTGGAAATGCGGCGCTCGCTGGTGATGGCGCTGCAATCCTACGAAGGCGCGCTCGTCATCGTGGCGCACGACCGCGCGCTGCTTTCGGCCTGCGCCGACCGCATCCTGGTCGTGGCCGACGGCGGCGTGCGCGAATTCGACGGCGACCTGGAGGACTACCGCCAGCACAAGCTCAAGGAGGCGCGCGGCCGGCGCGGCGCGCCCGACGCGCGCCCCGGCCGCAAGAACGCGCGGCGCAGCGAGGCGCAGGCACGCGACGCACGGCAGAAGCGCCTGCGGCCGCACCTGCGCGAGATCGAGAAAATCGAAGCGCGCATTGCCCAGCTGACCCGCGACGCCGGGAAGGCGCGTGCGGAGCTCGCCGATCCCGCGCTCTACGACGGCGCCGGCCGCAGCGAGCGGGTGAAGGAGCTCACGATCATCGAGGCGCGGCTGACCGAGGCGCTCGCGCAGGCCGAGGACGACTGGCTGCACGCCTCGGCGCGGCTGGAGGCGGCGCGCGGCGAGACCGGAACATGAGCGGCCGCCGCTGTGGCGCCGGCGGTCATCCGTTGCGCCGCACGGGGGATCTTGCTAGGGTGCCTTCACAACAACGCTCAGGAGGGGATCCCATGACACGTTACTGCGAGGCCTGCGGCAAGGAAATGGCGCCCGGCGCGACGTTTTGCGGAGCCTGCGGCAAGGAAGCGTCGCCATCGGCGCCAGAGGGCTCCGGCGGCATTCCGGCGAAGCCGGCGGCGGGCCTGCAGAACAACATCGCCGGTGCGCTCGCCTACCTGTGGATCACCGCCATCGTGTTCCTGCTGCTCGAGCCCTACAACCGCGACCGGTTCGTGCGCTTCCACGCCTTCCAGGCGCTGTTTCTCGGTCTGGCCTCGATCGCCGGGCACCTCGTGCTGAGCCTGATCCCGGTGCTGGGCTGGTCGCTGATCCCGCTATGGTCGCTGCTCATCCTGGTGCTCGCCGTGGTCGGCGCGGTGAAGGCCTACCAGAACCAGACCTGGCGCATCCCGGTGATCGGGGAGTTCGCCGAGAAGCAGGTCTAGCGCGACGCTCAGTTGATGGTGCGCTGCACGCGCTCGACCTCGCGCGGCGGCGCGAGGCCCGGCAGCTTGAGTTCCATGTCCCAGTCGCTCTTCGCGACCGCGGCCTGCAGCAACCGGCACAACGAGTGCAGCAGCACCGAGTCGAAGGTGAGCGTCACGCCCTGGCCCTGGGCCGGATGCATCGCGACCACCGGCTGGCCGCTGGCGTCGTGCGCGGTCTGGATGCGCGCGAGCAGCAGCGGCTCTTCGCCCAGCGGCATGGCGCGCGCCGAGTCGTCGTAGGGTTTCGAGAAATCCGCGCGCGCCATGGCTTCCTCGTGCTCCATGGTGAGCAGCGCCTTGCGCGCCTCCGGATCGGCCTGCGTGCGGATGCGCGGGCTCGCCTCTTCGGCCAGCTTGACGAGCAGCGGCCACAGCAGCTTGACGAAGCGCCGCGTCAGCCACACGCGCACTTCCTGCTCGTCGCTGGTCGCGAGCTGCATCATGAGCCGGTCCTGCTCGGCGACGTAGTCGATCTTGATCTGGTGCAGGCGCATGCGCCCATGATAGCGCGCCGCGCGGACTTCAGCCTTTCCGGATGCGTTCGAGCAACGCGGTGGTCGAGCGCTGATGCGCGAACGGTATGGAGACGACCTGGCCGCGCCGCGCCAGCACCTGCGCCGCGCCGACCATGCGATCGGGCGGCCAGTCGCCCCCCTTCGCCAGCACCTCGGGCCGGCAGGCCTCGATGAGCGCGAGCGGCGTGTCGTCGTCGAACCAGGTCACTGCGTCCACCGACTCGAGCGCGGCGACCAGCGCCATGCGGTCCTCGAGGGCGTTGAGCGGGCGGTTTGCGCCCTTGCCGAGACGGTGCGCGGAGGCGTCGCCGTTCAGCGCCACCAGCAGCGCCGCGCCAAGCGCCCGCGCCTGCGCCAGATAGGTGACATGCCCCCGATGCAGCAGGTCGAACACGCCGTTGGTGAACACCAGCGGCCGCGCCAGCTCCGCGGCCCAGCGCGCCGCCTCCGCGGGGGCGTGGATCTTGCGCTCGAACGCGGGCCGCGCGAACGGCACGGTCACCGCCTATCGCGGCCGGCAGGCCTCGTCGGTCGTGCGGCAGTACTCGAACACCTTGACCACCTTGCGCACGCCGCTCGTGGTGCGCGCAAGCTCGGTCGCGTCGGCGGCCTCCTTCTCGGTCACGATGCCGAGCAGGTAGACGACGCCCCACTCCGTCACGACCTTGACGTGGACGGGGTTGAGCCTGTTGGAATCGAGGAAGCGCGCCTTGACCTTGCCGGTGATGGTGGAGTCGCTGGCGCGCGCCGAATACGCCGACACGCCGGCGACCTGCACCTCGTTGGTGATGCCGCGCGCGTTGGGCACGGCGTGCGCGATCCGCTCCACCTCGCTCCGGGCGGCGGCGTCCGGCACCTCGCCCGTCAGCAGCACGTTGCGGTTGAACGAGGTGACGTTGACGTGCGCCCGGTCGCCGAAGCGCTCGGCGATGCGGTTCGCGGCGCGCAGCTCGATGCCTTCGTCCTCGATCTGGGTGCCGGTGGTGCGCCGGTCCACGACCGACATCACGCCGGCGCCGGCGCCGACCACCGCCATTTCCAGGCAACCTTGAAGCAGCGCCGTCGCGCACAGCGCGGCCAGCAGCGCGGGATATTTCTTGATCATGTCATTGGGCTCCAAACATTTCGAAGTCGATGCCATCGCACAGACAATGCAGCACCAGCAGGTGCACCTCCTGAATGCGAATCGTCCGCTCATGCGGAACGCAGATCAGCACGTCACCGGGACCGAGCAGCGCCGCGAGCTTGCCGCCGCCGCGCCCCGTGAGCGCGACCGTGGCGATGCCGAGCTCGCGCGCGGCGCGCACCGCGGCGAGCACACTGGCCGAATTGCCGCTGGTCGAGATCGCGAGCAGCACGTCGCCCCGGCGCCCGATCGCGCGCAGCGGCTTCTCGAACACCTGCTCGTAGGCGTAATCGTTGGCGATCGAGGTCAGCGTCGAGGTGTCGGTGGTGAGCGCCACCGCGGCGAGCGGCGGGCGCTCGGTCTCGTAGCGATTGACGAGCTCCGCGGCGAAATGTTGCGCGTCCGCCGCCGAGCCGCCATTGCCGCAGGCGAGGACCTTGCCGCCGGCGGTGAGCGCGCTCACCATGAGCGCGGCGGCGCGCGCGACCGGCGCCGCCAAGGTTCGCGCCGCGGCCCGCTTGAGACTGGCGCTGTCGGCGAAATG
>SCUF01000442.1 GCA_004298325.1 Betaproteobacteria bacterium | reverse complement strand
TCAAGCCGCGAAGGGATTTCGAATGCGCACACGCCCGATCAGCTGTCCGTCGGAAAAATCCTCTGAAAGAATCTCGTCCAGGCCGTAGTGCTCGGCGCAAGCCCAGATCTGCGCATCGAACCAGCCGAGCTGGTACGCCGAAACGCCGCGAATCGCGGTCCGCAGCAGCGCCTCGGTCGGGTAGAGGACCTCAAACTGTGCGAGCAGTTCCTCCGCTTCGCGCAGAGCCTCCGCGCGACCCAGGAGCGCCGCGCCGGCGCGCCCGGTCGGCCGCGTCACCGCTTGCACGAATTCGACGATGGCCTGATGCGGGAGGCGCAGCGTGCCACGCTCGATGCCTTCTCGCAGCAGCGCGCGCGCGACGCGCTGCTTTTCCGCGTCCCTGGGATCGTAGCGGTAGACGAGGACGTTGGTATCTACGAGCGAGCTCACCGCGTGTAGAGATCCTCGCGGGTCCAGCCCCGCCCCTTGCCGCGCGCGGGCCGCCGCGTACGCTCACGCGCCGTCTGGCGGGCCGTGGCGGCATCGAACAGGCGCAGACGATCCTGCACCGAGAGCCGGGGCGCAGGGACCGTGGCGATGCGGGCACGCAGCGATCCTGCGCTAGCCTCCCACGTGAGGACGTCGCCGATGCGCAGGCCCGTCTTCTCTGCAAGCGCCTTGGGGATCGAAACCTGGTACTTGCTGGTGACTTTGCTCATGGTAAGGCTACGGTAAGGCCGAATGCCTTACGCTGTCAAGGCCGTGATTTCTTGCGGCCCCTGGCGCCCCTATCTGTGGTACAGAAGCGGCCATGAGTGCCCTCGACTGGCAACCCAGCCCCCGCTACCCCGACTCGAACATCGTTGTCCTAGACGAATCCTTCAAGCGCTACCATCTGCCGCTCGCCAAGGTCGAGCGGCTCGCCACCGGCTACCGCTGGGCCGAAGGCCCGGTCTGGTTCGGCGACCAGCGCTGCCTCCTCTGGAGCGACGTCCCGAATAACCGGATGCTCCGCTGGGACGAGGAGTCCGGCGCGGTCAGCCTCTACCGCAAGCACTCGAACTACGCCAACGGCAACACGCGCGACCGCGATGGGCGCCTCATCACCTGCGAGCACGGCGGCCGCCGCGTCTCGCGCACCGAGCACGACGGGCGCATCGTCACGCTCGCCGACTCATTCGAAGGCAAGCGCCTCAATTCGCCGAACGACGTCGTCTGCAAATCCGACGGCTCGATCTGGTTCACGGACCCGAGCTTCGGCATCCTCGGCTGGTACGAGGGCGCGAAAGCCGAGCCCGAGCTGCCGACGGGCGTGTACCGGATCGACGCCGCGGGGAAGATGAGCATCGTTGCGAAAGGCATCAACCAGCCGAACGGCCTCGCCTTCTCGCCCGACGAATCGATCCTCTACATCGTCGAGTCGCGTTCGGAGCCGCGCAAGATCCTCGCCTATGACGTGGTGGGCGGAACGAAGCTCGCCAAGCGCCGCGTGCTGATCGACGCCGGCCCCAAGGGCACGCCCGACGGCTTTCGCGTCGACACCGACGGCAACCTCTGGTGCGGCTGGGGCATGGGCGAGGCTGGCCTGGATGGCGTGCACGTCTTCAATCCCGAAGGCCGGCTGATCGGCCGCATCGACCTGCCCGAGCGCTGCGCCAACGTCTGCTTCGGCGGCGTGCACCGCAACCGCCTGTTCATGGCGGCGAGCACTTCGATCTACGCCCTGTACGTCAACACCCAGGGCGTAGCGTATTCCTAGCTGACGGCGGTTGCGCGTCACGCGGCCGCGCGCCCGATGCCGAGGAGCGCGAGGCCGATCAGGATCCACAAGGTGTTGCGGCGAAACGATTGCGCCGTGGCGCCGAGAAACTGGCGCGTGCCGAGCCAGATGCCGCACACCAGCACCGGGAGGGCGATCGCGGCCTGCGCGAGCGTGTCCGAGCTCACCAGCCCCTCACCGGCGAGAAGAACGATCGCCATGAGGTCGAGCAGGAAGAAATAGGCGATCAGCGCGGCGCGCAGGCGCGTCGGATCATCGCCGTCCGCGGTGAGAAACAGCGCCACCGGGAGCCCGCCCATCGCCACCGCGCCGTTCGCCACGCCCGATGCGACGCCGACGGCCGCCGTGGCCGCATGCCCGGTCTTGCGCCGGAATCGAAACCCTGCAAGTAACGCGATCGCACAGGCCAGCACGAACGCGGCCACGCCCAGTTTCATGGTTGCGGGCGGCGTTCGCGTCAGCAGCCACACGCCCGCCGGCGTGCCCAGCGCGGCCCCGCCGAGCAGCGCCGCAACGCGCCGCCACGGTATCGATCGCCAGACGGAATACGCCTGGATGACGCTGGCGAGGACTTCCATCACGAGCGCGAGCGCCACCGCCCGGGCGGGCTCGGTCACGAGCGACCAGCTCGACACGAGCAGCGCGGAAAATCCGAAGCCCGAGTAGCCGCGCGCGAGCGAAGCCAGCAGCAGCCCGGCCGCCATCACCGCGAGCGCGGGCGCCGAGTACCCCGCCGCCAGCTCGGCCGCGCCCAAACGGACCCGCCTAGCTGCGGCGGCGGTGGCGCGCCTTGAGCGTCGCCAGCACCTCGTCCGGATCGCGCCGCCACCAGTTGCGCGCGGAAAAGATCTCGACCTCGTGAAAGCCGCGGTAGCCGGCGCCCTCGACCCAGCCGCGGATGCGCTTCAGGTCGATCACGCCGTCGCCCATCATGCCGCGATCGAGCAGGAGGTCGGTGGTCGGCACCAGCCAGTCGCAGATGTGATACGCCAGGATTCGTTTCCTTCCAGCGCGCCGGATCTGCGCCTGCAGCTGCGGATCCCACCAGACGTGGTAGACGTCCACCGCGACGCCGAGCGCGCCCGTCTTCCCGGGATCGAGCGCATCGCACAGGTCGAGCGCCTGCGAGAGCGTGTTGACGCAGGCGCGATCGGCCGCGTACATCGGGTGCAGCGGTTCGATCGCGAGCGGAACGCCGCATTGCCTGGCGTGCGGCAGGATCGCGGCGATCCCCTCCTTCACCTGCTCCCGCGCGCCGGCGAGATCGCGCGAGCCCTGCGGCAGACCTCCCACCACCAGCACCAGGCACTTCGCGCCGATCGTCGCCGCATCCTCGATCGCCTTGCGGTTGTCAGCAATCGCCGCTCTGCGCCCGGCGGCGGTGCGTGCCGGAAACATGCCGCCGCGGCAAAGTCCCGTCACCGTGAGTCCCGCGGCGCGGATACGGCGCGCGGCTTGCGCCGCGCCGAGTTCGTCCAGCTTGTCGCGCCAGGGCGAAATGCCGCGGATGCCGTGGCGCGCGCAGCCCTCGATCGTCTGCGCGAGGTTCCAGCGCTCGCGCACCGTGGCGGTGTTGAGCGAGAGCCGCTGCGGATCAGGCGATGCCATGGAGCGCGAGCAGCTGCTTCATGCGCCGGCAGGCGAGCGCGGGATCGGCGAGCAGGCCGGCGGCTTCGGCGAGGCGGAACAGCTCCGCGAAGTGCAGCACGTGGCGCGCCGACTGCTGTCCGCCGACCATGACGAAATGCTCCTGGTGGCCGTTGAGCCAGGCGAGGAACACGATGCCCGTCTTGTAGAAGCGCGTCGGGGCGCGAAAGAGGTGGCGCGCGAGCGGCTCCGTGGGGGCGAGGATCGCGTGGTAGGTGGCGCGATCGCCCGCGGCGAGCGCACTGAGCGCCGCCGAAGCCGCCGGCGCGATGGCGTCGAAGATCCCGAGCAGCGCGTCCGAATGGCCTTCGGCGTCGCCCTCGATCAGTTCGGCGAAATTGAAGTCGTCCCCCGTGTACATGCGCACGCCCGCGGGAAGCCTTCGGCGCATCGCGATTTCCCGCTCCTTGTCGAGGAGCGAGACCTTGATGCCGTCCACTTTCGCCGCATTGCGGCGGATGACGTCGAGGCAGACGTTCATCGCCGCGCCGTGATCGCCGTGGCCCCAGTAGCCGGCGAGTGCCGGGTCGAACATCTCGCCCAGCCAATGGATGATCACGGGCGCCTTCACCTGCGACAGGATGCGGTCGTAGACCCGGCCATAGTCCTCCGGCGACCTGGCGCAGGCGGCCAGCGCGCGGCTCGCCATCAGGATGATGCGGCCGCCGAGCTTCTCGATTGCCGCGCATTGCGCTTCGAAGGCGGCGATCACGTCCGCGAGCTGCAGGTCCGGGCGCGGCGCCAGCTGGTCGGTGCCGGCGCCGCTGGCGACCGCAGCGCCCGGGAAATCCTTCGCCGCATCGAGCGTGCGGGCGATCAGCGCGAGCGAGCTCGGCCAGTCCAGGCCCATGCCGCGCTGCGCGGTGTCCATGGCTTCCGCAATTCCCAGGCCCCAGGACCAGAGGTGGCGCCGATACGCGAGCGTCGCCTCCCAATCGACCGCCGCCTCGAGCCAGGGCTCGCGCGCAGAAAGCGGGTCGGCCACGACGTGCGCCGCGGCCAGCGCGCGGCGCGTAAACGGCCGCGAAGGACGGGCGTAGCCGCGCGGCGCGCGCACCGCGTACGCTTCGAGCTTTCCGCCTGCCGCGGGCAGCGCAATCGTCCGGATCGTTTCGCGCTTCATGCCTTCAGTTCCGGTACTTTGAGCCAGCGGCGCTGCTTCCAGCTCTGCAACCCCAGCTCGGCGAGCTGCACGCCCCTCGCGCCCTCGAGCAGGCTCCAGCGGAATCCGCCCTCGCCCGCCACGTGGCGCAGGAACGCTTCCCACTGCAGCTTGAAGGCGTTGTCGTAACTGCCCTGCGGCGTCTCCTGCCAGCCGGCGAAGAAATCGATCGGCTGCGGGACGTCCGGGTTCCAGACCGGTTTCGGCGTGTCGCCGTAGGACTGGATGCGGCAGTCGCGCAGTCCCGCCACCGCGCTGCCTTTCGTGCCGTCGACCTGCAGCGTGAGCAGGTCGTCGCGCCGCACGCGCACGCACCAGGACGAATTGAAATGCGCGATGACGCCGCCTGCCAGCTCGAAGGTGGCGTATGCCGCGTCGTCCGCGTCGGCGCGGTATCGGCGGCCGTTCTCGTCCCAGCGCCAGGGAATGTGCGTCGCGCCGCGGCAACTCACCGCCCGCACCTTGCCAAACAGGTTGTCGAGCACGTAGCGCCAGTGGCACAGCATGTCGAGGATGATGCCGCCGCCGTCCTTGCTGCGGTAATTCCACGACGGGCGCTGCGCGGCCGGTTGCGAAGAATGCGGGTCGCCCTCGAACACCCAGTAGCCGAATTCGCCGCGCACCGAGAGGATGCGGCCGAAGAAGCCTTGCTCGCGCAGCGCCTTGAGCTTCTGCAGCCCCGGCAGCCAGAGCTTGTCCTGCACCACCCCGTGCCGGACGCGCGCCTTCTTCGCCGCGCGATAAAGCGACATCGCTTCGGCGAGGCTGGTCGCGACCGGCTTCTCGCAGTAGACATGCTTGCCGGCTGCGATCGCGCGCTTGAGAAGCGTCGGCCTCAGCGGCGTCGTCGCAGCATCGAAAAAGACGCTGTCCGAGGCATTCTGCAGCGCCGCGTCCAGGTCGGTCGTCCAGCGCTCTACGCCGTGGGCTCGGGCCAGGCGCTCGAGCTTGCCCGCGTCGCGCCCCACGAGAACAGGGTCCGGCATGAGCCGCGTGCCGTCCCGCAGCTCGACGCCGCCCTGCCGGCGGATCTCCGCGATCGAGCGCGCGAGGTGCTGGTTAGCGCCCATGCGCCCGGTGACGCCGTGCATGATGATGCCGATGCGTTTCTGCTTCACGCGTGTTCCTTTTGAATTGCCATGGACTGCATGGAGCTCCAGTCCGGCATCGCGGCGCTCGCGTAGCCCTGACAGGCGAGCGAGCCGATCGCCAGCATGCCCCGCCGGATCCGCGGCCGCACGGCGCCGTGGCTGCGCTCGTAAAGATCCGGGTGCGCGGCGAGAAACGCCGCCTGCTCCGCTGGCGGCAGCGCCGCCATGCCATTGACGTAATGATGGCCGTTGCGCTCTACGTGCGTCAGGCCGAGCACCGAGGCGAGCGCCAGGTCCTGCTGCAGGGCAAGCCCCGGCTGGATCGTCAGGTCCTCGCCGCTCATGAAGTAGCGCTCGCTCCCCGCCTCGGCGTTCCAGGCCGCGCAGCGCGCCCGGTTGACGAGCGAACGGTAGATGCCCTTGCAGGTCTTTGACGAAACGCCGCGATAGCCGAGCGCGCGCGCGCGCGGGAAGGCATCCAGCCCATCGTCCGATTCGTCGATGATGATCGGCCGCTCGATGCCCTCGACCGGCTGCTGCAATGCGCGGCGGCGGGTCACCGGCTGCTCGATGAACAGAACGCTCGCGGCGAGGCGCTCGAGCCGCCAATCCGATCCCATGCGGCGCCAGAGCTCAGCCACCTCCGCCATGTCGTCAAACTGCTCGTTGCCATCGAGCGAGACGTAATAGGGTTCCGCGATCCGGTCGAGCACCGCGGCGATCGCCGCCAGGCGCTCGAGGTCGGCCGGCACATCGCCGGCGACTTTGAGCTTGAAGTAGCGATGGCCATAGCGCGCGATCACCTCCTCGAGCGTTTCCGGCAGGCCGTCGTTGACGCGCACGCGGGCGTCCGTGGAGCCGATCGCGTCGAGCAGACCCACCGTGTGGCGCGCCGCGATCGAGGGCGCCGCCGCAAGGCTCGCCAGCACCGCCGGCAGTTCGAGGCCTTCGAAGGCCTCGGCGCCGACCAGATTGCGCCGCAGAGCCTCGTAAAACGAAACCTGCTGCGCGCGGCACAGCGCGTCGAGCGCCGCGCGCTCGATGAGCGCCGGGCCGTAGCCGGCGACGAGACCGGGGCGCGTAAGCGCCAGAAAATGCCCCCATGCGGTGTTCGAGCCGGCCGCCAAATAGGCCTCGCGCGCCGCGGCGAGCGAGGCGCGCAGCTGGTCGAAATTATCTTCGTTGCTGAGCGCCGGGTCCTTGTCGAACCACTTCGGCACCAGCATCTCGGCCGCCGCACCCTCGGCTTCGCGAGCGTCGGCGCAACGGACGCGGAGCCGCACGAAGGCCTGCGGCGCCGCGGTGAGCGTGACCACGCCGAAACGGAACGGCAGGCGCAGCCTGACGTCCCGCTCGAACAGCTCGATCGCCGTGACTGCGAATTTCATCCTGCGCCCGCCCGGCTCACCACTGGATGCCGTTCCTCTTCAGCACATCGATCGCCATATCCGGCCGGTCCGTGATGAGACCGTCCACGCCGTAACCGATCATGCGTGCCATGAGGGCCGGGTCGTTCACCGTCCAGACGAGCACCTTGAGGCCGAGCGCCTGCGCCTCCTTCACCTTCTGTACATCGAGATCGCCGTGGAACACCGACCAGTACGCACCGCCCGCCGCCTTGATCATCTTCGGTATCGAGCCGTGTTCGCGCAACTGAAACCCGGCCGTCCAGCGCGAGCCGCCGGGCGTGTTGGCGCCGATGTTGTCGAGCCAGCGCTGCTGCGCGGACAGATACACGGTGGGAATCTCGGGTGCGATTTTCTGCACCACCTGCAGCGTGCGCCAGTCGAAGGACAGGATCGAGGCGCGCCGCGCCAGGCCGGCCTTGCGGATCTCGCCCACCACGGCCTGCGCGAACGGCTGCGGCGGCGGCGTCTCATCGGGTTTGTCCGGTGCGAGCTTGGTCTCGATCGCAAAGCGCACCTTGCCGTTGCCCGAACGCTTCACCAGCTCGAACAGGTCCGCGAGCCGCGGAATGCGCGCGCCATCGGCGGGCTGCTGCTCGGGGTAGCGCCGGCCGTAGTCGCTCCCCGGCTTGAGCCGCCCCACGTCGTAGGTCTGCAGCTGTGCCCAGGTGAGCGAGTGGATCGCGGGCCCGCGCTGCGCCAGCCACTCGCCGGAGGCGTCGCGCGTGGTGTCCGGATTGAGCGTGAGGTCGTGATGGATCACGAGCACGCCGTCGCGCGTGATCGCGATGTCCAGCTCGAGCGTAGTGACGCCGAGCGCCAGCGCGCGCTCGAACGCGGGCAGCGTGTTCTCGGGCGCGAGACCGCGCGCGCCGCGATGGCCCTGCAGGTCGAAGGCGAGCGCCGCGTTCAGGCCCGCGCACAAGCCCGTTGCGAGCAGCAGACGGGGCACGCGCTTCATGACTTGAGCGCCTCCAGGATGCCCCTCACGTAACCGATGGCGCGCGCCGCCGCGGCCGGACCGTCGGGCACGTAATCGAACGGCTCGACCGCGATGTCGCCCTCGTAGCCGTGGCGCACCAGCGCCGCGAACAGCGGCGCGAAGCGCTGCTCGCCCTGGCCGGGGCCGCGCCGGTTGCGGTCGTTGACCTGGACGTGCGCGATCATGCCCGGCGGCAGCCACTTGTCGACCAGCGCCGCCAGCGGGGCCGTTTCCATGCGCCCGGCGGCGCTGCAATCGAGCATGCTGCGCAGCGCGCGGCTGCCGATCGATTCCGCGAGCGCCGCCGCCTCGGCGAGGGTGTTGATGAGCGGTGTCTGGTCGGCCGACAGCGGCTCGATACAGTAGACGATGCCGGCCTTCTCGGCGCGCTCCGCCACCGCGGCGAAGCAATCGCGTGCGCGCGCCAGCGCCGCCGCCTTGGTATCGCCCGGATCGATGCGGCGCTGGTGCGGCGAGCCGTGCACCAGGTAGCGCCCGCCGAGCTCCGCGCACTGCTCGACCAGCGCGAGCATCACCTCCACCGTGCGGCGCCGCACGGCGTCGTCGCGCGTCGAGATCGACAGCCCGGCGGGCTTGATCAGCAGCCAGTGCAGGCCCGTGATCACGACGCCGGCTTCCGTCGCGGCGGCGCGCGCCGCCGCGATCTGCGCGCTCCCCAAGCGGTGCGGTTCGTCCGAAAGCGTATAGGGCGCGATCTCCAGGCCGTCGTAGCCGAGCTTGGCCGCGTATTCGCACTGCTTCGGGAACGGCATCGGTGCGATGACTTCGTTGCACAGGGCGACACGCATGGCGCTATTTCCTCAGGTAGCCGAGCACCAGCTCGTTCATGTGCCGCAGCCGCGCGGCCTTGTGCCGCGGCGCGAGCAGCGGCCGGCGGAAGATGGTCGACAGGGTATGGCGGTTGCCAAGGTAGAAGTAGCCGAGCGCGGCAATCGAGATATAGAGCTGTACCGGATCCACCCCGCGCCGGAACTTGCCGGCGGCGACGCCACGCCGCAGCACCTCGCGGATCGTGGCGGCGAAGGGCGAATGCAGGGCGGCGACGTGCCGCGAGCGCTTCAGGTGGCGCGCCTCGTGCAGGTTCTCGGTGCTGAGCAGCGTCAGAAACTCGGGGTGGGCGAGGTAATAGTCCCAGGTGAAGGTCACCAGCCGGCGGATTGCCTTCTCCGGATCGAGGTCGGCGAGGCGCAGGTCTCGCTCGGCCGAGCGGATGCGCGCGTACGCCGCCTCGAGAACGGCGAGGAACAGGTCCTCCTTGTTGCCGTAGTAGTAGTACAGCATGCGCTTGTTGGCGCCGGCCCCTGCCGCGATGCGGTCGACGCGCGCGCCGCCGAGGCCGTGGCGCGCGAACTCCTGCGTCGCGGCCCTCAGGATGCGCTCCTGGTTGCGCTCCGGGTCACGCCCGGCGCTGCCGCGGTTCGTCGCCCCGGCCACGCCTCACTCCATGCCGAGCAGCTTGTAGACGCGGCGCGTGTACTCGCCGAAGCGCTCGTGCGTCTTGATGTCGAGCGTCCTCGGGTACGGCAGCTCGATCCGGAAATTGTCCGCCATGCGCGCCGGGCCGGCGGTAAGCACCACCACCCGCGTGCCGAGGAATACGGCCTCCGAGATGCCGTGCGTGACGAAGACGATGGTCTTGCCCGCCTCTTTCCAGATGCGCAGCAGCTCGAGGTTCATCTTCTCGCGCGTCAGCGCGTCGAGCGCCCCGAAGGGCTCGTCCATGAGCACCAGCTTCGGATCGTGCACCAGGGCGCGAGCGATCGCCGCGCGCTGCTGCATGCCGCCCGAAAGCTCGTACGGATACTTGTCTTCGTTGCCTGTAAGTCCCACCAGCGCGAGCAGGTCGCGCGCCCGCTCGCGCGCGGCGGCCATCGGCAGACCCAGGATTTCCGCCGGCAGCAGGACGTTTTCGAGAATGCGGCGCCACTTGAGGAGCAATGGCGCCTGGAACACCATGCCGACGTCGCGCGCCGGATCGAAGGAATGCGCGCCGGTGCCGATGCGCAGCTCGCCGCCATCGTGCCGGTGCAGCCCGGCGAGGATCTTGAGCAGCGTCGACTTGCCGCAGCCCGAGGGGCCCACCAGCGACACGAGTTCCCCCGCCATGACATCGAAGGTGGCATCCGAAATGGCGGGATGCTCGCTGCGGCCGCGCCGGTAGATCTTGGTGACGCCGGCCAGGTGGATGAATGGCTCGCCGGTCAATCGAGCCTCGCGTCCTTCACCACCAGCCAGCGTTCCAGCAGCAGCACGGCCCCGTAGAGCAGCATGCCGAGCAGCGTGATGAGGATGACCGCCATGAACATCGCGGGCGTGTCGAGCGTCACCTGCACCTGCAGCATGAGGTAGCCCAGCCCCCGGTCGGAGCCGAGGAATTCGCCGACGACGGCGCCGGCCACCGCGAGGATCGCGGCCACCTTCATGCCCGAGAAGATGTAGGGCAGCGCGCCGGGAAGCTGGATCTTGGTGAACAGCTGCCAGCGCGAACCCTTGAGCGAGCGCACCAGGTCGAGCAGCTCGGGCTCCACCTCGCGCAGGCCGCGCGCCGTGGTGAGCAGGATCGGGAAGACGCAGATCGAGAACGCCATCAGGGTGTTCGGAAACACGCCGTACTTGAACCAGACGATGATGAGCGGCCCGAGCGCCACTTTCGGGATCATGTTGAGCGACACCAGCAGCGGCATGAAGAATGCTTCCAGCACCTTCGACCAGGTGAACGCGAGCGCGAGCGCGACGCCGATCACCAGCGCGAGGAAATAGCCGGCGAAGATCTCGGTGCCGGTCACGGCGACGTTGCCCCACCAGCCGTAGTTGGGCGAGAGCAGCGCATCCAGCGTCTCGCCCGGCGAGGGCATGACGAACTTCGGCACGTTGCCGAGCTTGACGAACAGGTACCAGGCGAGCAGCAGCGCGAGGTGCGCCAGCACGGCAAACGCATAGCGCTGCAGGGTTTCGGTGCGGTCCATGGTCACTCCAGCCAGCGCGCCCGGTTGGCGCGCACGAAATCGTCGTCCCCCAGGTCGGCATGCTCGCGGCAGACGCGGTCGATCTCCTCCGCCTGGCCGGGGGAGAGCGTTTCCTTCGGGTCGAGACACCAGGTGCCTTCCAGCAGCCCCTGGCGCCGCAGCACCTCGTGGCAGCCGGGAATGCAGCCGGCGAAATCGTGCGCCACGTCGAAGAAGGCGCTGTTGCAGTCGGTGACACGGGCGTCGAGCGCCAGCAGCTCCGCATCCACCCAGCCCGAGGTCACAGCGGCCTGGATGCGCTCGTGCAGCTTGACCGCCTTCTGCGTCCACACGCTCCAGTGGCCGAGCAGCCCGCCGCGGATGCGCAGCTGCACTTCCTCGTTGCCGCGCTTCACGGCGAATGGCGTGACGAGATCGAGCACGATGTGGTCGTCGTTGCCGGTGTAAAGCGTCACCCGCTCCTCGGCGCGCGCCAGTGCCACGCCGCGCGCCACGTCGAGCGTGCGGTAGCGGTTGAAGGGCGCGATCTTGATGGCGATCACGTTCTCGATCGCCGCGAAGCGCCGCCAGAACTCGGCCGGCAGCGCGATGCCGCCGACCGCCGTCTGCAGGTAGAACCCGATGAGCGGCAGCACGCGCGCCACGGCGGCGCAATGCGCGACGAGTTCGTCCGGCGACGCGCCTTTCATCGGCGCGAGCGAGAGCATGCCGGCGTGGTAGCCGTGCGCGAGCGCGACCTCGGCTTCCTTCTTCGCCTGCGCGGTCTTGCCCGAGAGCCCGGCGATCATGACGAGCGGGCGTCCGGCCCACTCGCGGGCGGCGTCGGCGGCGAGCTGCAGCACGGGTTCGTAGAGACCCTGCTCGCGGATCGCGAACTGGGTCGCGTGCACGCCGACCGCGAGTCCCCCGGCGCCGGCGTCGAGGTAGTAGCGCGTGAGCGCCCGCTGTCGGCGCGGATCGAAGCGCCGTTTGGCGTCGAGCGCGAGCGGATGCGCGGGGATCACCGTGCCGCGCCGGAGAAGCGCGAGCGTTTCCTTGGGGAGCTGCGACC
This sequence comes from Betaproteobacteria bacterium, assembly GCA_004298325.1. Taxonomy (GTDB): domain Bacteria; phylum Pseudomonadota; class Gammaproteobacteria; order Burkholderiales; family SG8-39; genus 2-02-FULL-66-14. Next base: position 502 of record SCUF01000442.1, on the reverse strand, counting down.
AGTGGAGCGGCATGCGGTGCGATGTAACCGTTCGGTTAAAGCGGAGTCTAGCAACATTGACACCCGCCGGCGCGCGTCGCTACCATCGAGCTTCTCGCCGAAGGAGTACACCATGCGCCGTCTCGTCATTGCCGCCCTGCTCGCGGCCGCCGCCGCGCCCGCCGCGGCCCAGCAGAAACTCGATTTCATCCTCAACTGGGTGCCGGGCGGCGATCACGCGCCGTATTACTACGCCAAGAAACTCGGCTGGTACGCCAAGGAAGGCATCGACCTCAACCTCGAGCCGGGCAAGGGCTCGGCGCTGGCGGTGCAAAAGGTCGGCGCCGGCGCCAACCCGATCGGCCTCGCGGACATGGGCAACGTGCTGCTCGGCAGGGCGAAAGGCGCCGATTCCGTCGCCGTGTACAACGTCTATGCGAATTCGCCGCAGGGCCTGTACTGGCTGAAGAGCTCCGGCATCAAGGGCATCAAGGATTTTCCCGGCAAGAAGATCGGCAACCCG
>SCUF01000441.1 GCA_004298325.1 Betaproteobacteria bacterium | reverse complement strand
CGCAGCGAGAAAACCCCGATGAGCCTTTCCACGCCAGCACCGCGCCGCCACCTGCACACCCGCACCATCGCCTGCGAAGGCTACGAGCGCGAGGACGGCCTGTTCGACATCGAAGCGCGCATCGTCGACACCAAGACCTATGCGGTGACCGAACCCTACCGCGGCCTGCGCCTGCCGGGCGAGCACGTGCACGACATGCAGCTGCGGCTCACGCTCGACCGCGACATGGTGGTGCGCGACCTCGAGGTGGCGACGAACCATGCGCCCTACGACCCCTGCTTCACCGTGGCGGGCGCCTACAAGGGGCTCGTCGGCGCGAAGATCGGCGGCGGCTGGCGGCGCGCAGTGAACGACGCCGTGGGCGGCACCAAGGGCTGCACGCACCTGCGCGAGCTCCTCATGCCCGTGGCGACGGTCGCGTTCCAGACCCTGGGCAGCTGGCCGAAGGCGGGCAAGGTGGCCACCGAGGCCGCGCCCGACAAGGACCGCAAGAAGCCCTATTTCATCGACGGCTGCAAGGCCTGGGCTTCGAACGGCCCGGTGGTCGAGCGCCTGTTTCCGCTGCACTACCGCAAGTCGGCCTGAGCATCGAGCAGGCCCATGCGCGCGTAGCAAAGGTAGAGCTCGCGGCAGGCCCAGGCGTCGGTCGCGGCGTAAATGACCTGCGCCGCCGAAAGCCGCGGCGCGGACCAGTTCGAGGTGCGTTTGCCTTTGGGGATGCGGATGCCGAGGAAGATCGCGGCGAGGTTCCGGAGCCCCGTCTGGCGCAGCCCGTGGCGCTTCGCCACCGCGCCCGCGTCGAGCACCGAGGCTTCCTGGGCCGGGAACAGCGTTTTCAGCTGGCGCAGGTCCTCGGCCACCGAGACCCCGACCTTGACGATGTCGCGCGCGCCGAGCAGGCCCGCGATGGCGCCGGAGAAATCCTGCTGCTGCAGCTGGAAGAGATACACCGCGCGCGCGGTCGCTACCTGCGCGAGGCAGGGCCGGTAGCTCTCGCCGCGCCGGAACGAGGGCCGCGTCTCGGTGTCGAAGCCGACCACGCTTTCGCCGCCGATGTCGGCGAGCGCGCGCTCGAGCTCCTCGGGCGAGCACACCACGGACACCTCGCCCGCGTAGCGCCGGATCGGCAGGTTCGCCAGTTCTTCGCTCGAGATCTCCTGCCGGAATCCGGCGGGCAGCGCGGCAGCGGGTTGCATCGGTGCATCTTACCCGGCGCCGCGCCCTACAATGCGCCATGACGGCAATTCCCGAATCGATCGAGCGCGAAACCGGCGCGCGGCCCGAGGCCGCGGTGATCTGGCTGCACGGCCTGGGCGCCGACGGCCACGACTTCGAGCCGCTGGTGCCGATGCTCGGCCTGCCCGCGCGCCCCGCGCTGCGCTTCGTCTTTCCGCACGCGCCGCTGCGGCCGGTGACGATCAACATGGGGATGCGCATGCGCGCCTGGTACGACGTCGTGTCGCTGGGCGGCGACCGCGAGGACGCGGCCGGCATCCGCGCTTCGCAAGCGCTGCTCGAAGCGCTCATCGCGCGCGAAAAGACGCGCGGCATCGAGGCGCGCCGCGTCGTACTGGCCGGTTTTTCGCAGGGCGGCGCGATCGCGCTGCAGACCGGGCTGCGTCATCCCGAGCGCCTGGCCGGCATCCTCGCGCTCTCGACCTGGCTGCCGCTCGCCGGCACGCTCGAGGCCGAGCGCCACGTCATCAACCGCGATCTGCCGATCTTCATGGCGCACGGCACGCACGACGAGATGATTTCGCTCGATCGCGCGGCGCAGTCGCGCGCGCGGCTCGAAGCGCTCGGCTACGCGCCCGAGTGGCACGAATACCCGATGGGACACGCGGTGTGCCCCGAGGAGGTCGCGGCGATCGGCGCGTGGCTGGCGAAAGTGCTCTGAGGCGCTAGGCGAGTTTCGCGCCGCACTGGCCGCAGTAGCGGTCCTCCGGACGGCGCGGCGCGCCGCACCGGGTGCAGGCGCCGTGCGGCAGGGCCTGCGTTCGCGGTGCGCGTCCCCGCCACCACGCGAACATCAGCAGGCCGCCGATCGCGACCAGCGCCACGGCGAGCAGCACCAGCGCCGAGACGGGGAACGGCGCGCCCGCAGGAGTGGCCGGCACAGCCGGTGCCGTAGCGGACGCGGCATCTGGCGCCTGGGTCGGCGGCGCCAGCTTCATGATTTCCGCGGTGGGGCGCAAATCGAGCTTGGTGTAGCGCACCGTCACCGGCAGGGGCTTGCCCGCCGCGTGCGCGCCGAGGTCGCCGGCCCTGTAGCGCAGCCCGTCGCGTCCGGTCGAGGCGAGCTCGAGGTTCGGCTCCAGCTGCAGATTGCTCGAAGTCGCGGGCTCCTGCACCACCGCGCGCACGCGATCGGCGGCCAGGTCCCCCGGCCAGGTGTAGGTGAAGCTGCGCGCCGGGAGCGCGGTGGCGATCGGCGCGTAGAACTCGACGTGCAGGAAGCGTTCGGGCAGCTCGAACTTGAGCACGATCGCATTGCCCGCGGTGCTCGCCTCGTGCTGCAGGTTGAGCAGGTTGCCGCCGGCGGCGCCGGCGAACGCGATCGCCGACGGTCCGCCGGAGGCTGCCGGGATGCGCAGCGACACCCGGGCCGGCAGCTTCACCTCCGGCGCCAGTTCGCCTTTCAGGATCACGAGCGCCGTGCCGGCGCGGTCGTATTCGGGCCAGATCTCGATCCCCAGGCTGGCGAGGCGCGGATTGGCCTGCGCCAGCGCGAGCACGGGGGCGAGCACGAGCAGGAGCAGCAGCCAGGCGCGTTGCGCGCCGACGCGTGTCTGCATCAACAGTTCCGGCATGCGAGGTTCTCCGTAGGCGGCGTGACTGTACCACTCATGCTAGGCTTGAAATTGCTGCTTCCGCCGCCATTTCACGGGCAACTCCCGGGAGGTCCGATGGCCCAGCGCATTCCCGCTTTTTTCGCCCTTGCCGCAATGCTGCTGCTGTCCGGCTGCGGCTACAACACCCTGCAATCCACCGACGAGCAGATCAAGGCCGGCTGGTCCGAGGTGCTCAACCAGTACCAGCGCCGCGCCGACCTGATCCCGAACCTGGTGGCGACCGTGAAGGGCTTCGCCGCGCAGGAGCAGGCGGTGCTGCTCGGCGTCACCAACGCGCGCGCCAAGGTGGGCTCGATCCAGGCGACGCCGGAACTGGTCAACGACCCGCAGGCCTTCCAGCGCTTCGCCGCGGCGCAGGGCGAGCTCTCCGGCGCGCTCTCGCGCCTCATGGTGGTGGTGGAGAAGTACCCGGACCTGAAGTCGGACGCCAACTTCCGCGACCTCCAGGCGCAGCTCGAAGGCACCGAGAACCGCATCACCGTGGCGCGCAACCGCTACATCCAGGCGGTGCGCGAGTACAACGTGACCGTCCGCTCGTTTCCCTCGAACCTCACCGCGATGCTGTTCGGCTTCAAGGAAAAGCCCCAGTTCACGGTGGAGAACGAGAAAGAAATCGCGCAGCCGCCCAAGGTTGACTTCGGCAAGTAGAGCGTTCCTCGCCGCCGCGGCGGCGCTGCTTTTTTCCGCGTTCGCCGCGGCCCAGCTTGCCGTCCCGGCGCTGGGCGCGCGCGTCACCGACCAGACCGGAACCCTCGGCACGCAGCAGCGCGCGGCACTGGAGCAGAAGCTCGCCGCCTTCGAGGCGAAGAAGGGCAGCCAGGTCGCGGTGCTGATCGTGCCCACCACGCGGCCCGAGGCGATCGAGCAGTATTCGATCCGCGTCGTCGAGGCCTGGAAGCTCGGTCGCAAGGGCGTCGACGACGGCGTCCTGCTGCTGGTGGCGAAGGACGACCGGCAGCTGCGCATCGAGGTCGGGCGCGGCCTGGAGGGCGCGCTGCCCGACGCGATCGCCAAGCGCATCGTCGCCGAATACATCACGCCGCGCTTCAAGCAGGGCGATTTCTACGGCGGCATCCTCGCGGGTATCGACCGCATCCTCGGCACCATCGAGGGCGAGCCGCTGCCGGCGCCGCGCGAGGCGCGCCTGCCCGGCGGCGCGCAGTTCGACTGGTTCGAGCTGCTCGTCATCGCCATCATCGGGATCTCGGTGGTGAACGGCATCCTGCGCGCGATGTTCGGGCGCTTCGGCGCCGCCGCGCTCGTCGGCGGCGCGGTGGGGCTCCTGGTGTGGATGTTCTGGACTGCCGCGTTCATCGCCGTGATCGGCGGCCTGCTCGCTTTCGTGCTTTCGCTCGCAGGGGGCGCCGGCCGCGGGCGCCACTGGTCTTCCGGCGGGGGCGGCGGCTGGTCCTCGGGCGGCGGCGGGGGCGGCGGCTTCAGCGGCGGCGGGGGCGGCTTCAGCGGCGGCGGCGCCTCGGGGCGCTGGTGAGGCGGCGATGAAGCTCGCGCGCATGCTCAGGCACCTCGCGACACCCGACTGGGCGGTGCGGCGCGCGTTTTCCGCGCAGACGGCCGACGCGGTCACGCATGCGGTGGTAGCGGCGGAGAAGGCGCACGATATCGAGCTGCGGGTCGCAGTGGAGGGCGGACTGCCGCTCGCCGCGCTGCTGCGCGGCCAGTCGGCGCGCGAGCGCGCGCTCGAACTCTTTTCGCAGCTGCGGGTCTGGGACACGCAGAGCAACACCGGGGTGCTGGTCTACGTGCAGTGGCTGGACCACGCGATCGAGATCGTCGCCGACCGCGGCATCAGTGCGCGCGTGCCGCAGGCCGGGTGGGACGCGGTTTGCGCGCGGATCGCCGGGGAATTTCGCGCCGGCCGCTACGCCGAGGGCGCGCTCGCCGGCATTGCGGGAATCACCGAACTCCTGAAGCGGCACGTGCCGCCGCCGCCCGCGGGCGATCGCGACGAGCTGCCCGACCGGCCCACCGTGCTTTGAGCGCGAAGCAGCATCACCATCACGTCTACGTCATCGAGCTCGACAAGGCGGTGATCTACGAGCCGCGCTTTCGCAAGGCCAATCCGAACTACGATCCGACCCGGCCCTGCGTCTACGTCGGCATGACGGGCCTGACGCCGGAAAGGCGCTTCAAGAAGCACCAGGCCGGCGTGAAGGCGAACCGGTTCGTAGAACGGTACGGCCTGCGCCTGCTGCCCGAGCTGTATGCCTACGCCAACCCGATGCCCTACCAGGCCGCGCGCGAAATGGAGGTGGACCTGGCGATTTCGCTGCGCGAGCAGGGCTACGGGGTCTGGCAGGCTTAGTGCGTGCGCCGGGGCCGCTGGGCGGGCTCGAGACCCGGGATCACCATCAGCTGGATCACGTTGCCGGTCGAGCGCTCGATGGTGCGCACGAAGTGGCGCTCGCCGCGGCCCAGGAACGTCACCGCGACGCCGGCGCGTCCGGCGCGGCCGGTGCGGCCGATACGGTGCACGTAGTCCTGCGCCGCGCGCGGCGCGTCGTAGTTCACTACCAGGTTGATGCCGGGCACGTCGATGCCGCGCGCGGCGACGTCGGTCGCCACCAGCACGCGCATGCGGCCGTCCCTCAGGCGCTGCAGCGTCTGGCTGCGCGCGCGCTGCTGCATGTCGCCGTGCAGCGCGCCCGCGGTGAAACCCTGCCCGGTGAGCGTGATCGAAAGCTCCTCGGCGGCGCGCTTGGTGCCGGTGAAGACGAGCGCCTGGTCGATGTCGGTGTCGCGCAGCAGCGTATCGAGTAACCGCGCCTTGTGCGCCGGGTTGTCGGCGAAGAGCGCGTGCTGCGTGATGTCGAGTTTCTTCTGCGCGGCTTGCGCGAGCGCGATGCGCTTCGCGTTCTTCGTCACGCGGCCGGCGAGGCTTCCCACCACGCCGTCGAGCGTCGCCGAAAAGAGCAGCGTCTGGCGTTGCGCCGGGATGCGCGCCACGATGGCGTCGATCTCTTCCTGGAAGCCCATGTCGAGCATGCGATCGGCTTCATCCAGCACGAGCAGTTCGACGCGCGACAGATCGACCCGGCCGCGGTCCAGGTGGTCCTTCAGGCGGCCTGGCGTAGCGACGACGAGGTCCACGGGCTTGGAGAGCTGCTTCAGCTGCAGGCCGTAGGGCATGCCGCCCACCAGGCACGCGGTGCGCAGGCGCTGCGCGCTGCCGTAGCCGTGCGAGGCTTTTTGCACCTGCAGCGCGAGTTCGCGCGTC
>SCUF01000440.1 GCA_004298325.1 Betaproteobacteria bacterium | reverse complement strand
CATGTTGAGCTTCACGGCGTGCGTCTGGATCGGAATCGTGATGATGAGCATGATGATCAGCACCAGCATCACGTCGATGAGCGGCGTGGTGTTGATGTCGATCATCACGTCCGGATCGCGCGTCGCGCCGCCGGGAGCTATCTTCATCGCCATCGGTGTCTTGCCTCCTTGCGGTCAGCGCCCGTTGCGCGCCGGTGGTTCGGTGATGAAGCCGACCTTGAGGATGCCGGCGCGCTGGCAGGCAAGCACGACCCGGCCGACGAACTCGTAGCGTCCCTCGCGATCGCCGCGGATATGCACCTCCGGCTGCGGCTGCTTGACCGCAACTTCCTTCAGCCGGTCGAGAAGAACGTTGTCATCGGCGACGCGCTGGTTGTTCCAGAACATGTCGCCCTCCTTGTTCACCGCGATGACGATGTTCTCCGGCTTGGTCTGCGTCGGCAGGTTGCGCTCCTTGGGCAGCTCGACCGGAATGCTCTGGATGACGACCGGAATCGTGATGAGAAAAATGATCAGCAGCACCAGCATCACGTCGACGAGCGGCGTGGTGTTGATGTCGGCGACCAGTTCGTCGTCGTCGTCCAGCGAACCGACGGCCATGCCCATGGTCAGGCGCCTTTCTTGCGGCCGCCGCCGAGCAGCGTCATGTGCACGCCGCCGCCGAAGTGGCGCACCAGCTCCATCGCCGCCCGGTTGCGCCGCACCAGCCAGTTGTAGCCGAGCACCGCGGGAACGGCGACCGCGAGGCCGAAGGCCGTCATGATGAGCGCCTCGCCGACGGGTCCCGCCACCTTGTCGATCGAGGCCTGCCCCGCGATGCCGATGGCGGTCAGCGCGTGATAGATGCCCCAGACCGTGCCGAACAGGCCGACGAACGGCGCGGTCGATCCCACGGTGGCCAGGAACGCCAGGCCGTTCTGCAGGCGGTTGCTGATGACGTCGATCGCCCGCTGCACCGACATGCCGACCCAGGCGTTGAGGTCGACTTCTTCCGTAAGCGTGCCGCCATGGTGCTGCGCGGCCAGCGCGCCCTTCTCGGCGATGAAGCGGAAGGCGCTGTCCTCGTCGAGCGACTTGAAGCCCTCCTCGACCGACTTGGCTTTCCAGAACTTTTCGTCCGCCTCCCGGGCGCTGCGCATGAGTTTCTGCTGTTCCACCAGCTTGACGATGCCGATGTACCAGGAACCCACCGACATGATGACGAGGATGATCAGCGTGCCCTTGGAAACCCAGTCACCCTGGCGCCAGAGCGCGTCCAGTCCATACGGGTTCTCGACCACCTCGGTGGTCTTTACCGGAGCCGGGGGCGCCGCTTTGGCCGCGGGCTCTGCCGCCGGCGCGGGTGCTGGCACGGCCGCGGGCGCGGGTATCGCCGCGGGTGCTGCCGGTGCCGCATCCGGCTCGGCTTTTTGCGCCTGGGCCAACGCCTGCTGTGGAGCAAAGGCTGCGGCGCCGATGAAGAGCAGCACCGCCACCAGCGCCATTCTTGGCATCACAAGTCCGAAACTTTTCATGTGCTGTTCCCGATCAATGAAGAAATTTGACGTCGTTGTTCAATTGCAGCCGCAGCAGCGGCTGTGCCCGCGACTACTGGATCTTCCATTCGTATTCGATGCGCGACCAGGTCCGCTCCGGTCTGCCGTCGATCGTCGCCGGCTTGAAGCGGCACAGGCTCAGGCCGCTGCGCGCAGCCTCGTCCAGGCGGCGATAGCCGGAACTGCGCTCGACCTTGCTTTCGAGCACCTTGCCATTCGTGTCGATCAGGAAGCTGAGCAGCACCACCCCGGTTTCGTTCGCGCGCAGCGACGCCGAAGGGTACGCCGGCTTTTCGCAAGCGCGCGCGTCGACGACCGCCGCGACCCGCACGGGTTCACGGGGTATTGCCGGCGGCGGTGGCGGCGGTGCAGGTTTGGCCGGCGGCGGCACTGGAGCTGGCGGCTTGACCTGGGTCACTGCCGTAATGGTCGGAGCCGTGACGGGCGACTGGATCTGGATTTCCGGCGCGGGAATGTACGGCGGGGGGGGCGGCGCGAGCTTCGGCGGCGGCGGCGGCGGCTTATCCGGGGGAGGTGCCTTCACTTCCTCGATGATCTTGGTCTCGAGCGGCGCCTTGACCACCTCGACGATCTTGCGCGCGAGGCCATGGACCAGGGCATAGCCGAGGGCAATATGAAATACGACAACCACGGCCATTCCCGTGATGCGGCTGCCGGAGTCCCTGGGCTCGACGTAGCTCATGTCCGGACCGGCGCCTCGACTATGTGATGGGCGTGAACCATCGATAACCCAGAATTGCCTCCAGCGGCGCATCTCCCGGCGCCGCGTGAACGCAGCGTCCGGGATCTCCGGCTGCTGCAAGAAATGACAAAAGGGGCTGTGGTGCAGCCCCTTCCCGCCTCCCAAAAGGCGGCGAAGTTTACTTCAACTTCAGCGTCGAGAAAAGAGGAACTTTGCGCTGGCAATACCCTGCCATTGCAGGGGATGTGCGGCTGGGGCCTAGCCTGCCGGTCATCGCGGCGCGGGCTGGGCCGTATAAGATGTCGCCCTGCCGATTCAATCGAACCCCGTGTTGCCGGCCGGAACCGCCGGCGTTTGAAACGAGCGAGACATCCCATGCGCATCGCGCCATTTGCTGTCGCCCTCCTGTTCGCAGCCGGTCTGGCACGTGCAGACACGCCGCAGGACGCCCTGTCGGAGATCGCCAGGTGCGCTGATGTCGCGGATTCTGCTGCTCGACTGCGCTGCTTCGATGCCGCCGTGCCACGCGCGAAGAAAGCGCTGGCCGAGCACCAGGCGAGGGAGAAACGCGGCTTTCTCGACTGGTTCGGATTCGCCCGGCCGCCCAAGCCCGTGACGCGGCCGGAGGACTTCGGCAAACCGCCTGCCGCCGAGCCGGGCGAGATCAACCAGATCACGGCCATGGTCGCCGAATTTGCCAAGACGCCCCGCGGCAAATCGATCTTCATCCTGGACAACGGCCAGGTCTGGCGTCAGCTCGACAGTGACACCGACGAGATCTTCGAGCTCGCGCCGGGAAAGCCGATGAAGGTGACGATCGAGGCCGGGACTTTCGGCGGCTACAACCTGTCGATCGAAGGCCGTAACGGCATCGTCAAGGTCCGCAGGCTCAAGTGACCTGTTGATTTCGATCAGGGTTCGCGCAGGGCGCGCTCGCCGTTGCAACGCGCCCAGCCTGCCTGCTGCCGCCGATCACCCGAGGGCGCCTAACGCGTCGCAGCAAACTCGCTGGCGCAGTTCGCCGCCCAGCGGCTGAACAGCCCATCGAACCAGAAACGATTGGCAACGTCGCTGGCCCGGGAGAAACCGCCCGTCGTGCTCGCCCGGTCGCGGTGAACGACGCGAGCCAGCAGCACGCCGGAGCTCGAATCGCGCGCTTCCAGAATGAGCGTCGCCTCGCCGGCTTCCCGCACGAACAGCTTCGTCGTTCCCGAGGCCAGGGCTTCCGGTGCATTGACATAGAGCGGGGAGATGCGCGGCGACAGCCGAAGGACGCCCGGACCCGGTGCCGCGGCAATTTCAAATCCTCTCGCCCTGAAGGCCCCGGCCACGGCCGTTCGCAGGCTCGTAGCGGCCTCGTCGCTGATGCGCTTGGCCTCATCCGTGCCGATGCGGCGCGCGCCGGCCCGCCCGTAATTCATGTCTTTCAACCACTCCTCATGCATGCTGACCTGCGCCGGATCGATCAGCACACTCCGATAGCCCGCGAGTCCGGCACCCGGGCGCAATTGGAACTCGTCCAGTTGGTGCGAGGGAACACGCAGCAACCCGGTCGCCTCCGGCGAGTCGACCGCCCCCGACGCTGCCACAGGAAACAGCCCCGCGAGGACGAGGAGCGCAAGACAATTGAGCGTTGTCCGGATCATGGCGACCTCCTTCGATCTGGCCATGCCAATCCTATTTCAAGCTCCCTGACTACAGCCATTAGATCGCCACCCGGCTTCGGCAGTTCCCTCTTTTCGGGAACCTCAGGGCCTAAAAAAAACGGCGAGCCTGGGCTCGCCGTCTGGAAGGAACAGAAACGCTCAGATCAGAACTTCGCCTGCAGGTTCACGAAGACCAGGCGACCCAGCGTGTCGTACACCCCCGGGAAAGTATTGCCGTTGCCGAGGATCGACGGGCCCGCGAGCTGCTGCGAAACGATCGGCGGATCCTTGTCGGTGATGTTGTTGATGCCACCCGAGAGGGTAAAGGTCCTGTTGATCCGCCATGCCGCCGCGATGTCCAGATAATCCCTCTTGGCCAGTTCGCGATCGGTCGCGAACACGTTGCCCGCGAGCAGCGGATTGCTGCTGGTGCCTTCGTGCTCGATCTTGCTGATGTGACGCCATGTCAGCGCCATGTCGACATTCCACGGCGTCTGCCAGTTGACGCGGAACTTGTGCCGCCATTTCGGGTTCGGCGTGCCGCACGAAGATCCCACCAGGCCGACGCAGTCGAACTTGCCCAGACCCTTGATCGGCTCGAACTCCCACTTGTCCACCAGCGTGCCGAGGAAGTGGAATCCGAGCCTGCCGTAGGCGCCCAGGCCGTGGTTGTAGTTCAGGGCGAAATCCCAGCCCTTGGTCATCAGGCCGCCGAGGTTGTCGGTCAGCGCCACCACCCGCCCCGTGTTGATGAGCCACAAGGTTCCCAGCGCGTCACGCTGCACCAGGTTGCAGAAATTCGCACTGAACAGGCACTGGTTCAGGATCACATCGGGCGGCGCGGCCGAAATGTACTTGTCGATATTGATGCTCCAGTAGTCGATCGACCCGGTCAGATTCCGGATCGGCTGGAACGCCAGGCCCAGCGTATAAGTATCCGCAGACTCCGGATCCAGGTTGGGGTTGCCGCCCTGCAGGAAGTTGTACTGGCCCGCCGGGCTGTCGAGGATCGCGCTGCCATACTGCGCAGGCGTGATCCCGGTATTCGCGCACTGCGCCAGCGTCGCGGTCTGCGAAGGCCCACAGGGGTCTTCGTTGAGATCGAACAGGTTGTTGCCCTGCGCGAGGAACAATTCCTCGAGGTTGGCGGCGCGCACCGCGCGTTGGTAGCTGCCGCGCAGGCGGTAGGCGCTGACCGGCGCCCACTCGAGCCCGACGCCGTACGTGTTGGTCTTCTTGCGGGTGCTGTACTTCGAGTACCGATAGCTCGCGCTCGCCTGGAGCAGATCGAACATCGGGCGCTTCTCGATGAACGGCACGCGCAGCTCGCCGAAATACTCGCCGACCTGGACCTTGCCGGCGCGACCGACGGTCGCTCCGCCCTGGCCCGCGAGGTCTCCCGTCGCAAACGAATTGTCCGTTTGCAGATCCATCTTTTCCTTGCGGCGCTCGGCGCCCAATACAATGCTCACGCCATTCTGCGCCGTGGGCAGCTTGATCCCGTAGTTGCCAAGATCCGCGGACCAGTTGGTCGTAACGATCTGCTGCTGCGTGAACCCGTTCGCGAGGCCCGGCACCTGCAGGTACTGCAGCGCCGCCCCGGTCACGCCGCCGAGCCGCCAGATGTTATACGGCACGCAATTCGGGTCGGTGCCATCGACGACCGACGCGCAGGCGGGGTTGCCGTTGCCATCGGTGACCACATTCATGGCGCGCCCGATGCGCGTGTTCGAAAAATCTCCCAGGTAGGTGCGCTTCAGATCGACACGACCCGTCTGCATGGAGACGTCATAGTTCCAATACTTGAACGCCTCGCCCTTCATGCCGAAGACGAAGCGGAACGACGAATGGCGGATGTCGTCCTGCCGGCCCCCGCCCTCGATGTTGCGTCGGGCGATGAACAGATTTGCCGTATCTCCCGGCGCGGCAAACGGGTTGCCGCCGTTGTCTGCCGCAATCTGCGCCCGCCAGTCGGCGGACAGGAGCGGATTCTCGAACCGGATCGCGTTGGCCCCCGATGCGTCGAAGAAGAACAGGCCGCTCGGCGCGATCTGGGACAGCGTGCTGTCGGTATGGAACCCGATTTCCGAATAGACGCGCAGATCCTTGAACACATCGTAATGGGCGAACGCGCCAAAACCGTATCGCTCGGACGGGCGCCGGTAATGGTTGTAGGGCCCGAAGTTGAATATGTCGGTCGCGGCGAACGGACGCGTATTTCCGGCAGCGTCGGCAACCGTAAGCGCAGCACCGTTGCCACCGTCCAGCAGGAATTGCCCGGGGAAACTCGTCCCGGACCCGCCGCAGGTGAATGTTGCCCCCCTGTTGAGCGCGCAGGCGCTGAAATCGCGCGTCGCCTGGATGACCGCATCCTCTTTCTTCCAGTCGAAATACACCGTTGCGTTGCCGCGGCCGCTGGCGAAATTGCCGCCGAGCAGGACGCTGGCGTTATGGACGTCGCCATCCGAGGCGACATCACCGGGAACCGGAAAACCGCGGGCCGCCACAATGCCGCCGATTGGGCTCCCCTGCTCATGGTTGTAGAAGCTGTGATTCAGGTTGATCTGCAAACCCTCGAACTTGTCGTTCATGATGAAGTTCACCACGCCCGACATGGCATCCGACCCATACACGCCCGAGGCACCGCCGGTCAGCAATTCGACGCGCTGGATCAGCGCGACCGGAACCTGGTTCAAGTCAGCCGCATAACCGCCCTGCGTCGGCGAGCCCGGCGGCAAGCGCCGGCCGTTGACGAGCACGAGGTTGCGCGTCGCCCCGAGATTGCGCAGATTGACCTGCGCCGTGCCGGTCGAACCGTTTGCCTGAGCTGCGGTCTGCTGGGCGGCGACCGCCGGCAACTGGTTCAGCAGTTCCTCGGCCTTGGTCTGGCCGTCGAACTTGATGTCCTGCGCATTGAGCACGGTCACCGGGCTCGGGCCTTCCAGGCTCAATGATGGCAGGCGCGAACCGGTCACTTCGACCCGCTGCACATCGCTGCTCTGCTGCGCTTGCGCCAGAGGCGCGAATCCGACGCTGAAGAAACCTGCGCCGAGCGCAAGCGAGACGGCAATCGAAAGCTTGGTGCGGCTGGCAACGTTGATCTTCATCGACTCCCCCAGGTTTGTTGGCGTTTCCGCGTCAATGGCTCGTCGGAGCCATCGTCACGGATCCGTGGTTACATTTGGTAACGCTCGAATTATCTACGCGGCCTGTCTGGGCGCGGAACTTTGTCACGGGCGGGATGATCATTTTTCCACCTGCTTGTTGCGCGTCTGCCACAAGATTTCCTGTGTCATTGATGCAGCGCAACAAATCAATTCCTTCTGTTGCTGTGCAGCAATTGACAGACGCCTAGCTCAACCGACCTCGGCAGCCTTTCGGTAATGCTCCGCGGCCTGCGCAGGCTGTCCGAGGCGTTCGAGAAGCCGAGCCAACTCAAGGTGCGAGGCGCGCGACGATTCGAAAGCGAGCGATGCCTCGAGATAGCGCTGCGCCTGCCCCCACAGTTCGGCGTGCGCGCACAACCGGCCCAGCGCCGCCAGCAGCTGCGGTTCTTCGGGGCGGGCGGCGAGCCAGCGCTCGGCGCGTTCGATGCGCGTGCGCGCTTCGTGGCCGCGATCGGCCGCCTCGAGCGGCGGCAGCTCGCCATACGCGCCGGCCAGAGAAGCGTCCCATTCCCTGGCCAATGCGCGCTCGATGATGTCTCGCGCCAGCGGCGCATTGCCAAGCGCCGAGGCGTGCCGCGCCCCCGCCAGCGCCACGCGCGGCTGCAGCTGGTCGTCACTCGGAATCCGGCGCCAGCATTCGCCGAACCCGCGCCGGTCGCTCGCGGCGCGGGCGAGCAGCTCCACCCAGGCCTGCGCCTGATGCTCCGCCGCGGCCGCGGGCGCAATCGCGCCGCGCTTGGCGAGCAGTCTCGCCAGCCGCACGACCTCCTCCCAGTTCTGCGCGCCGCGCTCCGCGCGCAGCAGCATGCGCAGCGTGGCGATGTGCCTCGGTCCGCTGCCGTGCAAAGTGCGGAGCGCGTCGCGCGCACCCGGAAAATCGCGCTCGTCGAGGGCGAATTCGGCCTGCGAAACCAGCCGTGCCGCGTGGACCGATTCGCCTGCGGCCGCCGCCCGCTCGAGCCACTGCTCGCGGCGTGCCGTTTCGCCCAACTCATGCGCGGCGCGCGCGGCCACGATTGCCGCCAAGCCGCGCATCGTGTCGTCCTCCCATGCCAGGCGCGCTTCCTTTTCGGCACGCGCGAAGCGGCCTTCCAGGTAGGCCTGCAGTGCCGAGGCAAGCGCCGCCTGCGCGCGCTCCCGCCGCCGGCGCTCCCGGTAGGCGCGCACGTGAACCGGAAGCGCGAGGGCGTGGTGAACCAGCCGGATGACGATGTAAGCCAGCGCGAACGCGGCGAGCAGGCCGACCACGAACAACAGCAGGGAGATTTCGACGCGCCACGGCGGATACACGAGCAGCGCGTAACTCTCCTGCGAGCGCCCCAAGATCGCGAGCGCCACGGCCGCGGCAAACACCCCGACCAGCCAGAACAGGGCCCTCACGCCACGCGCCTAACTGCGCTCGCGGCGTGACTTGAAGCCGCGTACCGCCTCGAGGCTTTCCGCGATCGACGGCGGCTCGAAACTGACCGAGGCGGCCGAGAGCTGCTTCAGCTGCGCCAGCGCGGCCTGTGCCGGCTTGGAGCGCGCATCGAAATAACGATGGATCCAGCGCTGCGCCACGCGAAGGTCCTCCCGGTAACCCGCTTCATCGCGGCTCAGCAGATCGACGCGCGCATTGAGCAGCCGCAGTTTGAGGTTCTCGCGCAAGAAGTAGGCCTGCGAAGGCGGCAGCAGCGGCGGCTCGGCCGTCTCGACCTTGCGCACGATGACGAGCTGGCGCAATTCCTGCCACAGCTCGGCGGCAAAGCGCGGCCACCACCCTTGCTCCTTCGCCGGGCCGGCGGCACCCTTGGGCGCCGCGGGGCGCTCCGTCCGCTCATCGAACGCGAGCGGCAGCGTGTCCACCGCAGCGACCAGCGCGTCCAGCTTGAGGCTCATGCCGGGCAGGTCGATCGACGGCAGCGAGCGCAGGCGGTCGATGTCGCGCGCCAGCGCGCGCCGCACCGGCAGGAACTGCGGCCGGTCGGCGCGTGCCAGCCGGCCTTCGGCGAGCTGCAGCGCGAGCAGCGCGGCGCGCACGTTGCCGGCGAGCTGCAGCTGCTGCTGCGCAATGGCGAGCACCTGCTCGATTTCCGCCAGCTGCCACTCGTCGCGGTTGCGCGAAAGGTCCTGGTAGAGCGCCTCCAGCGCGAGTTGCTGTCCCTGCGATTCGACCACCCGGGCTTCGAGCGCAGTCAGCTTGGCGAGCGCCTGGCGCGTTGCCTCCTGCGCTTCGCGCGCTGCGTCGCGAGCGCTGTGGCTTTCCGCTTCCATGCCGCGCAGGTGCCGCGCGAACTCCGCCTGCGTCGCCCCGATCCGGCCGCGCGTGTCCCACCACAGCGTCGCGCTGAAGGCGAGCGCCGCTGCCAGGCCGATGCCCGCCAGCACGCCAAGGCGTGAGCGCGCGTCGGTCGGAGCCGGCTTGGGCGCTGAGGACGGGTCCATGCGAGGATGTTTTACTCGACGCCGCGAAAGTATGCCACCAGCGCGTCGAGCATCTCGGCGTCGCCCGGGCCGGCAATCGTCACCTTGCGTGCCCCCAGCGCCGTCGCCTGGTCGGCCACGCGCGCATGCGGCACGAACAGCGGTGTGCCGCGCAACTGCTCACGGCCCCGATCGTCCAGCAGGGCGTGCAGATTGGCAAGGCCTTCCCCGGAGGACACCGTCACGGCGTCGATCGCACGCGCCGCGCTGTCGTCGCCTCCCAGGGGATCCGTGGCGGACGCGGGCATGGCACGAGCGTAACACTCAGCGTACTCGACCCGCGCGCCGCGCTCGGCGAGCGTCTCGCCCAGCAATTCGCGACCGCCGCGTCCCCGGAATATCACGATGCGTTGCCCGGCAGGGCGCGCAAACTCCGGCATCGCGAGCAGCGCCTCGCTGTCGGCCCGTGCCGGGGGCACGAGCACCGGCACGATCCCGGCCTCCTGCAGTGCGCGCTGGCTGCCGCGCCCGATGGCGGCCACGCGCAGCGCAGGCGGCCACGGCCTCGCGCCGCGCCGCACACGCAGCCGCGCCATCGCCTTGCGCACCGCCATCGGACTCACGAAGATGGCGCAATCGAACGCCTCCAGCCGCTCGGCGATGGCGTCGAACGGGCCGAGTTCCGCCAAGTCGCGAATCTCGATCGCCGGAATCAGCACCGCTTCGCCACCGGCCGCGCGGATACGCTCGGCGAGCCCTGCGGCCTGCTCCCTCGGACGCGTCACGACGATGCGCCTTCCGGCCAGCGGCCGCTCACTCACGGCTGCAGCGCTTGCAGGATCTCGATCGCGCCGCGCTCGCGCAGCCGTTCCGCAACGCGCGCGCCGAGTGCTTCCGGGTCCGACGCCGGACCCTCCTCGTCGGCGCGAGCCATGCGCCGGCCGTCGGGCGATGCGACCACGGCGCGCAGGCGCAGTCCGCGCGCGCCCGGCTCGGCGAACGCACCGAGCGGCACCGCGCAATTGCCACCGAGGCTGCGATTCACTGCGCGCTCAGCCAGCACGCAGGCGCCGGTCGCGGCATCCGCCAGCGGCGCGACGAGCGCGAGGACCTCGGCGCGCGAGGCCAGGCACTCGATGCCGAGTGCGGCCTGCCCCGCGGCCGGCAGGCTCTCCTCCACCGAAAGGAGACTGCGGATGCGTGCCGCGAGGCCCAGGCGCTTGAGCCCCGCGGCCGCAAGCACGATGGCGGCGTAATCGCCGCGGTCGAGCTTCGCCAGACGCGTGTCCAGGTTGCCGCGCAAGGGGCGAATCTGCAGCGCAGGATGGCGCTCGGCGATTTGCGCCTGCCGGCGCAGGCTCGAAGTGCCGACCATCGCAGCCGGCGGCAATTCGGCCAGGCTGGCGTGGCGGACCGACACGAAGGCGTCGCGCGGATCCTCGCGCTCGGTCATCGCCGCAAGCACGAAGCCCGGCGGCAGCTCGACCGGTACGTCCTTCATCGAGTGCACCGCCAGATCCGCGCGACCATCCGCCATCGCCTGCTCGAGTTCCTTCACGAACAACCCCTTGCCGCCCGCCGTCGCGAGCGTGGCCTCGAGCAGTTCGTCGCCGCGCGTCGACATCGGCGCGAGATCGACGCGCAATCCGGGATGCAGCGCCTCGAGCCGGGCCTTGACGTGCTCGGCCTGCCACAGCGCCAGCCGGCTGCGACGCGTTGCGATGACGAGGTTCGGTTTCATTCGCGGCCTTCGGCGACGAGTTCCTTCACCACCGGCCACTGGCGGCGGCTCACCGGCAACCGCTCGGCGATGCCGTCGAGCACCACGTTCCAGCGCGGCTCGCCGTCGACTTCGCCCGCACGCTCGAGACTGCGCACCGCGGCGCGCGCCACCAGGCAATTGCGGTGAATGCGCACGTAGTGTTCCGCGAATTCGCGCTCCAGCGCCACCAGCGGCTCCTCGATCAGGTGCTCGCCCGCGCGCGTGCGCAGGGTCACGTACTTGAGCTCGGCCTTGAAATACACGACTTCGCGCACCGGCACCAGCACGATGCGGTTGCGCTCGGTTACCGAAAAATACAGGCGCGCCGTGCTGGCTGCGCGCTCGAGCCGCTCGCGCGCCGGCGCTGGCGTTGCCGCAGCCTTGCGCAGCGCGGCGGCAAGCCGCCCGGCGCGCACCGGCTTCATCAGGTAGTCGAGCGCGTTGAGCTCGAACGCTTCGACGGCGTGACGGTCGTGCGCCGTGACGAACACCACCGCCGGCGCCTGCGGCAGCACGGCGAGGTGGCGCGCGACCTCCAGCCCGCCCATGCCGGGCATCTCGATGTCGAGCAGCAGCACGCGCGCGCCGCTCGTCGGCAGCTGCTGCACCGCCTCGACGCCGTTACGCGCCTCGCCCACGACGCGCGTCGGCATCTCCGCGGCGATGTCGCCAAGCAGCTCCTTCAGCCGCTCGCGCGCCGGCTGCTCGTCGTCCGCGATGAATACCGCCAGCGCGCTCATGGCCTGCCCCGTCCGCCGCTGCGGTACGGCACTTCGATCTCGACCCGATAGCGGCCGGCCTCGACCGTCGACTCCAGGCGCGCCTCGGCGTCGAAAAAAAGCCGCAGGCGCTCGCGGATGTTGTCCAGCGCCATGCGGTTGCCGGCGCGATGCGCCAGCTCGTGCTCGCGGTACGGGTTCTCGATGCGCGCCAGCACCCGGTTGCCGCGCCGCTCGATGCGCACCAGCACGTCCGAGACGCCCGTCGCGGGCTCGACGCCGTGGTACACGGCGTTCTCCAGCAACGGTTGCAGCACCATGGGCGGCAGCAGGGCATCGGAGGGCGCGCCATCCAGCTCCCAGACGATGCGCAGCCGTTCGCCCAGGCGCAGCTTTTCGATGCCGGCGTAGCGCTCGAGCAGCGCGATCTCGTCGGCCAGGCGAACGAAGCGGCGGCCGTCGGCCATCAGCTCGCGGTACAGATCGGCGAGGTCTTCCAGGGCGCGCTCGGCGCGCCGCGGATCGCGCCGGATGAGCGAGAGCACCGCGTTCAGGCTGTTGAACAGGAAATGCGGGCGGATCCTCGCCTGCAGTGCCTGCAGCCGCGCCTCGGCCAGCGCCGGTGAGTAGGCGCGCGCCCAAAGGCGGAAGTAGCCGAGCAGCAGCAGCGTGATGCCTGCGGTGAGTGCGAGCAGGCGAACCAGGCTCCCCGGCGCAAACTCGCTGCCGGCCCGGGCGGCGATCGCGTGCACCGTCGCCGCGAGCACGAGCTCGATCGCCATCAGCACGGCGCAGCCCTGCGCGTACGACAGCCGCGCCAGCCACGGCGAGGCGAGATAGAGCGCCACCACGCTCAGCAGCAGCAGCGGCTCGAGCAGCGCCGCGACGCGCGCGAAGCGCATCAGCGCCTGCAGCCACGACGGTTCCGCGAAGATCGCCGCGCCCAGCGCGAGCAGATGCGCGCCCAGCAGGACGCGCGCGATCACGCCGAGGTTGCGCAGGTCCGGCAGGGCGTCCGGCTGGACGTTTTGGCTTATACTGGACATTGACCGCTTCGCAGCGCGCCATCGCGCCGCTTTTCCAGTATGCCCCATGCCTAAAGGTGCGTCCAAGCGTGCCGGAAAGATTTCCGCGGCGGCCGGCGCCGCGCGCGCCAGGCCCTGGTCGGGCCGCTTCGGCGAACCGGTGGACGCGCTGGTCAAGCGCTTTACGGCGTCGGTTTCGTTCGACCAGCGGCTTGCGCGGCACGACATCGCGGGATCGCTCGCCCACGCGCGCATGTTGGCGGCGCGCGGCATCCTCTCGACTGCCGACCTCGACGCGATCGAGCGCGGCATGGGTGTGATCGGCGCCGAGATCGAGGCGGGCGCTTTTGACTGGTCGCTCGACGCCGAAGATGTCCATGGCAACATCGAGCGACGCCTGATCGAGCTCGCCGGGGACGCTGGCAAGCGCCTGCATACGGCGCGCTCGCGCAACGACCAGGTGGCCACCGACGTGCGGCTCTGGTTGCGCGCGGAGATCGATGGCATCCGCGCGCAGCTCGCGCGCCTGTGCGAGCAGCTCCTGGCGCAGGCGGAGCGCCACGCCGCGCTCGTCATGCCCGGCTTCACGCACCTGCAGGTGGCGCAGCCGGTGACCTTCGGCCACCACCTGCTCGCGTACGTCGAGATGTTCGAGCGCGACCGCGCGCGGCTCGCCGATTGCCGCCGGCGCACCAACGTGCTGCCGCTCGGCGCGGCAGCGCTCGCCGGCACCACCTTTGCCATCGATCGCGAGCAGGTCGCGCGCGAGCTGGGCTTCGAGGCCGTCGCCGAGAACTCGCTCGACGCCGTCTCCGACCGCGATTTCGCGATCGAGTTCGCAGCCTGCGCGGCGCTCATCATGGTTCACCTGTCGCGTTTCGCCGAGGAGCTGGTGCTGTGGATGAATCCGCGCTTCGGCTTCGTGCGCCTGCCCGACCGCTTCTGCACCGGCTCTTCGATCATGCCGCAGAAGAAGAACCCGGACGTGCCCGAGCTGGTCCGCGGCAAGTCGGGCCGGGTGTTCGGCCACGTGGTGGCGCTGCTCGCGCTCATGAAGGCGCAGCCGCTCGCCTATAACAAGGACAACCAGGAAGACAAGGAACCGCTGTTCGACGCCGTCGACACGGTCAGGGATTCGCTGGCGGCGTTCGAGCATCTCGCCACGGGGATCGAGCCGCGACCGGCGGCGATGCGCGCGGCCGCCGCGGAGGGCTTTTCCACGGCCACTGACCTTGCCGACTATCTGGTTCGCAAAGGCCTGCCATTCCGCGATGCTCACGAAATCGTCGCCCACGTAGTGCGCGAGGCCGAAGCGACTGGCTGCGATCTGGCGGACCTGCCGTTGTCGGTGCTGCAGCGGTTCTCGGCCGCCATCGGCGAGGACGTCTTCGCCGCGCTCACGCTCGAGGGTTCGGTGGCGGGGCGTGACCACCTCGGCGGCACGGCCCCGCGGCAGGTCAGAAAGGCGATCGCGCGCGCGCGCGCGCGCCTGGCAGACAAGCGCCGGGCCGCTAGGCCTGCGGCTTCGCGGACTGCAGGACCTTCTGCAATTCTCCGGACTCGTACATCTCGCGAATGATGTCCGATCCGCCGATGAATTCGCCGTTGACGTAGAGCTGCGGGATGGTGGGCCAGTTGGCGAATTCCTTGATCCCCTGGCGAATGGCGGCGTCTTCCAGCACGTTGACGCTGTAAAAACGGTTGACGCCGCAGGCGTTCAGCACCTGCACCGCGAGCGACGAAAAGCCGCATTGCGGAAATTGCGGCGTGCCTTTCATGTAAAGCACGACCGGGTTCTTGCCAACCTGTTCCTTGATGCGTTGCTGGACATCCATGGCAGCCTCTTAATACTTGATCGGGTTAGTCGGATTTTAGCCTGCCACCGCTCACCCGTGCAATGCCCGCCAGGTCGGGCCACGTTGCAATGGCATCGAATCCGCACGACGCCAGCAGCTGGCGCACGGCGGTCTCCTGGCCGAGTCCGTGCTCCAGCAGGAGCCAGCCTCCGGGTGCCAGGAAATTCTTCGCCTGACCGACAATGTCCCGGATCGACTCCAGGCCGTCCGGCCCGGCCACCAGCGCGGCGCGGGGTTCGAAGCGCACGTCACCCTGGGCGAGGTGCGGATCGCCTTCCGCCACGTACGGGGGATTGCCGACGATCAGGTCGAAACGCTCGCCCGCCACGGGCGCAAACCACAGGCCGTGGCGCAAATCGATCGCGAGCGAATGCCGTGCCGCATTGCGCTGCGCCAGGACCAGCGCCGCAGCGCTCGCATCGACCGCCACCACGCGCGCCTGCGGCAACACCTGCTTGATCGCGAGCGCAATCGCGCCGCAGCCGGTGCCGAGGTCGAGCACCGTGGACGGACGGCGCTCCAGTGCCAGCTCCACCAGCAATTCGGTTTCCGGCCGCGGGATCAGCACGGCGGGCGACACGGCCAGCATCAACCCGTAGAACTCGCGCCGCCCGAGGATGTAGGCGATCGGTTCGCCGGCGCGCCGCCGCGCCGCCATGGCGGCGAAGCCCGACGCCGCCGCGGCCGGCAATTCGCGCTCCGGGTGCGCCAGCACGCTCGCCTCCGAGAAGCCGCAGGCCTCGGCGAGCAGGAGACGCGCTTCGCGCGGCTCGATCGCGGCCGAGGCGAGGGCCGTTGCGACCTTCAAGCGGTCTCGGCCGCAAGCTGCTCGAGCTGCTCGGCCTGCAGCTCGGCGGCGAGCGCGCCGATCAGCTCGTTCAGCTCGCCGTCCATGATGCGGTCGATCTTGTAGAGGGTGAGGTTGATGCGGTGGTCGGTCACCCGCCCCTGCGGAAAGTTGTAGGTGCGAATGCGCTCCGAGCGGTCGCCCGAGCCGACCAGGAGCTTGCGCGTCGACGCCGTCTTCGCCTGCTGCTCGCGCGTCTGCTTGTCCTTGATGCGCGCGGCGAGCACCGCGAGCGCCTTCTCGCGGTTCTTGTGCTGCGAGCGCGAATCCTGGCACTCGACCACGATCCCGGTGGGCAGGTGCGTGACACGGATCGCGGAATCGGTCTTGTTGACGTGCTGCCCGCCGGCACCGGAGGCGCGGAAGGTGTCGACGCGCAGCTCCGCCGGATTCAGCACGACGTCGTCGATGGCGTCGGCTTCCGGCAGCACCGCCACCGTGCAGGCCGATGTGTGAATGCGCCCCTGCGCCTCGGTTTGCGGCACGCGCTGCACGCGGTGGCCGCCGGATTCGAACTTGAGCGCGGAATAGGCGCCCTGGCCGGCGATGCGCGCGATCACTTCCTTGAAGCCGCCGAGTTCGGAAGCGCTTTCGGCGATGATCTCGACCTGCCAGCCCTGCCGCTCGGCGTAGCGCGTATACATGCGCAGCAGGTCCCCGGCGAAGAGCGCCGACTCGTCGCCGCCGGTGCCGGCGCGGATCTCGAGAAAGATGTTGCGCTCGTCGTTCGGGTCCCTGGGCAGCAGCTGGCGCTGCAGCTCGGCTTCGAGCCGCTCCATCGCGGCGCGCGCCACCTTGAGCTCGTCGTCGGCGAACGCCTTCATGGCGGGATCGGTCGCCATCTCGCGCGCGGCGGCGGCGTCGTGCTCGGCTTGCCGGAAACGCGCGTAGAGACCGGCCAGGCCGGTCAGCTCGGCGTGCTCGCGCGACAGCTTGCGGAACTGCTCCAGGTCGCGCGTCGCCTCCTCCGCGGCAAGCAGTCGGTTCAGCTCCTCGAGCCTCGCGCAAAGGCCTTCGAGCCGGGTGCGCAGCGTCGCTTTCAATGGGGCAGGCGGAACAGGCGCGCGATGACATCGCCCAGCGCGCGCCGCTCTTCGCCCGTGGCCTCGTTCAACGCCTGGGTGGGCCCGTGCATGAGCTTGTTGGCGAGCCCCTGCGACAGCGCCTCCAGCACCTGCTTCGGGTCATCGCCCCGATGCAGCAACTTGAGCGCGCGCTCGACCTCGTGGCGGCGCGCTGCTTCCGCCTGTTCGCGCAGCTGGCGGATCAGGGGCACGCCTTCGCGCGCCGCCATCCAGTGCATGAACTGGCCGACCTGCGTCTCGATGATCGCCTCGGCCTGCTCGACCGCCGAGCGGCGCGCGTCGAGGTTGCCCTGCACGATCTCCTGCAGGTCGTCGACCGTGTAGAGGAAGACATCGTCCAGCTCGCCGACCTCGGGTTCGACGTCGCGCGGCACCGCCAGGTCGACCATGAACATCGGCCGGTGGCGGCGCGTGCGCAGCGCCCGCTCCACCATGCCCTTGCCGAGAATCGGCAGCGACGAGGCCGTGCAACTCACCACCACGTCGTACTCGGCGAGATGCTCGCCGAGCCCGCGCAGTTCCAGGGCGCGGCCGCTGAAGCGGTGCGCCAGCGCATGCGCGCGCTCGAGCGTGCGGTTGGCGACGCTCAGGCGCGCCGGGCTCTGCGCCGCAAAGTGGGTGGCGCACAACTCGATCATCTCGCCGGCGCCGATGAACAGCACGTTCTGCTCGTGCAGCGAGGGAAAGATGCGGGCCGCCAGCTTCACCGCCGCGGCCGCCATCGAGACGCTGTTGGCGCCGACCTCGGTCGTGGTGCGCACTTCCTTGGCGACCGCGAAGGAGCGCTGGAACAGCTTGTGCAGCACCGTGCCGAGCGTGCCGGCCGACTCCGCGACGCGCACCGCCTGCTTCAGCTGGCCGAGGATCTGCGGCTCGCCGAGCACCATCGAATCGAGCCCGGAGGCGACGCGGAACGCGTGCCGCACGGCCTGTTCGCGCGGCAGCGTGTAGAGGTAAGGCGCGAGCGCGCCCGGCTCGAGCCGGTGGAACTGCGCCAGCCACGCTGCGGCCGGCTTGGGCTGCTCGGCCGAGAAGTACAGCTCGGTGCGGTTGCAGGTGGAAAGGATCGCGGCTTCCGAGGCCAAGCCGCGTCTCATTTCCGCCAGCGCGCCCGCCATGTGGTCGAAGTCGATCACCACCCGCTCACGCACGTCGAGCGGCGCAGTCTGGTGATTCAGGCCAAGTGCGAAAAGGGTCACGCCGCGATTACCGTAAATGCTTGTTCCGTGGCGATTTTAACGGTTCCTGTCAAGCCCGGCGCTTGATCGGGATTAAATCGGCTGCGGGCTGGCGCGCCGGCGCGTCCGTCGCAGCAGTTCGGCGGCGATCAGGATGGTCACCAGGTTCCAGCCGATGCCGTTCAGGAAAGCCGCCCGGTACGATCCCGCGAAATCGAAGATCGCACCCGACATCCAGCCGCCGAGCGCCATGCCGAGGAGTGTCGCCGTCAGCACTGCGCCGACGCGCCAGCCTGCCTCGCGCACCGGGAAATGCTCACGCACGATGATGGCGTACGAAGGAACGATCCCGCCCTGGAACAGGCCGAACAGCGCCGACACCACGTAGAGCGCCGACAGGCCGTCGAACGGCAGAAACAGCGCCAGCGCCACCGCCTGCAGGCTCGCGCCAAGCAACAGCGTGCGCAGGCCACCGATGCGGTCGCAGATCCAGCCCGAGGCGAGCCGGCTGACGATTCCTGAGGCGAGCATGATCGAAAGCATTTCCGCGCCCCGCGCCGCGGCAAATCCGAGGTCGCCGCAGTACGCCACGATGTGCACCTGGGGCATCGACATGGCCACACAGCAGGCCACCCCCGAGGTGCACAGCAGCACGAACAGCGCATTGGGGGACAGGCCGAGCGACTGCGGCGAGGCATGGCTGCCGCCGCCTGCGGCTGCTGCAAGCGCGTGTACAGGCGGGCGCCTCCGCAGGGCGAGCGTCAGCGGCACGCCGGCGAACAGAACAAATAGCCCGGCGCCGATGAAGGTTGCACGCCAGCCATAGCCGTCGAAGAAATACTGCAGCACCGGTGGCCACAGCGCGCCGGCCAGGTAATTGCCGCTGGCGCAGATCGCCACCGCGATGCCGCGGCGGCGCGTGAACCACAGCGATATGTCGGCGACCAGTGGCGCGAACGTTCCCGAGCTGCCGAGAAACCCGATCAGGACGCCCTGGATCAGCGCGAATTGCCAGAGGCTCTGTGCGTAGCCCGCCGCAACCAGGCCGAGCGCGAGGCACAGCGAACCGCAGAATGCCGGCACCATCACGCCGAAGCGGTCCGACAGGCGCCCCATGAGGATGCTGCCGATCCCGAAACCGATCATGGTCAGCGTATAGGGCAGCGACGCATCGCCGCGCGAGACGCCGAACTCCGCCTGCACCGGCGGCAACGCCACGGTCACACCGTACATGCCCGAGCCGCCGAGCGTCATGAGCGCGAGCGCCGCGGCCAGACGCCACCAGGCGGAGCGGGATTCCGGTTGCGTCACGTCAGACAGGGCGCGAAGTTTGGTGGCCAAGGGCGGAATCGAACCACCGACACAAGGATTTTCAGTCCTCTGCTCTACCAACTGAGCTACTTGGCCTTGCCGGGGCACGCCGAAGAAATCGCGGCGTGT
>SCUF01000439.1 GCA_004298325.1 Betaproteobacteria bacterium | reverse complement strand
GATCATGTAAAAGCTGCCGTGCGCGAGGTTGATGATCCCCATGATGCCGAAGATCAGCGTCAGGCCGCTCGCCACGAGGAACAGCAGCAGCCCGTACTGCACGCTGTTCAGCACATGGATGAGGAAGATCGCGGTGTCCATAAACAAAGAGCCGGCCCCTCGCGGAAACCGGCTCTGTCGGCCAAGGGTAGCGGAATCAGCCCATCTTGCAGCCGCGCGCCGGGTCTGCCAGCGCCTTCCAGGCGACGCTGACGAACTTGTTCTGTTCGCCGACGACCTGGCGCAGGTAGCTGTCCTGGATCGGGTTGTGCGCCTTGGACATCCTCCACTTGCCGCGCGGGCTGTCGACCGTGGCCTTCTCGATCGCGGCGATGATGCCCTTTTGCGACTTGACGTCCCCCTTCACGGCCCTGAGCCCGAGGTCAAGGATCTGCGCGGCGTCGTAGCCCTGCACTGCATAGACGTCCGGCTGCAGCTTGTAGGCCTTGGCGTAGTTGAGGCGGAAATCCTTGTCCTTCGCGATCTCCAGGCTGTCGGCATAGTGCAGGGTGGTGTAGATGCCCTGCGCCGAGGCGCCCTGCGCCTGCAGCGTGCCGTCGGTGAGGAAGCCATTGCCGTAGAGCGGGATGTTCTTCTTGAGGCCCGCGGCGTCGTAATCCTTGACGAATTTCACCGCCCCGCCGCCCGCGAAGAAACACGCGGTCGCGCTGGGCCTGGCCGCGGCGACCTCGGTGAGCAGAGCCTGGAACTCGACGTTCGGGAACGGCAGCCACAACTCCTTCACGATCTTGCCGCCGAGCTTCTCGTAGCCCTCCTTGAAGCCCTCGAACATCTCCTGGCCCGCGGCGTACTTCCAGCTGATCCAGGCCGCCGTCTTGTGTCCCTTCTCCATCATCACCTTGCCGAGCGCGTGGATGGTCTGCCAGTTGGTGAACGAGCTGCGGAAGATGTTGGGCGCGCACAGCTGCCCGGTTGCGGCACCGGCCCCCGCATTCGGAATGATCGACAGCACCCCGGACTCGCGCGACACCTTGACCATGCCCATCTGCACGCCCGAGTGCACGGTGCCGACGAGCACGTCCACCTTGTCGCGATTGACCAGGCGGCCGGCGTTGTCCACGGCCTTGGCGGGATCGGATTCGTCGTCCAGCACCACGTATTCCAGTTCGCGGCCGCCGAGCTTGCCGCCCTTCTCGGCGACATAGAGCTTGAACGCATTGGTGATCGCGGTGCCCAGCGCCGCAAAGGTCCCGGTATAGGGCAGCATCAGGCCGATCTTGAGCTTCGCCGGCTGCGCGATGATGAAAGGCGCATGCAGCGCGCCCGCCGCCACGGCGGCACCGCCGGCGGCGGTCTTGAGAAACCTGCGACGCGACACTTGAACATTCGAATCCGTCATGTGCTCCCCCTTGGTAGGTCTCTGAAGCTGCAAAGGCTAGTTTAGCGGAGAACCGCGTAGGTTGATTTGCATCATACTTCGCCAATCGCGGCAGGTCCCGGACCACGCGGTGTACCCGACCACGCGGCCAGGCGCTAGAATTCGCGCATAAAAAGGGGGGCACAGGCCATGCTCAAGTGGCTCAAGGGGCTGGGCGGAATCGGCGGTGGCGGCGAAAAGCCCGACCATCCGATGTACAGCGTGCGGGAGGCCGAGAAGCTGCTCGCCGATCTGCCCGAGACCAGTCCGGGCAAGGCCCTCGAGGAGATCGTGGGCTGGATCGAGTCGGTGAGCCAGACCCCGGGCTTCGAACCCGGACTGCGCGCCGCGGTGCTGCGCACGCTCGAGGACACCGGCCTGCGCTTCGAGGAGACCCTGCTCAACCAGTACCTCGGCGAGGCCCGCATCCACGACCACCGCTCGCGCGACCGTTGCCAGAAGTCGCTCGCCTTCCGTGCCGCCCTGTCGGAGGCGTACCTCAACTGCCTGGTCGACGATTTCGGCATCGAGGGCGAGGCGCGCGCCGGCGTGGATGAGGAACTGATGACGGTGCTGTGCCGCGGCATGCGCTCCACGGGATTGCAGGAAAAGGTGCGCCACCTGAACTACCAGGGCGTGGACAATCAGGTCTGGGGCCGCCTGTACCGCTATTACCGCATAGCGGAAAAGTCCGGGCTCGAGAACCGCAGCGCCAAGCCCTACCGGGCCGAGCAGACCCCCACCACGCCGCAGCAGGAGATGCTGCGGCCGCTGCTGCTGGAAGTCGGCGCGCTCGAATCGCTCGCTCCCGAGCATGTCGAACTGGCCTCGCGCATGGTGGCGCGCATCGCGAGCGCGTTCGCGCTATCGGGCAAGCCCTCGCCCGCCCATCCCTTCTGCGTCGACCTGGCGCAGCCCGCCAGCCCGTTCCAGTACGGCGATGCGCCCCCTGCCGTGCCCACGGCGCGTTTCTTCGGCCCGGGCGCAGGCGTCGACCGCCTCAAGGAAATGCTCGACCGCGAAGCGGCGAATCCGCTGCCGGGCGACCGCAAGGAGGGCCAGGAGTTCTCGCGCTGGGACGTGGTGCGCGTGCTCAAGCACTTGCTGCTGTACTGGGGTCCCGAGCGGCCCTTCCGCCTCAACAAACGCACCCGCGCGCAGGGCAAGATCTACATCCTGCACTCGCTCGATGCCATCCGCCGCGTGGTGATCCAGGTCGGCACCGACCAGTTCGCCGCCATCGAAGCGACCTACGCGGAACGCGGCCACGAGCTGTCGCTCGTCGCGGAGGAGCTGGATGTCGCACCCGAGGTGTGGACCGAGAAGGACGTGAGCGACAACGGCATCGGCGTCGAAGTGCCGCCGAAGCACGGCGAATGGGTCAAGATTGGCCGCATGTGCGCGGTGAAGCGCAGCGACGCCGACTACTGGTGGGTCGGCGTCATCCGGCGTCTGGACGCCAAGGCGGGGATGAGCGTTTCGGCCGGCATCGAAATCCTGTCGAAGAACCCGGCCTCGATGTGGCTCAAGCTGGTGGGCAAGGAGGGCCAGATGGCTTCCACCTGGGCCACCTCGACCGGTTCGCATCGCTACGACTACGTCAACTCGGTGATGCTCGAATCCGAGCGCGATTCCGCCACGCTCGGCTCGACGCTGGCCATCGATCCCAAGGAGTACGTCCAGGACATGGTGTGCGAGGCGCTGATCGGGGAGAAATCGCGCCTCATCAAGATGGGCGGCCAGCGCGATTCGGGCGACGACTTCGTCATCATTTCCTTCAGCTGGATGTAGGCGGGGGTCGCGGCGCGGACAAGCCGGGGCGTCTCCTGCTTTTTCCCCGTTCTCGGCTTTTCCGGTGCTGTCCCGGAAAAGCCGAGATCTGAGGGGCGCAAGTTACGCGCCGCGCATGGAGTCGGCGCGGAAACTCACCACCTCAGCATCCAGCGCAGCAGCCGGTCGAAGCGCCCGCCGTACGGCGGATTGAGCATCCAGGTGCTCGCCCAGCGCGACTGCAGGAATACGGGGCGCAGCTTGGAGAAGGTCTCGAAACCCGCCCTGCCGTGATAGGCGCCCATGCCGCTCGCGCCGACGCCGCCGAAGGGCAGCGATTCCTCCGCCACGTGCAGGAACACGTCATTCACCGTCACGCCGCCCGACAGCGTGCGCTCGAGCAGGCGATTCACTCGCCGCGCGTCGCGATCGAACAGGTAAAGCGCCAACGGCCGCTCGCGCGCGTTGACGAACTCGACGGCCTGGTCGAGGTCGCGGTAGCCGATCACCGGCAGCAGCGGCCCGAAGATCTCGTCGCGCATCAGCCTGAGCCCGGCGGGTGGATTCACGATTGCGTAGGGCGGAAAGCGGCGCCGCGCGGCATCCGGAGCCGCCATCGCGGACGACAGCGGCACGATCACGGCGCCTGCGGCGCGCGCCTCCTCGAGCATCGCAGCGAGGCGCTCGAAATGCCGCGCCGAAACCAGGTGCGCGTAATCCTTGTTGTGCGGCAGGCCGGGATACAGGCGGTCGGTGGCGGCGCGCAGGGCATCGACCATGGCGCGCTCGCTGCCCTCGGGGACCATCAGGTAGTCGGGCGCAACGCAGGTCTGGCCGGCGTTCATGCACTTGCCGAGCGTGATGCGCTCGGCGGCATGGCCGAACGGATAGCCGGGCGCCACGATCGCGGGCGACTTGCCTCCCAGCTCGAGGGTGACCGGCGTCAGGTGCTCTGCCGCGGCGCGCATCACCTCGCGGCCGATACGCCCGGCGCCGGTGAACAGAAGGTGCCCGAACGGCAGGCGCGCAAACGCTGCACCGGTCGCGGCATCGCCCTGCACCGCGGCCACTTCGTCTTCGCCGAAGTACTTCGCGAGCAGCGTCGCGAGCTCTGCCGCAGTGCGCGGCGTCACTTCCGAGAGCTTGAGCATGGCGCGATTGCCCGCGGCGAGCGCCGCCGCCAGCGGCGCTATCGTCAGCAGCAGCGGGTAGTTCCAGGGCGACACGATGCCGACCACGCCGAGCGGCTGCGGCAGCAGCAGCGAGCGTCCCGGCAGCAGCCAGCGCGAGGCGAGACGGCGCTGCGGCCGCATCCACTGTGCCACGTGTCGTCTGGCGTGCCGGATGCCTGCGAGCGCCGGAAAGCCCTCGAGCAGGCGCGTTTCGCGCTCCGGCCGCCGGCTGAAATCCTGGTTGATGGCCTGCGCGATGCGCTCCAGGTTGTCGGCCACCAGAGCCTCGAGCGCCGAAAGGCGCCGCCGCCGCGCCTCGAGATCCGGATAGGGATCGGACTGCTGCGCCGCATGCTGGCGCTCGAAAATCCCCTGCAGCGATTCGGCGACTGCGTTCATGCTGAGCCGCATGATAACTGCGTCGCAAACGGCGTGGAGCCGCGGTCCGAACCGGGATGCGTCAAGGCGCAGGCGCCGGGGGACAGGTGCAGAACACGTGCCGGTCGCCGTAGACGTGGTCCACGCGCCCGACCGGCGGCCAGTATTTGTGGGCGCGCACCCACGGCAGCGGATACGCCGCCTGCTCGCGCGAATAGGGATGCGTCCATGGCTCGGCCATCAGTGACGCCGCCGTGTGCGGCGCGTTCCGGAGCGGATTGTCGTCGCGCGGCAGCCGTCCCTCTGCCACCGCGCGGATCTCCTCGCGGATCGCGATCATGGCGTCGCAGAAACGGTCGAGTTCAGGCATCGATTCCGACTCGGTCGGCTCGATCATCAGCGTCCCCGGCACCGGGAACGACATGGTCGGGGCGTGAAAGCCGAAATCCATCAGCCGCTTGGCGACATCGTCGACGAGGATGCCGGAGGCATCCTTCAGCGGCCGCAGGTCGATGATGCATTCGTGCGCCACCAGCCCGTTCGCGCCCGTGTAAAGCACGGGGTAATGCGGCGCGAGCCGCCGCGCGACGTAGTTGGCGTTCAGGATCGCGACCTGCGTCGCCTCCGCCAGCCCGTCGGCGCCCATCATGGCGATGTAGGCCCAGGCGATCGGCAGGATCCCGGCGCTGCCGTAGGGCGCGCCGGACACCGGCCCGACTTGGCCGCGCCCCGGCAGGAACGGCGCCAAATGCGCGCGCACGGCGATCGGACCCACGCCGGGTCCGCCGCCGCCATGCGGGATGCAGAACGTCTTGTGCAGGTTGAGGTGCGAAACGTCGGCGCCGAACAGACCGGGCGCGGCGAGTCCGACCAGGGCATTGAGGTTGGCGCCGTCGAGATACACCTGTGCGCCGTGGCGGTGGACGATTTCGCAAAGCTGCCGGATTCCCGGCTCGAACACGCCGTGCGTGGAAGGATAGGTCACCATCACCGCGGCGAGCGATCCGGCGTGCGCGGCGGCCTTGCGCTCCAGGTCGGCCAGATCGACGTTGCCGCCGGCGTCGCAGGCTATGACCACCACGCGCAGTCCCGCGAGATGCGCCGAGGCCGGGTTGGTGCCGTGCGCCGAGCTCGGGATCAGGCAGACGTCGCGATGGCCCTCGCCGCGCGAGGCGTGCCAGGCGCGGATGGCGAGCAACCCGGAGAACTCGCCCTGCGAACCGGCGTTGGGCTGCACCGAGACCGCGTCGTAGCCCGTAATCTCGGCAAGCCACGCCTCCAGCTCGGCGATCAGCCGCCGGTAGCCAAGCGCCTGCTCCTGCGGAGCGAAGGGGTGGATGCTGCTGAACTCCGGCCAGGTGATCGGCGCCATTTCGGTGGCGGCGTTCAGCTTCATGGTGCAGGAACCGAGCGCGATCATGCTGCGGTCGAGCGCGATGTCGCGCTCGGCAAGGCCGCGCAGGTAGCGCAGCATCTGGGTCTCCGAGCGATGGCGATGGAACACCGGATGCCGGAGATAGGGCGAAGTGCGCAGCAGCGCCGCCGGCAGCCGGTCCGGCACGGCCTCGAGGTCCTCGAATTGCGGCCGGCAGCCGAACGCCGCCCAGATCGCCTCGACGTCGGCGCGCGTTGCGGTTTCGTCGAGCGAAATGCCGATCGTCTCGGCATCCAGCTCGCGCAGGTTGTAGCCGCGACCGCGCGCCGCCGAGAGCACCGCCTGCGTCCGCGCGCCGGTGTAGATCGCTACCGTGTCGAAGAACCCCTGCACCGGGACTTCGAGCTCCGAGCGCTCCAGGCCCGCCGCCAGGATCGCGCTCAGCCGGTGCACGCGCCGCGCGATTGCCACCAGGCCCTGCGGGCCGTGATACACCGCGTACATCGCGGCGATCACCGCGAGCAGCACTTGTGCGGTGCAGATGTTGCTGGTCGCCCTTTCGCGCCGGATATGCTGCTCGCGCGTCTGCAGCGCAAGCCGGTACGCCGTGCCGCCCGCGGCATCGATCGTCACGCCGACGAGACGTCCCGGCAGCATGCGCAGGTGCGCCTCGCGCGTGGCAAGGAAACCGGCATGCGGGCCGCCGTAGCCCGGCGGCACGCCGAAACGCTGCGCCGAGCCGAGGGCGATGTCCGCGCCCAGTTCCCCCGGAGGCACCAGCAGGCAAAGTGCCAGCAGGTCGCAGGCGAGCGCCACCACCGCGCCGCACTCTCGTGCCCCGGCCACGGCGGCGCGCAGGTCGCGGACCTCGCCGCGCGTGCCCGGATACTGTAGCAGGGCACCGAACACGTCTGCGCCTGCGAGATCGCGCAGCGCATCGCCGGTCACGATGACGATCCCGGCCGCCGCCGCGCGGGTGCGCACCACGGCAAGCGTCTGCGGATGGCAATCGGCGTCGACGAAAAAGCGCATGCTCTTCGAGCGCGTGACGCGCGCCGCCAGCGCCATCGCCTCGGCCGCCGCCGTGGGCTCGTCGAGCATCGAGGCGTTGGCGATGTCCATCCCCGTGAGATCCGCCACCAGGGTCTGGAAGACGATCAGGGCCTCGAGCCGTCCCTGCGAGATTTCCGGCTGGTAGGGCGTGTAGGCCGTGTACCAGGCCGGGTTCTCCAGCACGTTGCGCAGGATGACCGACGGCGTATGGCTGTTGTAATAGCCCCGGCCGATGAAGGAGCGCATCACCCGGTTCTGCGCCGCCAGGCCGCGCAGCGCCTCGAGCGCCTCGGCTTCCGTCCTGGCCGGCGGCAGCTGCAGCGGCGCGGTGCGCCGGATCGAGCCCGGCACCGCGCGTTCCGCGAGCGTGTCGAGATCGCGCAAGCCGAGCGTATCGAGCATGCGGCGCTGCTCGCCGGCATCGGGCCCGATGTGGCGGCGCGCGAAGCGATCCGGAGCGTTCATTTGGCCGTCTTGGCCTGGTAGGCGGCTTCGTCCAGCAGCCTCTCGAGCTGTTTCGGATCATCGAGCCGGAGCTTGAAGAACCAGCCCGCGCCCATGGGATCCTGGTTGATCTTGCCCGGCTCGTCGGCCAGCGCGCCGTTGGCCTCCGTCACCGTGCCCGACACCGGCGACTTGCACTCGGCGGCGGCCTTCACCGACTCGATCACTGCCGCGTCCTCGCCCTGTGCCAGCTGGCGGCCGACCGCCGGCAGCTCCACGAAAACGATGTCGCCCAGCTGTTCCTGGGCGAACTGCGTGATGCCCACGGTGCCGATGCCGGCGGCGTCGATGCGGATCCACTCGTGGTCTTCGGTCATGCGCAGCGTCGTCATGGCGTCTTTTCCCTGTAGTAGCGATGTGGAACAAAGGGCAGAGCGGCGACGCGGCAGGCGCGCGGCCTGCCGCGCACCATCGCGGTCAGTCCGGTGCCGGGCCGCGCCAGCGGCGATTCGACGTAACCCATGGCGACGGGAGCGTTCACGGTGGCGCCGAAGCCGCCGCTCGTCAGCCGGCCGACGCTGCGGCCGACCGCATCCAGCAGCGTTTCCCCTTCGCGCAGCGGCGCGCGCCCCTCGGGAAGGACGCCCGCGCGGCGGCGCGCCGTGCCGTGCTCGAGCTGCGGCAGGATGACATCGGCGCCGGGAAAACCGCCCGCCCGGGCGCCGCCGCGACGGCGCACTTTCTGGATCGCCCACTCGATCCCGGCCTCGACCGGGGTCGTCGATGCGTCGATGTCGTGACCGTAGAGGCACAACCCGGCCTCGAGCCGCAGCGAATCGCGTGCTCCCAGTCCTGCCGGCGCCACGCCCGGCTGCGCGAGCAGCAGCTTCGCGAGCCGCTCGGCTTCGCCCGCCGGCACCGAAATCTCGAAACCGTCTTCGCCCGTGTACCCGGAGCGTGAAACGAAGCACGCCGCGCCGCCGATCGCCAGCGCGGCTGTCTGCATGAACGCGAGCGCCCCGGTAGCGGGACTCAGCCCTGCCATGACCCGGGCCGCCAGCGGTCCCTGCAACGCCAGCAATGCGCGATCGGCCAGCACCTCGGCACCACAATGCTTCGCCAGCAACATGAAATCGTGCACCTTGCGCGCCGCGTTGACCACGACGAAGTAGTAATCACCCGCATGGCTGAACATCAGGTCATCGAGGATGCCGCCGGCCTCGTTGGTGAAGAACGCGTAGCGCTGGCGTCCCGCGGCCAGGCCAAGCACATCGACCGGCACGAGCGCCTCGAGCGCCGCGGCTGCGGCGAGCGGAAGGCGCGCCTGTCCCATGTGCGAGACGTCGAACAGGCTCGCGTGCGTGCGCGTGTGCCGGTGCTCTGCAAGGATGCCCGCCGCATACTGCACCGGCATCTCATAGCCGGCGAACGGCACCATGCGGGCGCCGAGCGCGAGGTGGAGCGCGTGAAGTGGGGTGCGCAGGAGCGGGGCTTCGGTCAAGGTAATCTTTCAGTCCACGGAGCGCTTGCAGCAGAGCGCCGAGGCGCCCCGTGCCGCTCCCCCTGTCCTGTGACCTGAGAGTTTCCACGGGACCTGCCCGTGTTGCCCCTTCGGTGGGCGCACCCCGCAGCGGGAGCGCCGCTCTCCAGTTCGGCGTTTCTGCGGCCGCGGTGTCTAGACCTGAGCGATCATGGGAGATTACGCCTTCGGCGGCGGCTCTTCGCCGCGCTCTCCCGCAGCCGCAGCCAGTGTAGCGCGTTCGGCAGTCGCGGAAAAGTTGATCGCGATCCCTGTTCCCGCCCGCGCCCCGGCCGTATTCTCGATTGCCCGTCATGAGCGAAACCTTTGTCGCCGCCGTGGTCCAGGCCGCACCGGTGCCCTTCGATCGCGAGCGCACGCTCGACAAGCTGCGCCAGCTCGCCGCCGATGCGGCACGCCGCGGCGCGAAACTCGCGCTGTTCCCGGAAGCGTTCGTCTCCGCCTATCCCAAGGGCCTCGATTTCGGCGCCCGCGTCGGCATGCGCACGCGCGAGGGCCGGGAGGACTTCCGGCGCTATTTCGATTCCGCCGTGGACGTGCCCGGCCCGGGCGTCGATTTCATGGCGCGCGTGGCGCGCGAGAACCGCCTGCATCTGGTCGTCGGGGTAATCGAGCGCGAAATCGGCACGCTCTACTGCACGGTGCTGTTCTTCGCCCCCGACGGCAGCTACCTCGGCAAGCATCGCAAGCTGATGCCGACGGCGATGGAGCGCCTGGTGTGGGGCTTCGGCGACGGTTCCACCCTGCCCGTATTCGATACGCCGCTGGGGCGGCTCGGCGCCGTGATCTGCTGGGAAAACTACATGCCCCTGCTGCGCACCGCGATGTATGCGAAGAACATCCAGCTCTGGTGCGCGCCGACCGCCGACGGCCGCAAGACCTGGATCCCGACGATGCAGCACGTCGCGCTGGAGGGCCGCTGTTTCGTCCTGTCCTGCAACCAGTTCACGCGCCGGCGCGACTTTCCGGCCGATTACCGCGCCATCCAGGGCGATGATCCCGATACCGTGATTTCCGAGGGCGGCAGCTGCATCGTGAGCCCGCTCGGGGAGATCCTGGCGGGACCGGATTACGACGGCGAATGCATCCTCACCGCGAAGATCGATCCGGGCGAGATCGCCCGCGGCAAGTACGACTTCGACGTCGTCGGTCACTACGCCCGGCCGGACGTGTTCCGCCTGACCGTCAACGAACGGCCGCAGCCCGCCGTAGTGACGGAAAAGGCATAGCCGCGCTCACCATTTCTCGATCCACGGCCGGAGGTCGAGCTCGTGGGTCCAGGCACTGCGCGCCTGGCAGTGCAGCATCCAGTAGTTCGCCGCGATGGCCTCCGGGTCGAGGATGCCGTCCTTTTCCTTCAACGCGTAGCGCTCGGGGAAACTGTCGCGGATGAACGGCGTGTCGATGGCGCCGTCGATGACGACATGCGCGACGTGGATGCCCAGGGGGCCCAGCTCGCGCGCCAGGCTTTGCGCGAGCGCTCTGAGCGCGTGCTTGGCGCCCGCAAAGGCCGCGAACCCCGCGCCGCCGCGCAAGCTGGCCGTGGCGCCAGTGAAGAGCATCGTGCCGCGGCCGCGCGGGACCATGACCTTCGCCACTTCGCGCGCCGTGAGGAAGCCGCCGAAAGCTCCCATCTCCCAGGTCTTGAAGTAGACGCGGCTGGTCAGCTCGCGGATCGGAAAGCGCACGTTGCCGCCGACGTTGTAGACCGCGACCTCGATCGGCCCGACTTCGCGCTCGATGGTATCGACGAGGGCGACGACCTGCTCCTCGCGCCGCGCATCCGAGCCGAAGGCCCGCGCCCTGCCGCCCGCCGCCTCGATCTGCGCCACCAGCGGCTGCAGCGCTTCCGCGTGGCGCCGCGTCACGCACGCGAGGTAGCCCTCGCGGGCGAAGCGTCGCGCGATCGCGCCGCCGGTCGAGTCGCCCGCGCCGACAATGAGAGCCGCTCGCGCCTGCGTCATGACGCGATTGTGGCTTGACCGCGATCAAACCCGCAAGACGCGTCTTTCGCTAGCGTTCCAACTGCGGAGGATCGACCATGAGAATCTCCACCACCGACCCGATCACCCTCAACGACGTCCCGAGTCCCGAAGGCCACCCGTTCGTGATCGAAGGCAGCGGCGAGTCCGCGCTCAAGATCTACTTCGAGACCGAGGCCTCCCGGCGCGAGTACCTCGGCATTTCGGTCGAGCACCCGGGCGACGATTTCAAGTACAACCTGA
Organism: Betaproteobacteria bacterium; assembly: GCA_004298325.1. GTDB lineage: Bacteria > Pseudomonadota > Gammaproteobacteria > Burkholderiales > SG8-39 > 2-02-FULL-66-14. Next base: position 805 of record SCUF01000439.1, on the reverse strand, counting down.
ACAACCCGGCCTGAGCCGGCGCCCGATCCGGCACTAGCGGATCCGCGCGGCTTCCGCTTCCATCTGCGCGACCAGTTCCGCCATCTGGTCGATCACGGCCTGCACGGTGGCGCGCCGGGTCAGATCGACGCCCGCCTTCTGCAGCTGCTTCATCGGGTGGTCGCCGCCGCCGCTTTTCAGCAGCCTCAGGTAGCGCTCGGTCGCCGCCTGCCGCGCCGCCGGCGCGCCCGTGGTCATGTCCTTGAACAGCTTCGCTGACGACGCGAAGCAGGTCGCGTACTGGTAGACGTAGTACGGCGAATTGTAGAAATGCGGGATGCGCGCCCAGGTGTACTTGTAGAGATCGTCGATCGTCACCGTGTCGCCGTAGTAGTCCTTCAGCAGCTGCAGGTACAGGCCGTTCAGCACCTCGGCCGTGACGGGCCTGCCTTGTTCCGCCAGCCGGTGCGCCTGCAGCTCGAAATCCGCGAACATCACCTGCGTGTAGAACGTCCCGACGATGGCGTCGACCGCGTGCTGCAGCAGCAGGAAGCGCTCCTTGGGGTCGGAAGTGCGCTCGAGGAGCTTCTCCAGCAGGAAGCGCTCATTGGTCGTGGAAGCGACTTCCGCCACGAAGATCGTGTAGCTCGAAGTCACGAAAGGCTGCGCCTCGTTGGACAGCACCGAGTGCATGGCGTGGCCGGTTTCGTGCGCGAACGTGAACAGCGCGTCCTGGGTGTCGTTGTAATTCATCAGCACGTAGGGCGCCACGCCGTAGACGTTGGCGCTGTAGGCGCCGGAGCGCTTGCCCTCGTTCTCGTAGACG